>JBPCIT010000296.1:0-12438 GCA_051006015.1 Longimicrobiaceae bacterium
TGCGCTTCTCGGACATCCTGCGTACCCGCATCGAGTCGCTCACCGAGCGCTTCCGCCACGCCATCGAGGAGTTCGAGTACGAGGGCGGCTACACCTGCGTCTACCCGATCAAGGTGAACCAGCAGCGCCACGTCGTGGAGGAGATCGTCGCCTTCGGGCGCGACTACGGCGTGGGTCTCGAGGTGGGGAGCAAGCCCGAGCTGCAGGCGGTGCTGGCGCTCACCGAGCGGACGGACCACGTCATCGTCTGTAACGGCTACAAGGACGAGGAGTTCATGCGCCTCGCCCTGATGGGCCAGAAGCTGGGGCATCAGGTCTTCATCGTGCTCGAGAAGATCAGCGAGGTGGACGTGCTGCTCAAGGTGGCCGTCGAGATGGGGGTCACACCCACCGCGGGCATCCGCATCAAGCTCTCCTCGACCGGCGCAGGACGCTGGCAGGAGACGGCGGGCGAGCGGAGCAAGTTCGGGCTGAACGCCTCGCAGCTGGTGCAGGTGCTCGACAAGCTGGAAGCGGCGGGGCGGCTGGAGATCCTCAAGCTGATCCACTTCCACCTGGGCTCGCAGATCCCGGACATCCGCAACATCAAGCTGGGAATGTCGGAGGTCAGCCGCTTCTACGTGGAGCTGCGGCAGCTGGGGGTGGACGTCACCCACGTGGACGTCGGCGGCGGGCTGGGCGTGGACTACGAGGGCTCGCGCTCGACCGCGGCGGCGAGCGTCAACTACTCGATCCAGGAGTACGCCAACGACATCATCTACTCGCTCGCCGAGGCGTGCCGCGAGAACGAGCTGCCGATGCCGCACGTGATCTCCGAGTCGGGGCGGGCGCTGACGGCGCACCATGCGCTGCTGCTGGTCAACGTGATCGACCTGGAGACGCAGCTCGCCCAGCCGCCCAGCGAGGTGCCGGAGGAGGCACATACCCTCGTGCACGAGCTGGCCGCCACCTGCCAGGAGATCACCGAGCGCAACCTGCGCGAGGTGTACCACGATGCGACCTTCGCCAAAGAGCAGGCGCAGATCCTCTTCACCAGCGGGGTGCTCACCCTGCGCGACCGCGCGGCGATCGAGCGCTACCACCTGGCGATCGTCAACCGGGTGGCGCGGATGGCTGCCGAGGACCCGGACGAGTACGAGGACATCATCCCCGAGCTGGACGTCATCCTCACGGATCGCTACTTCTGCAACTTCTCGCTCTTCCAGTCACTCCCCGACTCGTGGGCGATCGACCAGCTCTTCCCGATCATGCCGATCCATCGCCTTGATGAGGAACCGACGCGGCGCGGCACCCTGCAGGACGTCACCTGCGACTCGGACGGGAAGATCGATCTCTTCATCGGCTGGCGCGAGCCCAAGCGCACCCTCGAGCTGCACCCCTACACCCACGAGGAGCCGTACATCCTGGGGATCTTCCTCACCGGGGCGTACCAGGAGATCCTGGGCGACATGCACAACCTCTTCGGCGACACGAACGCGGTGCACCTGCGGCTCTCCGATAGCGGCTACGAGATCACCGATCTGGTGCACGGCGATACGGTGACCGAGGTGCTCAGCTATGTGCAGTTCGAGGCGCAGACCCTGATCAGCACCTTCCGCCGCAAGGTGCAGAAGGCGAAGGGGCTCACGAGGCAGGAAGCGAACAGCTTCATCGCAGACTACATCGACGGTCTGGCGGGCTACACCTACCTGGAGGGAGAAGCCTGAGAGGGGGCTTGCGTCGAAGGCAGCGCCTCGCGAACCGTCGCCAGCACGCGGGGAACGACCTCGGAGGGGAGACCGGGCACCGTGGCACCGGCGGCTTTCACGTGCCCCCCGCCGCCGAACTGCCGCGCGACGCGGTTGACGTCCGCGTTTCCATTGGAGCGGAAGGAGATCTTGGTAAGGCCGTCGGGCAGCTCGCGGAAGAGCAGGGCGACCTCGGTGCCTTCGATGGAGCGCGGGTACTCGATGAGGCCCTCGATGTCCTCGACGGTGGCGCCGGTGGCACGCACCAGAGCGTCGGTGAGGGTGATCCATGCGACTGGCGCGCGCGGGTCGCTCTCCAGAGCGCCGAGCGCCTCGCGCAGGAGGTCGATGCGGCGCCGGGGATAGGTGGCGAAGAGGCGGCGGTACATCGCCTCCGGATCGACCCCGTACTGGAGCAGCTCGGCGGCGATGGCATGCGCACGTGGCGAGGTGTTGCTGTAGCGGAAGGAGCCGGTGTCGGTGACGATCGCCACATAGATGCCGGCGGCCACCTGAGGCTGCAACGGATCGCCGGCGAGACGGATCAGGTCGTAGACCAGCTCACCCGTGGCCGCGGCTGTGGGGTCCTGCACCGCGAAGCTGCCGACCACCGATGGCCCCGGCGGGTGATGGTCGATGACGAGGGTGCGCTCCGGCGGGAGCCGCTGGGCGAGGCCGGCGAGGCGAGGCGCCTCGCTCGTGTCGAGCACCAGGAAGAGGTCCGCGCCATCGAGAGTCTTCTCCACCGCCCTGCCCTTCCCTTCCTCCCACTCCACCACCACTTCCAGCCGGTGCAGCAGAAAGCGGAACGGGTCAGGGAAGCGGGTGGGGTTGAGGATGGAAGCGCGGATTCCCCGCCCCTCCAGCCAGGCGGCTACCGCCGTCTCGGAGCCTGCTCCGTCGCCATCCGCGTTGAGGTGGGTGGTGAGCACCACATGGCGGGCCGCCAGCAGCCGGTCGAGCGCCTCGCGCAGACCGGCGGCGCGCTCCGGTGGTACGGCGAGCATTCCCCCGCCGGATTCCGTCACACGCCGCGCAAGCGTGTGGCCTCGGCCACGCGGCGGATGGCGAGCACGAAGGCGGCAGTGCGCAGGTCGGTCGAGAACTCCGTCGCGATCTCGCGGATCGAGTCGTACGCGGTGTTCATGATGGCGCGCAGCTCGGTATCGACGCGCTCCTCGCTCCAGCGGAACTGCTGGAGGTTCTGCACCCACTCGAAGTAGGAGACGGTCACGCCCCCCGCGTTGGCGAAGATGTCCGGGAGCACGGTGATGCCGCGCTCGATGAAGATCTCGTCGGCCCTCGGCGTCGTCGGGTGGTTGGCGCCCTCGGCGATGAGCCTGGCGCGCACGTCGCGCGCGTTCCTCCCGGTAAGCACGTTGCCGAGCGCAGCGGGCACCAGGATCTCCACGTCGAGGGTGAGCAGCTCCTCGTTGGAGATCCGCTCCGTCCCGGCGAAGCCGACTACCGTACCGCTGCTGGTGACCTCCTCGCGCAGGCGGTCGATGTCGAGGCCGTCGGGCGCGAAGATCCCTCCCTCTACGTCGCTCACCGCCACCACCCGCGCACCTGCCTCGGCCAGGAAGTGCGCCGCCCAGCTCCCGACGTTGCCGAATCCCTGCACCGCCACCCGAGCACCCTCGAGCGACATCCCCTGGTCTGCCGCGGCGCGCTCGACGGCGAAGAGCACCCCGCGTCCCGTGGCGGAGGCGCGGCCGAGCGAGCCTCCCAGCTCGATCGGCTTGCCGGTCACCACCGCGGGGCTGAAGCCGTGGAACTTCGAGTACTCGTCGACGATCCACGCCATCACCTGCGGATTGGTGTTGACGTCCGGCGCGGGGATGTCCTCCTGCGGGCCGATGAACTTCTCGATGCGGGCGACGAAGCGGCGGGTGATTCGCTCGAGGTCGCTCTGGCTGAGCTGGCGCGGATCGCAGCTGATCCCGCCCTTGGCGCCGCCATAGGGGAGGTCGACGACCGCGGTCTTCCAGGTCATCAGGGCGGCGAGCGCCCGCACCTCGTCTAGGTCCACCTCCGGATGGTAGCGCAGCCCGCCCTTCATCGGGCCGCGTGAGCTGTCGTGCTGCACGCGGTAGCCGCGGAAGGTGCGGATCTCCCCGTCGCTGCAACGAAGGGGGAGCTCGACCATCACCTCGCGGAAGGGCGTCTTCAGCGCGACCGCCAGGTCCTCCGAGAGGCCGAGCAGCTCGGCGGCACGGTCGAACTGCTGGTTCACGGCCTGGAAAGGAGTCAGCCCCTCCTCGGCCTCGGCGGCGGTGGGCTCGACGGCGGCGCCGCCGGTCTCCTCGACAGGGGCGGCGGCAGAAGTCTTTGTATCAGACACGGCTCTCTCCTCTGGAAGGATCATCCGCGCATGGGCCCCCGGCGACGCGGGGTCGGGCATCCCCGCGATCCCCACCGGCGGCAGTCATCATCGTCGGCGCGGAGCGTTTGCTTGATCCACCTCGCCGCGAACCGGCGAGTGCGCGGGGCCCGTCCCGTCCGGATCGAAGTGCGTCCTCCCGCTCAGGATCTTCGTGAAGCACCAGACGGTGAGCGTGATAACGGCGGCCATGCTGAGGAGCATGAAGCCAAGCGCGAAGGTGCTCAGACCTTCGCGCGCCGCCGCCTCCGCCGCGGGGGATTGAAACAGGATAGCTAGCGACAGGATGATCATCGTACCTCCCTCGCAGTGGCGGGTCGTACCGGCGCGCCGAGCCCGCGATTCGGGTTCTGCCAGGCGCGGCGGATGAGCAGCACACCCACGATCAGCATCGCTACGATCAGCAGGCGTGAGCCCCAGCGCGTCGCATGCTGCTCGGCGGGAAATCCATCCATCATCACCCTCGGTAGCGCCTCCGTCCAGCCCCACCAGAGCAGCAGCCCCGTGATGAAGGCGGGGGAGATCCACTTAAGCACGAAGAGGAAGAAGCCCGGTACGCGCAGGTCGGCACCGTGGTGCAGCTCCTCCCAGAAGTTGTCCATCCCGAAGGCGAGACGGATGATCCAGATCTCGATGAAGGCGAAGACCACCAGCCCGAAGGTTCCCGCCCAGTAATCCCATTCGTCGAGGAAGCCGCCCGCCAGCCACCAGACGTTCGCCAGCCCCAGCAGCAGGGCGATCACCACCAAACCACGCGCGACGTTCTTCCGCCGGAAGCCGAACTCCTCCTGCATGAAGGCCATGGCGGGCGAGGCGAGCGCCACCGAGGAGGTGATCCCGGCGATGAAGAGGAGGAAAAACCACATGAAGCCGATCGCCCGGCCGAGCATCTCCGGACCCGGTAGGGACTGGAAGACGACCGCCATCGCGACGATTCCAAGGTCGAAGGTCCCCGAGATCGCCGCCAGCCCGGAGACGCCGAAGAAGGTGACAGCCGCCGGAATCGCAATGGTGCCGCCAAGGACCACCTCGGCGAACTCGTTAGTCGAGGCGGTGGCTAGACCCGTGAGGGTGATGTCGTCCTCCTCCGAGAGGAAGGAGGAGTAGGTGTGGATGGTGCCCATCCCCAGGGAGAGCGTGAAGAACATCTGCCCCATAGCGGCGAGCCAGACGCGGGCGTTGCCCAGCGCGGCCAGGTCGGGCGTCCAGATGAAGGCCAGCCCTTCGGATGGGGAGCCCACCGCGGTGGCCGGCAGCGTCAGCACCCGGATCATCAGGATGAAGGCGAAGGCGAAGAGGATCGGCATCCCGTAGAGCGCCAGCTTCTCGATCCCGCCCGAGATACCCCTCGAGAGCACGAAGCCGATCATCAGGATCGTGATCCCGTAGAAGAGGAAGCCGACCCAGCCACCGTGGATGCTGGTGTCGTGGATGTTCTGCAGCGAGCTCAGGTATCCGCGCACCTCCTCCACCGAATCCAGCCCGAAGTAGCCGCCCGTGAGGCTGAAGAAGGAGAAGCCGAGCAGCCAGCCGACGATCACCGTGTAGTAGACGAACACCACCAGCGGCATGACGATGCCGAGCACCCCGATGTACTTGGCGGCCGGGTTCCGCCAGAGCTTGTCGAACATTCCGGGGATGGTGCCATGCCCGAAGCGCCCGCCGTGCCTGCCGATCCCCCACTCGAGCCACATCAGCGGAATCCCCAGGAGGATGAAGCTGATGAAGTAGGGGATCATGAAGGTTCCGCCGCCGTTGTTGGCGGCCTGCACGGGGAAGCGCAGGAAGTTGCCCAGACCCACGGCGTTGCCGGCCATGGCGAGGATCAACCCGACGCGCGATCCCCAGTGCTCACGGGTGTGTTCCGGGGTGGAGGTCACCGTTGACACGCACAGGCTCCTGGTGGCGGGTGAACCGGAGAAAGTGTTGCGCTGGCTGAAGAAGGCGGGAGAGTAGCCGCCGGGCTAATGGTTGTCAAGCGTTCGTTCGAGAGAAGCAGCCGCCGCGTCTGATGCCCGGTTAGCTCCGCTTCAGCCAACGAGTTGAGGCTCATGAGGCCGGTGCGCGGATCTGCGCTCCGCCGACGCGCAGCCCTTCCACCGGCACGTCGGTCGGCAGCAGGCCGGTGATGGAGGGAATGCTCAGCGGCGCCGCATCGAGGGAGCTCTCCAGAAAGCGCAGCGTGTCGCCGAAGAGAAGTCCGAATCCGCCGGTCAGCCGGGTGCCGGGCAGCTCGAGGTCGAGGTCGCGCGCGACTACCAGCGTGCCCTGGGGCCGGGATTCCAGGGTGAGCAGCATCTCCCCTCGGCCCTCCGCCGGGAAGAGCGGGTAGAGCCACTGCACGTCCGCCAGCGCGATCTGCTCGCCCCGCACCGTCACGTCGTACTGGATCTCCTCGCCCGTCCGGACGACTCCGTAGAGGGAGAGGCGGGAGCGGGGGAGGAGCACGCGCGGCACGCGGAACTCGATCCGCCCCTCCCGCTGCGCCAGCTCCCCCTCGAGCCGCTCGATGCGCGCCGGCTCGCGCCAGATCTGCGCGAGCCCGGAGAGGCGCTCGACGCGCAGGTAATTGCCGCCCCGCGCGTCCGGCGCGAAGACCGCCTGCGAGATCTCGGCATCGAGCTCGCGGAAGAGGTAGCTGCGCACGAACTCGTCCTCGCGGCCGGTCACGCGTGAGACCAGGAGCCGCGAGGTTTCCGCGAGCGCCTCCTCGATCTCCCGCTCGCGCGCCGCGGGGCCGGCTTCCTCGGGTTCCCAGGGGAGCTGCACGACCACGAGAGCGTTGACGATGCGGACCTGTTCGAGGAGCACCGGCGCGCGATCACCCGGCGGATCCGCGGGGGCGGCGGTGTCGCCGAAGATCACCTCGTAGTTCCAGAAGCGCTCTCCGGGCAGCCGCCGAAGGTACACTTTCGGGTCGTACACCTCGAGGCGGTTCAGCACGATGCGTCCCGCGGCGAGGGTCCGCAGGCTGTACTCGACGAAGGCGCTGTCGGCCAGGAGGAAGGGCTCCCCATCGGGGGCGCGCAGCGAAAGCCCGAAGACGCGCGCGCCAGTGAGAATGTTGCCGTCGAGGCGCTGGATGGCCAGCTCACCGTCCAGCCGCCGCGAAGCGAGGCTGAGGGTGAGCGCAAGGACCCGCTCGTTGCCCCAGCGCGTCTGCGTGAGGAGCAGAACCACACCGGTGAAGAGCATGATCGCGAGCAGTGCGCCGGCGACCATCCAGCCGATCACGCGGCGGCGGCGGGAGCTCACGAAGGCGGCGCGGCGATGACCGGCGCGGGAGAGCCCGCGGTAGGCACCGCCGGGGCGCCCTTCGCCGGGAGAGCCGGCCCGACGCCGGGGAGCGGCCGCAGCGGCTCGCGCTGAAGCATCAGGCGCGCGGCGTAGAAGACCACCAGCCCAACCCCCAGGCCGGCGGCGACGCCCGCGCCGACGGCAGGCAGGAGTTCCTTACGGGTGAGGTGGCGGCGGCGGTCAAAGGTCGACATTCTCGCTCTCGAGCTGTTGTTCCAGCAGCAGGCTCTCTTCCTCGGGGAACTGTGCGGGCGCGAGCTGTGGACGGCCGCCGCGGAAGAATACGTGGCGGCTGGTCGGCAGGAAGCCCCCGACATCGTCGAAGTACATGTAGTGCGTGACGCGGATCACTCTCTCATCCACCCGCAGTACGTTGAAGGAGTTCTTCTCCCGCTCGCGTGCGCGTCCGCGGCGGGAGGTGCTGGTTCCGCTCTGCACGATCACGATGCCGTGCTCCCGATCCACACCGGGATACACATCGAGCGAGTTGCCGATGTACGCGCGGTGCAGGTGTCCGCCGAGGATCAGGTCCACGCGCATGTGGGTGAAGGCATCCAGCGCACGCTTCGCCTTGGGCATCACCTCGGCGCCCTCGAAGTCCGGCGGCGGCGAAAAGTGGTGGTGTGCCACCACCATGCGCAGCGTCTCCGGCGGCACGTCGTCGAACGCTTCGCGGGCGAAGTCGAGCTGCCACTCGCTGATGCGCCCATTAGTGATCGCGCGTCGCGGCGCAGTCGAGTTGAGGGCGACGATCATCAGTCCTGGCACCGTGGTGACGGTGTTCAGCTCCTTGCTGATGTACTTCCTGTACAGCGAAAAGGGCCGGAAGAGCCGCCTCGCTACGCGATAGAGCGGCACGTCGTGATTCCCGGGGGTGACCACCAGCGGCACGTCCGGCAGACGGTCGAGGTACTCGCGGGCGGCGCGGAATTGTTCGCGCCGGGCGCGCTGCGTGAAGTCGCCCGACGCAACGATCACATCCGGGTCGAGCTCCGCCGCGAAGCGCAGCAGGACCTCTCCCACACCGGCATGGTACGGCGGGCCGAAGTGCAGGTCGGAGATGTGCAGCAAGGTCAGCAAAGTGGCTCTCCGGGAGCGGGTCAATTCCGGTGAGAGATCAGCCGTCGCAGCACGCCACATACGTGCCACCCTCGACAGGTCGGTGCACGAGCCGCGTCAGCCGGTCTCCCTCTCGCGGCGCAGACCGGGAAAGGGGAGATCCGACTGCGCGTTCAGCGCGAGCGACGCCGTCTCGCCGCGCTGGAAGCGGAAGAGCGCGGCGCGGGCAATCATTGCCCCGTTGTCGGTCGAGAGACGAGGAGACGGGGCGAAGAGCTGCCCCTCCTCGCCCAGGCGGCGGCGCAGCTCCTCCCGCAAGGCGCGGCTGTTGGCGACGCCGCCGCCGAGCACCACGCGCCGGCATCCGGTCTGCTCGACGGCGCGCAGCGTCTTGGTAGAGAGCACCTCGACCACCGCCGCCTGAAAGGAGGCGGCGACGTGGGGGATCTCCTCCACCAGGCTGCCACTCGCCTCCAGCTCCCGCACGCGAAGCCGCAGGGCAGTCTTCAGGCCGCTGAAGGACATGTCGTAGAAGTCCCGCTCGCCGGGGCGCTGCGCGCGGGTGAGGAGCGGGCGGGGGAGCGGGTGGCGGCGGGCATCGCCCTGCTCCGCCGCCCACTGGATCGACGGGCCGCCCGGATAAGGGAGGCCCAGGATCTTCGCCGCCTTGTCGAACGCCTCGCCGGCGGCGTCGTCGCGGGTTGCGCCCAGGAGGTGGTACTCGCCCCAGGCTGGAACCCAGAGGAGCAGGGTGTGGCCGCCGGAGACGAGCAGTGCGACGAAGGGCGGCTGCGCCTCCGGCTGCTCGAGCTGCGTGGCGAAGAGGTGCGCCTCCATGTGGTGTACCCCCACCACCGGCTTTTCCACCGCCCACGCCGCGGCCTTCGCCCAGGCGACGCCCACCAGCAGTGCGCCGATCAGCCCCGGCCCCGCCGTAACTCCGATCAGGTCCAGCTCCTGCAGGCGCACCCCCGCCTCGCGAAGCGCGGCGCCGACCACATCGTCCACCGTGCGCAGGTGCGCGCGCGAGGCCAGCTCGGGCACCACCCCGCCATACAGCCGGTGGATGTCCTGGGAGAAGATCACGTGCGAGAGCAGCTCCGTATCCCCCCGCAGCACCGCCGCCGAGGTCTCGTCGCAGGAGGTCTCGATGCCGAGGATCAACGTCACGGACGCTCCGCGGGCGGCGCCGAGGGAGGAGGTGCGCCCACTCGTCCCAGCACCCCCTCCGGCACCGTATCGCGCGCCGGTCCCGGCAGCGTCGGAGCGGCCGGAGTCCCGAGCAGCGGCACCAGGCGCACGCGAGCCGGCGCGACCTCTCCCACGACCCCGGCGGGTACCTGCTCCAGCCGCAGTGTTACCGTCTCACCGGCGGAAGGCACCTCGCCGGTCGAAGGTGCGACAACCCGCAGGTTCGCAGGCGTGACGCGGCGCAGCAGACTCTGCGGGCCGCGCAGCCGCACCTCGACACGGGAGGGGATGGCGGCCGCACCGGGCGGGGTGACTACGATGACCTCGGAGACCGTCCGATCGACGATGCGATCGACCTGCCCCGTGACCTCGACCTCGAGCGAGCCGAGCCGCAGATCGCCAACTCCCGTGGTGTCGAGTGCCAGGCGCCGCACGAAGACGGTATCCTCCCGAGAGAGATCCAGCGGCCGCGTCGCGAGTGCGGTCACCTCCGCCACCCGATCGGACTCGCCGCTCACCGTGACGCGCGCCGGCCGCACGACCAGGCTGTCTGCCAGCACGTAGCCCTCGCGTGGGCCTCTCCCGATCGGGACGACCACCGGCACCTCGCGGGTGGCGAGGCGGGTGAATCCGAGCCGTACGCTGCTGGGCCGCACGTCCTGCGGTGAGGCGGAGAGCCCCCTCGGGACCTGCACCATCTGCGGGGTGAGGAGGTAGAGCTCGCCATCGTCGTTCACCTCGGGAACGCGCAGGAGCAGACGGGGGCGATTGATCGCCAGCTCCCAGAGCTCGCGGCCCGGGCCGGTGAAGCGCACCTCGACCTCCTCGGGGAGCGGTCCATAGGCGATCTCGTAGGTGGGATCACGCATCTCGACCTGGACCGGCACCGGCAGCCACTGCGTGGTGACCGTATCGGCGCTCAGCACCACCCAGAGCAGCACCGCGAGCGTGAAGGCGGCGAGCTTGAGCTGCCAGTGCATCGTCAGCCTCTTCAGGAGCGCAGCCACCCCTCTAGCTCCCCCGGAGAAGGCGGCGGATCAGCTCGATGTTCGTCTCCGCGTCCCACTCCGTCGCTCCGATCACCTTCTTGATGATGACCCCATCCCGGTCGATGACAAAGGATTCGGGAATTCCGGTGGTACGGTAGATCCGCTGGATCTCGCCTGCGGAGTCGCGCCAGATGTCGAAGGTGATGCCGAACTCGTCGACAAAGGTGCGTACATTGCCGCCAGGGCGCCCGACGGCGTCTCGCGCGCCCGGTGCGGCGTCGACGCTCACCGCGACCACGCGCAGCCCCTCCGGCCCGAGCCGCTCGTGGAGGCGCTGCATCGAGGGCATCTCCTCGATGCAGGGTGGGCACCAGGTCGCCCACACGTTGAGCAGCACCACCTCCCCACGCAGCTCGCCGAGAGAGACGGGCGCTCCGTCGAGGTCGCGCGCCGCGAAGTCCGGCGCACGGGTTCCGACCTCTACCGGCAGGAAGCGCTCGCGCGCACCCCAGCCGAGGAAGAGCAGCAGCCCGAGCAGCAGGAGCGCCCCCACGACCGGCCACCATTGCGTACGCCTGCGCCGTCTCGCCTCCGAGCGACGCGGCGCAGGCGGCTGCGAATAGAGCGTCTCGTCCCTCATTCCTCCAGCGTCCATGCGTTCACAGTATCTGCGGCGGGAGATCGGGGGGCCGGGAAAAGCCGGCGATGGTAACGTGCACCTGCGAGCCGACCGGAATCGTCGCTCCCGCGGCCGGGCGCTGCGAGACCACGCCGCCGAGCGTTCCCGGCGCGAAGGGATCGTACTCCACCTCACCGAGCCGCAATCCGACCGCCGCGAGCGCGTCACGCGCCGCCGATTCCGGCAGATCTGCCAGATCCGGCACCACCACCGGCGGCGGACCCGAGCTGACGACGAGACGCACCCGCCCGGGCATCTCGACCATCGTGCCGATGGTAGGGTCGGTCTCGAGCACCGTCCCGGTGCGGCGGGGATTCTCGACCTCCTCGACCTCGACCTCGAAGCCGGCGCGCGCCAGGAACTGCCGCGCCTGCTCGCTGGTGAGGGCGCCGATCTCCGGAACGCGTCGGCGCTCGCGGCCCGCGCTCAGCGTCACCCGCACCGGCGAGCCGCGCGCCACCTCGCGCCCCGGGAGCGGGCCCTGAGCGAGGACCACGCCGGCGGGCACCTGCGGGTGCACCAGCGAGTTGGCGCGCTCGACCTCGAGCCCGACACGCTCGAGGGCGCGGCGCGCCTCGGCCTCGGTGCCACCGCGCACGTCCGGCATCGTGACCACGTCGCGGTCGCGGCCCGGAAAGACGAGCAGCGCGGTGGCGATGTACCCGATCAGGAACGCTCCCAGAGCCACGCCGACGATCCAGAGGAGCAAACGACCCTGCCGCGTCTGCTGGAAGTGCGGCGGGCGCGCCGGGGCGCCGTGTCTCAACTCCGCCTCCGCAGGCGATCGGCGAAGGAGCCGTCAGCACCAGTCCGCTGCGGCAGGACGAGCAGCTGGCCACGGGCGTCGAGCAGCGCCGGATCGACCGCGCCGGCCGCCGGGTCAGGCGTGAACTCGGGATGCCGCTCGAGGAAGCTCTCGACCTGCAGCTCGTTCTCCTCCGGTTCGAGTGCACAGGTGGAGTAGACGAGCCATCCTCCCGGCTGCACCAGCGGCGCCGCCGCGTCCAGCAGTTCGCGCTGCAACGCGACCAGTTCGGCCAGTTGCGACGGCGTTTTTCGCCACTTCGCGTCGGGGCGCCGCCGCAAAGTTCCTGTGCCCAAGCACGGCGCATC
>JBPCIT010000297.1:0-9240 GCA_051006015.1 Longimicrobiaceae bacterium
GCGACGGCGGACGGGTACGCGCTCTCCGCGCCGGTCGCGAGCCGGCTTCCGCGCCGGGCGCGACGCCCGGTGACGCGCAGTGGTTCCGGACGCTGCTGCCGCCGCTGCGCCCGGGAAGCCGCGACGAGTACCGCATCGAGCTGCGCCGCGCCGGGCAGCGCCTGGCGAGCCTGCCCGAGGACGGCTCCTGGCGCAGCCTTGAAGGGGCCGCCGAGGCGGCAGCCGCCCCGCGCACGGGTACGCCCGCAGCCGGCGGCGTGGCGCCGGGAGCCTCCGCGGAAGGCTGGCCCTCCCACCCGCGCTTCGCCTACGATCTCACCTTCTTCGCTGCGCTGACAGTGAACCTGCGCGCCGAGGTGCTGGGGCCGACGCCGGAGGGCTACCGCATCAACTTCTACGTCAAGGACGGGCGGGTCGCCGGTCCGCAGATTGACGCGGTCGTGCAGCCGGAGGGCGGCGACTGGATGTGCATCCGCCCGGACGGCATCGGCGCCGTCAACATCAAGATCACCTACCGCACCACCGACGGCGCGCAGATCCTCGAGCAGGCCGGTGGCGTCTTCGATCTCGGCCCCGACGGCTACGCCAGGGTCTCGTCCGGCGACTTCAGGGGCGCCCCTCCCTTCTACGCGACGCCGACCTGGTCCACGGCGCACCCTAAGTGGCAGTGGCTGAACCGCTGCCAGGGCTTCGGCATCGGTCGGGTCGTGCTCGAGAAGCTGCAGGTGCAGTGCGACATCTACCTCCCCCGCGTGCGCGAACGCCTCGCTCATGGCTAGAGTCGTCGTGCTCGGCGGCGGGGTCGGCGGGATGTCGGCCGCGCACGAGCTGGCCGAGCGCGGCTTCGAGGTGGTCGTGCTCGAGCGGCGCGCCATCCCGGGCGGCAAGGCGCGCAGCATTCCCGTTGCGCCGGTCGGCTCCGGCCTCTGGGCCGCCGAGGCGCGGCACCCCCACGAGGCTCCCGGCGACGCGGTGGACTGGGTGCCCGGCGAGCACGGCTTCCGCCTCTTCCCGGGCTTCTATAAGCACGTCGTCGACACGATGGGCCGCAGCCCCGCCAGCGGGCGCGGCAGCGTGGCGGATCACCTGGTGGCGACTACGCGCGTCGGCATCACGCAGTACGGCCGGCCGGGGCTCACCTTTCCGGCGCGCTTCCCCCGCACCCCCGGCGACGCCGTCTCGGTGCTCGGCGCGCTGCTGGCCGCCTTCAGCCCCGTCACCGAGCTGACGCCGGAGGAGCTGGCGCATTTCGGCGGCCGCATGTGGCAGATCCTCACCTCGTGCGCCGAGCGCCGCGTCGCCGAGTACGAGAAGATCGCCTGGTGGGAGTTCATCGATGCCGAGTCACGCTCCGCGGCCTACCGGAAGTTCCTCGCCTCCGGGATCACCCGCTCGCTGGTCGCGGCCAAGGCCCACAAGGCGAGCACGCGCACCATCGGCGACATCTTCATCCAACTCGCCCTCACCATCCTCGACCCCACGGCCGAGACCACGGACCGCGTGCTGGACGGCCCGACCAACGACGTCTGGATCGAGCCCTGGCTGCGCTGCCTCGAGTCGCTGGGCGTCGGCTATCTGTGGACCGCGGAGGTCAGGCAGATCCGCTGCGTGGGCGACCGCATCACCGGCGTGCTGGTCGAGCGCGACGGCCGCATGGAGGTGGTCGAGGGCGATCACTACGTCTGTGCGCTCCCCGTCGAGCGGATCGCGCCGCTGCTCACTCCCAGCCTGCTCGGTGCGGACCCCGGCCTCGAGGCGATCCGGCCGCTCGCACGCAACGTCGACTGGATGAATGGCGTCCAGTTCTACCTGCGGCGCGACGTGCCCATGATCCACGGCCACGTGATCCACATCGACACCGAGTGGGCGCTGACCAGCATCTCGCAGGTCCGCTTCTGGCGCCCGGGCACGCTGCGCCGCTACGGGGACCCGGAGATCCACGGCATCCTCTCGGTCGATGTCTCCGACTGGGAGGCCCCCGCGCGCGACGGCCGCTGCGCCAACCAGTTCACCCGCGAGGGCGTCTGCAAGGAGGTCTGGCGCCAGTTACAGCAGTCGGTGAATGTGGGGGGAGAGACCGTGCTGCGGGACGAGGACCTGTGCGGCTGGTTTCTCGACCCCGACATCGACCTGGACCCCGGCCAGCCGGGGCAGCTCGCCAACGCCGAGCCGCTGCTGGTCAACCTGGCCGATACCTGGCGGCTGCGCCCCGAGGCCGTCACCCGGATCCCGAACTTCTTCCTCGCCTCGGACTACGTCCGCACCTATACCGACCTGGCCACGATGGAGGCGGCCAACGAGGCGGCGCGACGCGCGGTGAACGGGGTGCTGGACGCGGCGGGACATGTCGGCTCCCGCTGCGATGTCTGGCCCCTGGAGGAGCCCGCCGTGCTGGCCCCCCTGCGCCAGTACGACGCGGCGCGCTTTGCGGCCGGTCTGCCGTGGGACGCGAGCCTGCTCGACGTCGCTGCCGCGGGGCTGTCGGCCGCCGGCCCGCTGCTCGCGCCGCTGCCGGCCCTGATCGCCGCCGTCCAGCCGGTCGCCACGCCCGCGCTGCGCAGCGCGCAGGAGGCGGTGGACGCGGTCGAGGGTGCGCTGCCCATCGAGGCGGTGGAAGCGGCCACGCTGCATGCCGCGGCGGCCCTGCGCGACGCCGCCCTGCCCCTCTTCCGCACCGGCACCTCGGTCGAGCCGGAGAGCGACACGCAGGCGGGTCCGCCCGGCTTCGCCGAGCGCCTCGAGTGGTACCGCTCGCAGACGCTCGGCCGGCTCGAGGACGCGGTGCCCGCGAAGGAGCCGCAGCGGCACCTCTACGGCCCGATCCGCGAGTTCGTCACCCGGCCGGGCAAGGGCCTGCGCCCCGCGCTCTGCATCGCCACCTGCCGCGCTTCCGGCGGGCGAACCGCGGATGCTCTGACCTCCGCGGCGGGCCTCGAGCTGCTGCACGGCGCCTTTCTCGTCCACGACGACATCGAGGACGGCAGCGAGTCGCGCCGCGGCCGCCCCACCCTGCATCGCACCGTCGGCGTCCCGCTGGCCGTGAACGTGGGCGACGCGATGAACACCCTCGCCATGGGGCTGTTCCGGCGCAACGTCGGCGGGCTGGGGCCGGAAGCCGCGCTGCGCATCTTCGACGAGGTCGACCACATGCTGCTCGAGTCGCTGGAGGGGCAGGCGATGGAGCTCGGCTGGGTGCGCGAGAACGATTGCCGGGTCGGCATCGACGACTATCTGCGCCTGGTGCTGAAGAAGACCGCCTGGTACAGCTTCATCCATCCCATGCGCATCGGGGCCCGCGTCGCGCGGCCGCGAGACGAGGAGCTGGACCGATTCAATGCCTTCGGCTTCCTGCTGGGCGCGGCGTTCCAGATCCAGGACGACGTGCTGAATCTGGTGGGCGACGCGTCGCGCTACGGCAAGGAGATCGGCGGCGATCTCTGGGAGGGCAAGCGCACGCTGGTGCTCGCCCACGCGTTCTCGCGCTCCTCACCCGCGGGACGCGCCCGCCTCGAGGCCTTCTTCGCGCGCCCGCGCGAACGCCGGCTGCCCCGCCAGATGTTCGAAATCCAGGAGCTGCTGACGCAGAGCGGCAGCATCGCCTGGGCGCGGCAGGCCGCGCTCGCGCTGGCGCGTGCCGCGCAGGAAGCGCTACCCACCGCATTCGCCGACGCCCGCGAAGGCCCGGACCTCGCCTTCATCCGCTCCCTGGTGGATTACCTCGTGGACCGCGACGTGTAGTGGAACGTTTGGGGAGTGCGGAATGCGGCATTGCCCCCGAGTCTGCCTCTGGATGTGACTGGCTTCCTGATGGTATCCTGCGCCTCCGAGATACCTGCTGGGCCGTGCTTGCCACACTGATGCTGCCTGCGGTAGTGCGCCAGCTCGAGCTTGGCTTGGCGGCGGGCGACTGTAGCTCCCGAGCATACTCAACCTCCCGGGGCGGACGCTGCGGCGCGAAGAACGCCGATACGACGTCGACGCTGGCCAGGATCACGAGGCGTGTCACCGCTCGTGAGGTGGACGACGGAATTGTCCGCGACCGTCCGCAGCATTGCCCCGATTGCATCACCCCGCAGCGCTTTCAGCTCCGCTCCGCCCCGCCGCCGCCCGCCGCGGCCAGCAGTCTGGCCGCGAGCAGCGCCACGGCGGCCTGCCGAGGCCGACAGGTCACACCTGTGCCCGTTATCACCGGACCTCCGCGAGCGGAGCACCCAGGCTCGAGAGGCTGCTCGCCAGCTCCGCCGACAGGAGGTTGAGCCCCGCGTCGAGCAGGGTCACCAGGCCCGCGTAATCGCCCACCCGCCAGCCGGGCTCGCGAAAGTCGGTGGTCCCCCGCGCGAGTACCACGCCATCCCGCTGCCGGATGATCTCCCAGGTCGCCAGCAGGTGGACCTCACCCTCGACCGCCGCCGGGTCCTCCGGCGCCAGCCCCTCGAAGCGCTCCACGTGGAGCTGGATCAGGTAGTCGTACTGCTCTCGGGCCGGCCAAGGGGCGACATCGACGCTTCGGAAGGGCGCCTGCGCACCCAGGTAGCCAGCTACCGCGCGGTTGATCCCCCCGCCGAGCTGCTCGCCCCAGCGGTGGAACTCGGAGTACCTGACCTGGTTCGATCCGTGGCGAACCACCAGGAACGGCGCGTCCAGATATGAGGCGAGCCGTAGCCGGCGCACGCCGACCGTGAAGCCGGCGAGATCGCCCGACGGCGGTGCGCTGCTCACCTGCAGCCGGTCGCCACCGAGCACGTAGTGCCGCTGGGGCGGTTCTACCCTGCCCAGGCTGAAACACCCTGTCAGGCCGATCAGGCCGACCAGTGAGATCAGGCGCGCCACACTCATCGCGTTCTGCATGTCAGTTTCCCTCCGGTTTCTTTCCGCGTATCAGCATGTCCGGGTTTCGCTCCAGCGAAAGCGCGAGCGCGCGCAGCGCCTCTGACGCAGCCTCGAGGCTGGCCATGGCGCCCTCCATCTGATAGCCGATCCCCGAGTCGGGCGTGAACATCCCGCGTGTCTCCTCGATGGCCTGCCGCATCGACTGCAGCGTGAGGACCAGCTCCGCGTTGGTGCCTGCCATTTGCAGCTGAAGTGGATCGATCGTCCCGCCAAGCCGCTCGGCGAGCCGCTCCATCTCGCCCATCGTGCGAGTGAACTGGGCGGTCATCCCGGGCATCGCCGCGAAGGACGCCCGGAGCTCCTCCGAGTCGGCCATGCGCTCGACCGCCCCGGCGGAAGCCACCACCGACCGGTTGAGCTCCTCCATGTTCACCGCTTCCAGCATCTCGTTCACCCGAAAGAGAATCGCCACTACATCGCCTACCATGCTGCCGGCCTGTGTTCCGAACGCGACCAGGAGCGAAGGGGTCGTCGGGATCTCCGGGTAGGCCGTGGGTCGGGTCTCGAGCTCTGGCGGCGCCGCCTCCGGGCGGTAGGCGAGCTCGATGTAGAGCTGGCCGGTAACGAGGCTCTCCATCTGCAGCTGGGCGCGGAGTCCGTCCGCGATCTGCTCCCGCAACACGCCCGCGTCCTCCAGATGAACGAAGGTGCCGCCCTGCGACGTCAGGCGGGTGAGGTCGATCTCGTACTGGACCGGGATCTGAAAGGTCTTGTGCCTCGACTCGATCTGGATGAGCAGGTTCGTCACCTGGCCGACCGGCACGCCCTGGAACTTCACCGGCGCGCCGACTTCCAGGCCGTTCACCGACTCGCCGAAGTAGCTGATGAAGGTCGACTGCTTGGTGAACCAGGCGGCGGAGGCGAGCGTGGCCACTCCGACCACCGCCAGCACGGTGGCGCCGATCACAAACAATCCGATCGCGGTGGGATTGGCACGTAGACTCATGGTACTAACATCCTCTCGAAGGAACGTTCACGATCCGGGGGTCCGTCAACTTCGCTGCTGCGCGTCAGGAACCGGTGCACTTCGTCACTCGGCGGGTGATCTCGCAGGTCGGCAGGGTTCCCGAGCGCCGTCATGGTTTTCTGTTTGATGTCCAGGAAGAGCGCCCGGTCGGCGATCTTGAAGATGCTGTCGAGGTCGTGGCTCACCACGACGATCGTCGTGCCGAAGCTGCTTCGCAGCTGCAGAATCAGGTCGTCCAGGCGGCTCGCGGTGATCGGATCCAGGCCGGACGAGGGTTCGTCGAAGAAGAGCACCTCCGGATCCAGCGCCACGGCGCGGGCGAGGGCGGCGCGCTTGCGCATCCCCCCGCTGATCTCGACGGGATAGTACGACTCGAAGCCGCGCAGACCGACCAGGGCGAGCTTCAGTGAAACCACCTCGGCGATCGCCGCCGGCGCCAGCTCCGTGTACTCTTCGAGGGGCAGCGCCACGTTCTCGGCCAGCGTCAGTCCGCTCCAGAGGGCGCCGTTCTGGTAGAGCACGCCCATGCGGCGGAGCATCGCTCTGCGGGCCGGTCCATCGGCCGCTCCGAAGTCGTTGCCGTCGAAGAGGATCGTTCCCTGCGCGGGCTTCTTCAGTCCGATCAGGTGCTTGAGCAGCGTGCTCTTGCCGCTGCCGCTCCCGCCCATGATGACGAAGATCTCCCCGCGGCGGACCTGGAAGTCCAGCCCCTGCATGACGACACGTCCGCCATACGCCATCATCAGGTCTCTCACTTCGATCGCAGGTGCTCCTTGCATGACCATCCTAGACTCCGAGGAGGGCAGCCATCCAGTCGATGACGGCATTGGCGACGATGATCAGGGTGATGCCCGTGACTACGGCGGAGGTGGCCGCTCGTCCCACCGCGCCGGCATCGCTTCCGGTCTGCATGCCCCGCATGCAACCGGTGATGCCGATGATCAGGCCGAAGATGGTTCCCTTGAAAACCCCCAGCAGTCCGTCGGTGAGGGTGACCGGCGCCAACAAGCCGCCCACGAACTGCGTGACGGTGAGGTCCAGCAGCGTGACCGCGACGATCAGGCCTCCGAAAATGCCGACGAACATGGCATAGATCGTCAGCAGAGGCATCATCACGAAGAGGCCGAGCACACGCGGCAGCACCAGGTGGTCGACCGGCGACAGTCCGAGCGTCTCGAAGGCGTCGATCTCCTCGGTGATCTTCATGCTCCCCAGTTCCGCCGCGAAGGCGGCACCGGTCCGGCCGGCGATGATGATGCCTGTCATCAGCGCGGCCATCTCCCTCAGCATCCCGTAGCCGACCAGGTAGGAGACGTAGTAGCCGGCCCCGAACCGACGCAGCACGACCGCTCCCAGAAAGGCGATGATCAGCCCGACGAGAAGGCTGATCAGGGTCACGATCGGCAGGGCACCCGAGCTGTTCGATTGCACCACCACCCAGAAGTCCCGCCAGCGCAGCCGTGCCCGCAGGGAAAGCAGCCTGAAGAAGCTCTGCGTCACGTCCCCCGTGAAGGTCACGGATGCGAGAAAGGCATCGAACGCGGTCAGACTCCTCGTCCCGAGCCTTGCGGCGAAGGGGGCCTTCTCCTTCTGGGGATCAACACCCTTCTCCGGAACGGCACGAGCGAGCTCGAGAAGGCGCGCAATGTTTTCCGGCAGACCGTCATCTTTGAACTCGAGGCTGTGTGCCTCGCAGTAGTTCATGCCTTGCAGCAGGAAGGTGAGCAGGCTGCTGTCCCACCTGCCCAGCTCCGCGGCATCGAATCCGACCGAATGCACCGCCTGTGCGCGCGGCGAGTCCTCGACCAGCCGGTCGAAGCGCGGCATCGGGTCTTCCAGCTCCCAATCACCGGCCAGCCCGGCGACGAGCGTATGATCCTTCTGAGAGATCACTACCTGCATAGGAGCCACTCCATCCTTGTCTGCTACCCCATCGCAGCTGCGGCTCCGGGCCGGAAAGGTCGAGCGCGGGAAGCAGGGTGATCGCCCCGCCTATTGACCAAGCGGTTAATATAAGCTAACATATACTGACCACACGGTCAATGACCTTCCCGGCGCGTACGTGCGGTGTGGTTCACCAGCGATCGGACCGTCTAATGGAGGGAGGGAAGGATGCCGGGGAAGCCAGTTCCGGAGGAGGTGCGGCGTGAGCAGATCCTGCGCGCGGCGTTCGAGGTAGCGGCAAGGGAGGGGATCGGCGGATTGACCGTTCGGGCGGTCGCCGCGGAAGCGGAAGTCAGCCATGCACTCGTCCTGTTCCACTTCAAGCGGAAGGAAGGACTGATTCACGAGCTGCTCGACTGGCTGATTGCGAACACCTCGGTGCTCCACGTTTCGGAGGACATCGCACGCTTTCCGCGTGCGTTGGACCGGTTGCACGCGCTGCTCCAGCAGGAGATGGCCCGGCTCTCGGACGAACCGCGGCACACCCGTTTGTTCTTCGAGTACTGGGCGCTCGGTGCGCGGCACGCGCAGGTCCGGGCGCGGATCGGCACCGAGCTGGAGCGCTACCGCGCTGCGTTCCGGAGCATCATGGAAGAGCTTCTCCTCGCCGAGCCGGCGACGTTTGCCGGAGCGACGGCCGACGGATTGGCCGCCGTCGCCGTCAGCTGGATTCAGGGATGCGCGGTGCAGGCGATGAACGACCCGGCGCATTTCGACACCGGGGAGTACCTCGCCGCGGTGCGCGGCATCATCGGGCAACTCGCCCGCGCGGGAGAAGCGGCCTGATGAAGCTTGCGGTGGGCGGCAGCTACCTACATCCACTGCGTTCGTCGCATCTGAGGTAACTCCTATGACTGATCGCTTGAATCTTCCAGCTGGAAGCCGGCTGCTCCTCAATCTGGCCGGCCTGGTGCTGGTGGTTCTCGGGCTGCAGGCTGCGGCGTCCATTCTGGTTCCCTTCACGCTGGCGCTCTTCCTCACCATGTTGAGCCTGCCGCTGCTGCTCAGGCTCCAGGCGAGGCGGATCCCCTCCGGGGTCGCGGTGTTCGTGACCGTGCTGGTCAATGTCGCGGTGCTGGGCCTCTTTCTCCTCATCGTCAGCCAATCCGCCAACGAAATCCGACTTGCGGTGCCGCGTTACGTCCAGCAGCTCCAGACCCTGGTGCTCTCCACCCAGGCGTGGCTGGTCGAGCGCAGGGTGCCCGTGGGGGAGATGGTCCTGATCGATCTGCTCAACCCGGAGTACGTCATCGGCCTGGTGACCGGCACGCTGCGGGGAATCGCCTGGGTAGTGAGCAATGCCTTGCTGGTCCTGATCATCATGATCTTCATGCTGGCCGAGACCGCCGTCTTCCCGGACAAGCTGCGCGCGGCGCTCGGCAGCCGGGACGCCGACCTCGGCCGCTTCGCCACGATCACGCACGAGGTGCAGCAATACC
>JBPCIT010000298.1:0-7822 GCA_051006015.1 Longimicrobiaceae bacterium
CGTATATTGTACCCGCCGCTGCTGCCGTGCCCGGATACCCCGCCGTGATACGTTAGCAGAGGAGAGCCGCGCCCGCGGCAACCGCACTTCTTCGCCCCTGGTGGCGGACTTTCCCGCCGCCGCGCTACCATCCCCGCTCCCTGGAGAGCTCCCATGCGTACGTTCCGCTTCCTGCCAGCCGCCTCGCTCCTGCTGGCGCTGGCCCTCGCCGCCTGCTCCGACCGCTCCACCACTCCCGTGGGACCCGACGCGACGGGGCAGCCCGACCTCTCGGCTGCCATCACGCAGGCGGAGATCCCCTCACGTCAGGAGGAGCGCCCGGGTACCTTCCTCGACCTCTCGGACGAGGAGCTCTGGCAGGCGCTGCTCGTCTCGGACGGGGTTGCGGCCGTCGGGCTCAAGGCCCCGGGTACGAAGCGCGGCGTCTACCGTGGCCAGATCCTGATGGCCCGGGGCCAGTCGGCCCAGGCGCGCAGGGCGCTCCTCGCCCGGCACGGCATCGAGCTGCTCAAGGTGGACGAGCTGCTGCCGCTGATAGAGGTCCGCTTCACCAGCGCGGCGGCGCTCACGGCCGTACGCCGGCTGCCGATCGTGGACTACATCGAGCCGGTTATGGTCGAGCAGGATCAGCCGCAGTGGGCCGCGACGGGAGGGTGCGGCTACGGCGGTTCGTGGACGGGCGACCGCCAGTCCCTCTCCGGCGACGTCTACTCGGCGCGCTTCACTGCGATGAGGATCCCGGCGGCCTGGCGGCTGAGCAATGGCGCGGGTATCACCATCGGCCTCACGGACACGGGCATCTCCTCTACGCAGGCGCAGCTCGGCAGCCAGTTCGCGAGCGGGGAGAGCGGCGGCCGTACCATCCGGCTCTTCCGGCTCTCCTCGCAGAGCAGCGTCTACGACCAGTGCGGCCACGGCACGCGCATGGCGGGGGTGCTTGCCGCGCCCAACGATGGGCAGAGCGTGGTGGGGGTAGCATGGAAGTCGAACCTGATCAGCGTGCGGCAGGCGAGCGGGGTGGCGGCGGTCTCGAGCTCGGACGCCCGTGCCTCGGTGCGCGGCGCAGCGCAGAACGGCTCGCAGATCATCGTCATGGCCTGGCAGTCGCTCAACTGGTTCTGGCAAGTCTCGGACGAGATCAAGTACTGGCACTACAACCGGCCAATCCTCTTCGTCGGCACCGCGGGCACCTCCGGCTGTGGGGACGGGATTCTGGACAGCAACGTGGTTTTCCCGGCGCAGATGTCGGAGGTCGTCGCGGTGACGGGGATCAGCTACCCGAATGGCGGCATGCCCTGCGGGATCCACTACGGCAAGCAGGTGGAGCTGACGGCCTACCTCGACGTGCCCACCACCGGACAGTACACGGCGGATGTGGTGGGGATCGGCGGCAGCTCCAACGCCACCGCAATCGTCGCGGGTGTCGCGGCGCTCGTCTGGTCGCGGACACCCGCCCTCACGCGCGACCAGGTGCGGGCGCGCCTGCAGCAGAGCGGTGGATATTATCCGAATCGCCACAGCCGGGAAGGCTTCGGCCTGGTCGACGCCTACAAGGCGGTCTCCGGACGCTGAGCGCCCTCACCCCCTGACCCCCTCTCCCACAAGGGGAGAGGGGGAACTGTTAGGTGGCATCCCCGGTGTGGTCGTCCCTGATTCCGTGTGGTTCGTCCCCGGAAACCGGCTGTTGATCCCACCAACGACCCACTTTCGCCCCTGTGGGTGGTATCCCCACGCTTTCCGCGGTACTCTTCCGTCCGATCCCCGTTTCGTCGCTACTCTCCAGAGGAGGTGCGCGCGTGCGCCCGGTTGCGACTCTGCTCTTCTCGCTGCTGCTCGCCCTGCTGCCCGCTTGCGGCGAGTCCTCCCCCACTCCTCCGGCGGATCCGGAACTCGCCTGGCTGCGGGAGAACGCCGTTGAGTTCCGCACCGCGGAGCCGGGTGGCGACTACGCGGACCTGATGCCGCTCGAGCAGATCATCGGCAACGCGCGCGTGGTGGCGCTCGGCGAGGCGACGCACGGCACGCGCGAGTTCTTCCAGATGAAGCATCGCATCCTCGAGTTCCTGGTCAGGGAGATGGGCTTCACCACCTTCGGCATCGAGGCGACCTGGGCGGAGTCCAACCGCGTCAACGACTATCTCCACACCGAGGTGGGCGATCCGGCCGTGCTGCTCTCCAACCTCTACTTCTGGACCTGGAACACCCGGGAGGTGCTGGAGATGATCGAGTGGATGCGCCGCCACAACCAGAACCCCGGCGGCGCGCCCAGGGTCAGCTTCTACGGCTTCGACATGCAGTCGGTGCGCGTCACCATGAACGACGTGGAGGCGTACCTGCAGCGGGTGGATCCCGCCGCGCTGGAGGAGGTCAGGCTCCGCTACGCCTGCTACCGCCCCTATCAGGACGTCAGGCGATCCCGAGCGGGTCGAGATCGAGCTGCGCATGCCGCAGGGCGACCTGGGCGACATCCGCGCCGAC
The DNA here is from genome assembly GCA_051006015.1 of Longimicrobiaceae bacterium. Taxonomy (GTDB): domain Bacteria; phylum Gemmatimonadota; class Gemmatimonadetes; order Longimicrobiales; family Longimicrobiaceae; genus JBPCIT01. The sequence continues at coordinate 2,479 of JBPCIT010000298.1, forward strand.
GACCGCGTGCGCGCCAAGGTCAGCGCCCACCCCACCGTCACCTTCCAGGGCCGCGTCATCGCCATCGCGCCCCGCGCCGAGACGGTGGCCGGCGCCCCCACCTACGCCGTGCGCGCGCTGCTCGACAACCGCGAGGGGCTGCTGCGCCCGGGCATGGCGGCGAGCGCCCGGGTCATCACGCAGCCGCGGCCGCTCGCTACCTTCCTCTTCCGCCGCCCCTGGCGCTGGCTGCGCATGACGCTCTGGTGGTGAGGCGCCGACGCTACTTCAGGCTGCGCCAGAGGTAGAGGGTGGCGATCGAGCGGTAGGGGCGCCAGGGCTCGCCCAGGCGCTGCAGCTCGGACGCTCCGGGCCGCTCGGCGAGGCCGTAGGCGCGCTGCACCGCGTTGCGGAAGCCCAGGTCGTCCACCGGCAGCACGTCGGGGCGACGCAGGGTGAAGATGAGCACCATCTCCGCCGTCCAGCGGCCGATCCCCTTCACCTGCGTCAGCTCAGCGATCACCTCCTCGTCAGGAAGCGCAGCGATCCGCTCGGGCTGCAGCGTGCCGTCCAGCCACTTCCCCGCCAGATCCTTTACGTAGCGCGTCTTTGCCCCGGAGAGACCGCAGGCGCGCAGCACCTCCTCGGGGAGCGCGAGCAGCCGCTGCGGTGCGGGGAAACCCTCCCCGTCTCCGAGCGCCGCGACCCGGCTCTCGATGGTGGCTCCCGCCTTGACGGAGAGCTGCTGGCTGATGATGGAGCCGATCAGCGAGCGCCAGAGGTCGGGCTCATGCCCCGGCTCGAAGGGGCCGACACGGTCGATCACCTCGCGCAGCACTGAATCCGCGTGGCGCAGGTGATCGACGGCTTGCGGAGGAAAGGAGACGGGGCTCATCGCCCCCCTCTCTCGCTGCCGTCAGCGGCGGCGGCGGGTGGGCGAAGCGCGCCGGGCATCGGCGGCGGAGCGGGGTTTGGGCGTGATTCGCGGTGGAGGCGCTACCTCCGCGGGGTAGATGGTTACCGCGGTCTCCGCGAAGGCGTAGCGGCGCCCGCCGGCGGGCAGCTCGTGGTCGGCGGCGTGCTCGACCGCGAGGAGCTCGGCGAAGCGCTTCTCCTTCCAGATCTCGACCAGGCGGTCGAGCATCCGCGAGCCGTAGGGCGGGTCGGCGAAGGCGAGGGTGTAGCGGCCCTCCTCGAGAGCCGCGGCGAAGGGGATCGCGTCCTTCTTGAAGATGCGGGTGCGCTCCCTCACCCCGAGTGCTGTCACATTCGCCTTGAGCGCGTGCAGGCTCGAGGGGCCGTTCTCCACGAAGTCCGCGGTCCTGGCGCCGCGCGAGAGCGCCTCCAGCCCCAGCGCGCCGGTGCCCGCGAAGAGGTCGAGCACCCGCGCCTCTTTGAGGTGCGGCTCGAGCATGGCGAGCCAGGTGTCGCGCACCGCCTCGGCAGTGGGACGAACCCGGCCGCTGGGGGAGGTCAGATGCCGCCCCGCCCACTTCCCGCCGATGATCCTCACGTGCCGCCTGCCTCCGCTACCCAGCGCTTCCACTCCGCCTCGTCGTGCCCCAGCGTGAGCTTGCCGCCATGTCGCACCAGGGGCGTCTTCAGGAGCAGCGGCTCGTCCACCAGCAGAGGGAGGATCTTCGACTCGGGGAGATGGGCGACGTGCAGCCCGCGCTCGCGGAAGTTCTTGCTCCCGCGGTCGAGAAGGGCCTCGGCGCCGAACTTCTGCTCGAAGCGCCGCAGCTCCCCAAGCGAAGCGGCACGCTCGTTCAGGTCCACGAAGTGGACCTTGACGCGCCGCTCCTTGAAGAAGCGCAGCGCCTTCTGCGTGTCCTTGCACTTCTTCGTGCCGAAGACCTGGACCTCCATACGCGGGGCCTCAGCGGGCAGGCGCGCCGCGCCGTCGCGGCGGGGCAGGGGACGCCGGCGGCGGCGCCGCGGGCCGGCGGTGCAGGGCGTCGCTGAGGTAGTATACTGCCCAGGCGAGGCCGAGGTACACCGGCAGCACCAGCGCGATGACCTCGCCATTCACCTGGAAGAAGCCCGGCAGCAGCTTGAGCAGCAGACCGAGCAGGGAGAGCGCCGCCACCGCAAAGGAGAGCCAGAGCGCGGGCCGCGCCGCCCAGCGGACGCCGTAGGCGAGCGCCGGCACCAGCAGCACGAGCGGCAGCACCAGCGGGTTCATCTGGAAGAGGTTCTCGTTCGCGTACGCCGCGGCATGGTCGGTGAACGCCCAGAGCCCCGTCAGCATCACCCCGAAGGTGCCGGCGAGCAGCGCCCACAGCGCCGCGAGGGCGGCGAAGCCGAAGCGCGCCGTGCGGTGGCGGGGAGCAGCGTACCCCAGGAGCGCCAGCAGGCCGCCGAGCAGCGCCCCCGCCAGCAGGTAGCCGGGAATCCACGAGGGCGGCGCCTCGCGGATGGGATCGCGGCTGCTCTGGTAGAGCGTCTGCTCCGCGCGAACGAGCGGAATCTCGCGCCCATCCTCGCCGCGGATGGTGAGGGTGCGCGCGTGCTCCCGCAGCTTCAGCGGCAGGAACATCTCCTCCCAGGCCGAGATCTCCCGGTCCACGCCCTGCCCGAGCCCCACGTTCAGCCCGGTGTAGATCGGCACGTCGTTGGTGGTCAGGCGGCGGGTGTGCGAGCGGTAGGTCGTCCCCGAGGGGACGTTCTCCGTCTGCGCGCGGAGCTGCCCGCCGAGCACGTGGTCGAGCGCGTCGCGCACCCGCGTCGAGCAGTTGTCGCGATAGTAGTCGTAGCGGTAGAAGCGGTTCTCCTCCTGCGCGTTCCACTCCAGGAAATCGCGCAGCTCCGCCTTCTGGCGGGGTGTGAGGTTCAGCTCCTGCACCCATACCGAGCGGTCGTCCCAGACGTAGGGATCGAGCGTACGGAAGGCATCGAACCCGTCCATCCAGTACCACATGCGCCCCTGCACGAAGCGCAGGATGAAGTTCTCCTGGTTGAAGTCGAAGATGCCGTAATTGTAGGCGATGTCGGTGCCGCGCGGCGCGTCCTGGATCCAGAGTGCGTTGTGGCCGAATCGCTCGTAGACCAGGTCGCCCGGTCCCATCGTCAGCAGGTAGACGGTCAGCTCCGAGCCAGGCTCGCCCTGGGAGGCCGCCGCCGGGGGTGCAGCCTCCTGGGCGCGCACCGGAGCACCGGCGAGCACGGGGAGCAAGAGCGCGAGGCAGAGCAGCGCCGCGCGGCGCCAGGCCTGAAATCGCAGATCCAACAGCATCTCTCGAAATCCGGGAAAAGGGGTCGCGTAGGAATACACGACCGGCGGGAGAAAGTTACCTATCTCCCGCTCCTCCCGCCACCTCGGCTTTTGACCTGCGGGACCGAATGCCAGAACCGGCTGTCGGGGTCGGCCGCGGGGCTGTGCCCTATCAGCTATCTTGAAGTCGGGCGCGGGTTTACAGGTTCAGCCCGAGTGGCTTGGTGCAGAGGAGCGCTGCCTGCCTACGGCTGCCCTCGCCGCTCGACGGCGCCGATGTCGATGCGCGCTCCCACCCGGCGCGGGAAGCCGGCGCCGCGCTGATCCCAGAGGACGCTGCCCGGCTGGAACGCCGGGTCGCCCCCGTTGATCGCGGGGCTGCCCTCCAGCAACGCGTGCGTGCGAGTGGAGCCGCCGTTGTTTGCCAACGGGCCGAGGAGGGGAGCGGTGTTCGAGAGCGAGCCGGCCGCACTGAAGCCGCAGGTGCTTTCGCTGTCCAGGTTGTAGCCCGCATCGTTGATGGTGCCCCAGCCGTCGCAGTTCCCACCCGAGGGGCTGTTGGCGATGATCGAGTGGCGCATTGTCACTGTGCTGCCCTGATTGTAGATGCCGCCGCCTGTAGGCGCGCTGTTCCCCGTGAAGGTGCTGTGGATGACGGTCAGCGTTCCCCCTGCGGTATTGTCAATGCCTCCGCTGTGGACGCCAGCGCTGTTTCCGGAGAAGGTGCTGTTGGTGATCGTCAGTGGCGCGAAGTTGGAGATGCCGCCGCCCCAGTTCGCGTGGTTATCGGAGAAGGTGCTGTGGGTGACATCTGCGGCGTGGTGGTTGAGGACGCCGCCGGCATAGTACGCGATGTTGTCGGAGATGGTGCTGTTGGTGATCGTCAGCGGTCCCCAGCTGACGAGACCGCCGCCGCCAACTGTGGTATGGTTCCCCGAGATGGTACTGTGGATGAGCGTCAGCGTGCCACCCGTGCCGTTGTCGATCCCGCCTCCCAGCGACCGCGAGCTGTTCCCCGAGACGGTGCTGCGGGTCAGTGTCAACGTCCCGTGATCGGCGATGCCCCCGCCAGGGTTCCCCAGGCTGCCGCCGGTGATGGTGAGCCCGGTGATCGAAACGGTGGCGCCCGGGACGATCTGGAAGATCCGGAACTCCGGCGTTCAATCGTCCGAGCTCCGCCGGATCGTGGCGCCGTTGCCGTTGATGGTGAGGTCGCCCGGGATGATAGGAAGCCCGTTATCCCCGGAGTACGCCTGAGTGAGTGTGTATGTGCACCCTGCGGCGAGTTCGAGGGTGTCCGGCGCCACGGTGCTGTTCGCCGCCTCGATGGCAGCGATCAGCGCACCTACATCGCAGCCGACGGAGAGGGCGGCCAGGCCAGCGCCCTCAGGCGCCAGCGCTGTGGGCAGCGTACGTTCCTGGCAGCCGGCCAGCACGGCCAGCGCAAGCGGAATGAGCAACGGGAGGAGGGGGGTGCGAGTCATGGTCGTCTCCGTTTTCCGACAGGTGAAGCTGGCGGCGCTCCGCCAGCGCGGTGTGCCTCCCTCGCGGAGGCGGTGAACTGTCGTCAGTAAGCGCCTGGTTCAGGGGCGCTGTACCAGCCCCTCCAGCGCGACCGTGTACTCGCGCGTGGACGCGTCGTATCCCACGCGGTAGCGTGTGGGGTGATAGCCGCGGCGGGTGTACTCGCGCGGCAGCTTCAGCTCCCGCGTGAAGTCCAGCCTCGTCTCGAGGAAGGCGCGCGCGATGCGCGGCTCCAGGAAAACCATGCGCCCGCCGTAGAAGCCGTAGAGGAGGCTGGCCGTGAAGGACTCGCCCTGGAACTCGGGCGCGTTGGGATCGATCCAGTGCGCGCCCACCCGCGGGATCAGCTCCGCGACCGGTACGTAGCTCGCCGGGACCAACTCCAGCGCGGGCATCTGCGCCGCGCGCTCCGCGTCGCCGATGGCCGCGCGCTCCTGCAGGGTGATGAGATAGAAGTGCGCGTCGAAGCGGGGGTGTGGGAAGACCTCCTCCGGCGCGCCGCCCCGGGCGCTCCAGCTCAGCTCCACATGGTCGAAGACCGTGGCTGTCGCCTCGGGAGGGAGCCGTGGTGTGATCGCGCTGTCGCGCTTGGGGAGGAATCCGGCGCCGAACGGGCCCGCGGCGCGC
>JBPCIT010000299.1:0-4567 GCA_051006015.1 Longimicrobiaceae bacterium
AGCGAGCCCCGTGTCTTCGCCGATCTGGAGACGGGCGGCATCGCAGGGCTCTGGGGTGGAGGCGACCACGGGCCGGGAACGCAGCGGACCTCGCAGACGAACCAGTGCCACGACATCACCGCCTACCCGGAGATCGGGCTGGCCGCGGGGGCGTGCGCGGGCAACGGGATCCTCTTCGACATCTCCGAGCCGGAGAGCCCGGTGCGCATCCATGAGGTGAGCGACCCGAACTTCGCATACTGGCACTCGGCCACCTTCAGCAACGACGGCAGCAAGGTGATCTTCACCGACGAGTGGGGTGGCGGCAGCGCTCCCCGCTGCCGCGCCACGGAAGCGCCGGAGTGGGGTGCGAACGCCATCTTCGACATCGCCGACCGCAGGTTGCGGTTCGCCAGCTACTACAAGCTGCCGGCGCCGCAGACCGAGACGGAGAACTGCGTCGCGCACAACGGGTCGCTCATCCCGGTGCCGGGGCGCGACATCAAGGTGCAGGCCTGGTATCAGGGTGGCATCTCGGTGTTTGACTTTACCGACTCGCAGAACCCGGTCGAGATCGCCTTCTTTGACCGCGGTCCGGTCAGCGCCACCGAGCTGATGACGGGCGGCTACTGGTCGAGCTACTGGTACAACGGCTACGTCTACGGCTCCGAGATCGCACGCGGCTTCGACGTCTTCCAGCTCACGCCGAGCGAGCACCTGTCGCAGAACGAGATCGATGCGGCCAGGCTGGTGCGCATGGAGGAGTTCAACCCCCAGCACCAGACGAAGCTGGTCTGGCCGGCGAGCTTCGTGGTGGCCCGCGCCTACCTCGACCAGCTCAGACGGAACGGCGGCCTGCAGCCGGAGAGGCTTACACGTGTCGCCGGCGACCTCGATGCGGCGGAGCGGCTCGGGGAGGGGACGCCCAGGCGCAGCGCCCTGACGGAGCTGGCGACGCAGCTCGAGGGCGCGGCGCAGGGAGCTGGCGACCCGGAGCGCGTGCGAGCGCTCGCGGGTGCCATCCGGGAGCTGGCCGGCGCGCAGCGCTGATCACCGCGGTGTGCCGGGGGCGTGGGTCTAGGCGACCCGCGCCAGACGCTCCACCGGGTGCCGGTGGTGCGGAAATCCCTCCTCCGTGCCGCGGCCGATGGCGACCAGCGCCGGGATGCGCAGGTGGGCGGGAAGCCCGAGGATCCGCTTCACCGCCTCGGCATTGAAGCCCGCCATCGGCGAGGTCTGGTAGCCCAGCGCCTCCGCCGTCAGCAGCAGGTAGCCGAGAGCGATGTTCCCCTGCTCGGCACCCCACGCCTCGCGCTCCGCGTCGCTCTTCTTCGCAAAGGACCTGAGAATGCTCTCCCGCGAGGCGGCTCGCTTCGCCGCGTCCAGGCCGGGATGGAGCACCTCGTCCAGATGCTCGAGCGTATCCTGCATGTCCGTGTAGAGCACGATCAGCGCGGGGGCGGAGCGGACCTGCCGCTGATTGAACGCGGCCTCCGCGAGCCTCTCCTTCACCTCCGGCGTCTCCACGATCACGAAGCGCCAGGGCTGGAGGTTGAAGGCGGACGGAGCCAGGCTCGTCAGGCGCAGGATCTCCTCGAGATCCTCGCTCGGAATCGGCTCCGGCTCGAAAGCACGGATCGAGCGGCGCTGCTCGGCCGCCTGCCGGACGGTCAGTAGATCGGTCGTGTACATCTATCTCCTCCCCAGTTCTTGATTCTCGTCAGGCTGCGGTAGCGCGACGCGCAAGCATCGCATCCACCGAGTAGGCGCCCGGTCCCGTCAGCGCCACCGCCAGCGCTCCCGCGAAGAGCGTGAGCACGAACTCCACCCCGCCCGGCGCGAAGAAGCCCTGCGGCAGGTGCACCAGCAGCATCGCACCCAGCATCACCCCGGCGACAGCCAGGCCGGCGACGCGGGTAAAGAGACCGAGGATCAGCGCGAGACCACCCAGGAACTCCACGAATGCCACCGCGGGACCGGCGATTTCGGCCAGGGGTACGCCCATACCGGCGAAGGCGCCGGTGACGCCACCAAGGCCGTAGACGAAGAGCTTCTGCGCGCCATGGGCGAAGAAGACCACACCGAGGATGGTGCGCAGGATGGTGAGGCCGAGGTTCAGGCGCTGAGTCGAAAGAGTCGAGTTCATGATTTTCCTTTTTCCATTGTAAGGTCGTGTTGCGGTTTTCACGTCACAACATCTCGTGTTACAACTTGTATTTCAGCAAATGTGCCCATGCCATCGCACCTGGCGGACAGCGGCGAGGGAGTCGATCAGCGCGCGCAGGTCGTCCTCCGCGAGCCGGCCGAATCGCTGCTGTTCGATCTGCTCCAGCACCGGTGTAGCCTCGTCCAACAGCTGCAGACCCTCGGCGGTGATCCGCGCCGTCACATGGCGGCGGTCACTCGGATCACGCTCCCGGCTGATCAGCCCCATCTCCTCCATCCGGTCGAGCAGCCGCGGAACGTCCGGCACCTGAGAGATCAGCCGCTCCCCCACGTCGCGCCCGCAGAGGCCCCGCTCCCCAGCACCCCGCAGGATGCGCAGCACGTTGTACTGTGTCATCGTGAGCCCGAGCGGCTTCAGCACGTCACCGATCGCATGATCGAGCACTGCAGCGGTGCGCATGAGGCTGACCAGCGCCTCGGTTTCGAGCCGCGGAAACGGCCTCGTCTGCTTGAGCTCCTGCTGAAGTTGCGATGACATGGAATCAATATAGGTGTTTTAACATATATTGTCAACCATGGCTCGGCCAGCGCCTAGTTGCGCGAATCCGGCTGTGGCGAGGCGCCGTGTCCGCCGGCGCTGGCGTCCGCCTGATACGATCTCCGGGGACAGATTCGCCTCCATGTTCGAAATCGGACTAATGAGCCTGCACGGCACGCGCGATCAGACCGATTCCGCCCGCCAGGAGCCCCATCATCACCAGGGTGTTGAAGAGGCTCGTCGGCTGGAAGTAGATGCTCAGATTCATCAGGATTCCCGCGCCGATGATCACCGCGCCTGTGAAGAGAAGCAGCCAGCCGAGCACGGAGCGGCCGTTGAAGAAGAGCATGCCGATCCCGACCAGCACGGGAAGCAGCGAGAGGCCGAAGCCATTGAAGCCCCACCACGACCAGAAGCTACTGGTCACGATGACACGACTGGTGAGCAGGTAGGCACCCGCGACGCTCATCGCGAGCCCTGCGAGAAACTCACCAATTCCACCGGGCGTGCCGCCCGCGCCACGGACAATCGGTTTCTCTGGCATGGAACGCATCGTTGTGGAATGGTTGCGGAGAGGTAGAGCCAGACCTGACGCGACACGGATCAGGAGGACAGAGCTGGAAGAGAGTTGCCCCCGGAGGATTCGAACCTCCACCAAAGGATCCAAAGTTCCTTCTACCCTTTTGCATCGGTTCGCAACAAGGCGAGAAATATAGCAACGGCGCGGCTTTTCGGCGCTACCCGCCCGGCGATGCCAAGGCTTGCAATCGAGTGAAAATCGCGAAACTGGTCCAGAACTTGGTCCAACTTCGTCCCGCCGTCAAGAAGAAGAGCAGCAGGCTGCCGAGCGCGATCACCCCCCGCGCCAACCGCGGCACGCTGCGCCTCACTCGTCGTCTTCGTGGCGTTTCCTCGCACGTCCGATTCTCGCCGGAAAGCGCCATACTGCGGTAGCGCAATAAGGGCGCAAATCGCCGCGAGAAGCGCAAAAACGACGAAGAGGGCCAGCTCGTTGGCGCTCCAGTCTAGCTCGTCAATCGGCGCAAACCACCCGACGCATGCGTCCACTAGCGCTTCCCGGAGCAGCGCCTGAGACGGTGGGCCGCAGGCGCCGAGCAGCACCGCGGCGAGCACCACCGGGGCCACGCGGACCCTCATGGCGAGCGCACGTCCACCTCCCGCGCCAGGAGGAGCGGGGGATGAGGGGCGAAGACCTGCTCCAGGGCGGGGTCGTAGCTCGGGTGCGACTCCGGCACGGGCTCAACGCCGGGGGGGAGCTCCTCCTCGTGGACGTAGCGCCGCGCCTGCTCCAGGAAATACAGCTCCCGCTGCCACAACACTGCCGCGATGCGGTCCACCTCCTCCTGCACCTCGGGGGAGAGCTGCCGCCTCTGGGAGGTGCGCAGGCTGCCGTCCTCCAGGAAAACGGCCGTTCCCCTCAGCTGCGGGTCGCGCTGGCTGTACAAAGTGTATACTAATCCGGCCCGGGGCGTACCGCCCCGGGCCTGACACCGTTTCCCGGTCGAACTTGGGCCCCTTTCGCAGGCGAGCGCCGGCGGGCGCGGGTGGGAAAAAGAATCGAGAAATCCGGCACCTGGTATGCATTCGGAATGCGTTCGGTGCCACATGCAGGAATTCGAGCCGGGGACCACCCCCGCCCAATTACATCAACAGATTCAACACCGGAGCGGTACCGAGCCGGTGCGAAATGGCCGGCGGGCACGCCCGGCCGTCTGGCGAAAGGCGACCACAGGCTCATGAGCCAGAGTTACTGCCCAGGCGATAGCCGAGGCATGTACGGGTGGCCGGTGAAGAGGCTTTCCAGGGCGGTGAGCACATGAGTGCTCTGCTTGCGCAGCGTGGAGATGTAGCCACGGATGCGAC
>JBPCIT010000300.1:0-2676 GCA_051006015.1 Longimicrobiaceae bacterium
CCCCCAGAAAAAGGCGTAAAAACGAGGAGGGAGGCAGGGAAAAAGCATGGGAGGCGCTCCCCCCGCCTCCCCCCCCCCCCCGGGCGGGGAGCACGCAGATCAGCGGAGGGAGCCGTGGCGCGCCTGCTGAAGGGCCTCCTTGACCTCGGCGAATGGCGGCTGCAGCCCCGGATGCTCCCCGACCCAGCCGTACGTCACGCGGCCCTCCGCGTCGAGCACAAAGGTGGCGCGTTCGGAGGTGCCGCGCAGGCCGGAGCGAAGCGGCTCGGTGCGCAGCACCCCGAACCCTTCAGCGGCCTCACGGTGAAAGTCGGAGAGGAAGGGGAACTCCGCGCCGCACTCCTGCCGGAAGCGCTGGAGCACGTAGGGCGAGTCCACGCTGATGCCGACCACCTGCCCGTCGAGCTCCCGGTAGGCGCTGAAGTCCTCGGCCACCGTGCACATCTCCTCCGTGCAGGTGTCGCTGAAGGCGAGCGGAAAGAAGAAGAGCACCAGGGGGCTGCCCCGGTAGTCGGCGAGCGAGACCCGCCTGAGGTCGTGGTCGAGCAGTGTCAGATCGGGCGCCAGATCGCCGGGCTGCAGGGGCATCGTTGCTCTCCTGGTTTGGTGTTGGGTTCAATGTCGAAGGAAGGCGCGCGCGGTCAGGGCTCTGCGTCCTGCAGCCGTAGCGAGCCGAGGGCGGTGCGTACGATCGGGAGCTGCTTCTCCGCTTCGTCGGCGGAGCAGGAATAGGTGGCGAAGACGAGCACCCCGGGGGTGGTGGCCACACCCACCAGCCAGTGCGTGGGATCCTCTGCCGCCTCCTCGTCCGCGGGGTCCTCCTCCTCGCTGAGGAACTCGCAGACGGCCATCTCCGCGCCGCCGGCCAGCTCGAGATCCTCCACCTCATCCTCCTGCAGCTCGATGCCCTGCTCCTCGAGGAAGGAATACAGCTCCTCGGCGGGATCGGCGGGCTCCTCCCCCTCCTGCGAGAACCCCATCAGGTGCAGCACCCCGCTCTCCTCCGGGTCGTGGAGCTCCACTCCCGCCTCCTCCGGGTCGTGCCGGACCGCCCACCCCTCGGGTACCCGGATCCGGAAGAGACGCTCGGCATCTTCATACCACGAATCGGCCATTCTCCTCACCTTTTGTCGGGCCGTCAATCATGCGGCGGGGGATAATGCCGCGCCGCGGAAGGGGTGGCAAGCGCGGCTGCGAAACCGCTTCGCCGGGAGGGGAAACAATTGCGGACGATAGGCACAAAAAATGCCTCGATAGCAGGTAGGTCGGCCTTTCCTACCTCTTCTCCAGGAGGGTCCCATTCGCACCTTGCGTGTCGGCCTCGTTGTCATTGCCGCCCTCATGGCCAGCCTTGCTTTCGTGCGTGCTCGCCAGGAGGAGCTCCGCGTAGATCCGCAGCCCGGGCCCGAAACGGCGCCTGCGGCGGAGATCGATCTGGACGGCATTCGCGCCGCCGGCTTCTAGCGAAGCCAGGCGAACCAGCTCTCGACACGGTCCCTGGCGGGGCACGGCTGCGCACGACTGCAGCAGCCGTGCCCCGCTTTGCGTTGCCGGGTGTGGCGCGGAGACTACGCGGCGCGACCTCACGCACCTGCGAACATCCTCAATAGTTTGGCGGATGAGCGGGTAACTGGTTGACAAATAATGGGATGGCCTATAATGTTAGGCGCCGTTGATCGGAGATCATGAGAGGCGCGCGCTGGTGCAGGTGTTCGAGCACTGTCGCGCGCTCCCTTTTGAACCAGGGGTACGCCAAGTGGATCGACGACGCCCGGAAGCTCAGCCGCCGCTCGTACGGCGCGCTGGACGGAACGAAGATGTGAAGGCACTGCTGCGGCGCCGGTGGGTGCAGGCGCTGCTCGTGGCAGCGGCCGTGGCACCGCCGGTCGTGATGGCGAATTCGCCCCGCCCGGTCGAGGAGGTTCTGGTGCTCGCGCCTCAGAAGGCGCTGCCTTCGGTGGAGGGGCTCGACGGGTATCGGGTGCTGAGCGTCGAGGAGATCTGGCGGCTGCGCGCGGTCGAGCGGGAGAGCAGCCGGCTGGCGCAGAGCTACGTTCGGAAAGGCTACCGCATCTCCGAGCAGCTCGCGCGCGACATCGGGCGGGCGGCGCTCGAATACGAGATCGATCTCGACATCGCCTTCGGTCTGGTGCGCGCGGAGAGCGCCTTCCGCAACACCGCCACCAGCCCCGTCGGGGCGACCGGCCTGACGCAGCTGATGCCGCGCACCGCCGCCTGGATGCATCCGGGGACGACTCCCCGGGATCTGCGGGACCAGAGCACGAACCTGCGGATCGGCTTCAAGTACCTGCGCTACCTGATCGACAGGTACGACGGGGACACGCGTCTGGCCCTCCTCGCCTACAACCGCGGTCCCGGCACGGTGGACAAGGCGCTGAAGCGGGGTGCGAACCCCGACAACGGCTACGTCGATTTCGTGATGGGGAAGGCGAACCACGGGCACAAGCTCTTCACCACTCCCGCGAAGGCGAAGCCGGCCCCACGTGCCGCGGCGAAGTCCGCGAGCAAGAAGCCGGCAGCGGCAAAGCCCGCGAGCAAGCGGCCGGCTCCCGCGAAGGCGAAGACGGCGAGCAAGCGGCCGGCGGCGAAGAAGAAGCCGGCAAGGAAGTAGGAGCCGCACGCTTCTGGAGCAGCGAGCGAGAGGAGGGGGGCAAC
>JBPCIT010000301.1:0-8950 GCA_051006015.1 Longimicrobiaceae bacterium
CCCGGAAGCCGTCCACCCCGCGCTCCATCCAGAAGCGGAGCACGCCGTGCATCGCCGCCTCGACCTCGGGATTGCGCCAGTTCAGGTCCGGCTGCTCCTTGAGGAAGGAGTGGAGGTAGTACTGCCCCGTCGCCTCATCCCACTCCCAGGCTCTCCCCCCGAAGGCAGCGAGCCAGTTGTTCGGCGGTCCACCACCCGGCGCCGGGTCGCGCCAGATGTACCAGTCGCGTTTCGGGCTCTCCCGCGAGGCGCGGGACTCGAGGAACCAGGGGTGCTCCTCCGAGCTGTGGTTGGCGACGAAGTCGAGGATGACCCGCAGCCCACGGGCGTGTGCCTCCGCGACGAGACGGTCGAAGTTCCCGAGGCTGCCGAAGAGCGGATCGACATCGCAGTAGTCGCTGACGTCGTAGCCGAAATCGGCCATCGGCGAGGGAAAGAAGGGCGAGATCCAGATGGCATCCACCCCCAGCCACTCCAGGTAGTCGAGCCGCCCGGTGATCCCCGGCAGGTCTCCCACGCCGTCGCCGTCGCTGTCCTGGAAGGAGCGCGGATAGATCTGATAGACGATCCCCCGCTGCCACCAGAGGGGCTGGTCGATCGTGCTCATCGAGGTCTCTCAGGAAGTACGTGAGTACGGCCCTTCCCGGCAGCTGCCCCACCCCGGTGCGTGAGTACGGAAGTATGCAGAGCAGTTCCGCTCACGTACTTCCGTACTCCCGTACTCACGTACTACCCCTTCAGCGCCTCCCAGTTGACCATCCCCTCGGCCAGCTTGTTCAGCCTCTCGTCTGCTGCGCTCTCCTCGTCCAGCGTCTGCTGGAGAAGGCGGGCGGCCTCCTGGTTACCGAGCATCTGCGCATAGGTGCGCGCCGTGCCGTAGCCGGAGATCTCGTAGTGCTCCTGCTTCTGGGCGGCGGCGATCAACGCCGCATCCAGCACGTCCGGGTCCTCCGTATCATCCATCACCCCCTCGGCCTCCTGGATCAGGCCCGCCATTCCCTCGCACTTCTCCCCACGCGGGCTCCAGTCGAGCCCCTCGAAGATCTTCTCGAGCCGCTGGACCTGGTTGCGCGTCTCCTCCAGGTGCTGCTCGAAGGCGGTCCGCAGCTCCTCGCGGGAAGCCTTCTTGGCGAGCTTCTGCAGTCCCTGCACCATCTGCTTCTCAGCGCTGTAAAGGTCCTTCAGCTCGTGTACGAAGAGGTCATCCAAGGATTTGATCTTCATCGACATTCTCCTCATTGGAGTGGGAAAGGAACGTTCACACCGTCCGGCGTGACGCCGCTCTATGGGGCATGATCCGTTCCAACCGCCGCCATCTGGCGGCCGCTCTCGACTGAGGCGCGCGCCCGCGCGTGGACTCTCCCCGTTCCCGGCGCTACTCGGCGCGCAGCGCGTTCACCGGATCCACCCTGCTGGCACGCCAGGCCGGCAGGTAGCAGGCCAGCGCCGCGGTCGCGAGGATCAGTCCTACGACAGCGCCGATGGTCAGCGGATCGGTCGGACTGATCCCGAAGAGCATGCTTTGGAGCGCGCGTGTTCCGAGGAATGCGCCGATGAGGCCGAGCGCGCACCCCCAGAGAGCCAGCCCCATGCCCTGACGGAGCACGAGTCTCCGCACTGCCTCCACCCTGGCGCCGAGCGCCAGCCGGATCCCCATCTCGCGCGTACGCTGGCGAACCGTGGCCGCCATCACCCCGTAGAGCCCCACGGCCGCGAGCAGGAGCGTGATCAGGGCGAAGGTGCCCAGCAGGAGCGTGCTGAAGCGAGGCCGCGCCAGTGGCGCCGCCATGAGCTGGCGCATGGAGCCTCCACCGACCAGCATCAGCTCCGGATGCACCTCCTGCAGCGCTCGGCGGATCTGCGGGATCACACCGGCCGGGTCGGCCCGCGTGCGGATGGCAAGGCTCATCGGCACCGGCCCGCCGAACTGGCGGATCGGCAGGTAGAGGCTCGGCTGTAGATCCGTCAGCTCGCGATAGCGCGTCTCCCCCACCACGCCGACCACCGTGTGCCACTCTCCCGGGCTCTCCACCGGGCCGAGCTTGATGCGCCGGCCGACGGGATCCTCCCCGGGCCAGCTGTGCCGCGCGACCGCCTCGCTCACGATGGCGACGCGCGGCGCATCCTCCCGGTCCTCTTCGCCGAAGGCGCGCCCGCGGTAGAGGGGGATCTCCAGCGTACGGAAGTACCCGGAGCCGACCACCTCGAAGTTGATCCATGGGTTGGTCGCCTGTGCCTCGGGAGTCTGTCCCTCCCCGGTGTACATCGCGGTCCAGCCGCCCTGCTCGGAGAAGGGAGGTCTGGGCAACGACGCCGCGCTGATCACCCCCGGGAGAGCGCCGACACGCGCGACCATCTCCTCCTGCAGCGCCACCTGGCCGGAACGCTCCGGCAGGAGGTCCGGCGGGAACGTCGTCTCGACCACGAGTAGCCGCTCCTCGTTGAAGCCCAGCTCCACGCTCTGGAGCGCGAGGAGGCTGCGGACCAGGAGCCCCGCGCCCACGACGACCACGATCGCGAGCGAGATCTGGCCGATCACCAGGCCATGCCGAAGCGCCTGTACGCCACGGCTCGCCGACGCTGTGCGGTGTCCGCCGCGCAGCCACACGCTCAGATTTCCCGCGGCGGTGAGCAGGGCCGGCAGGAGACCGGAGAGGAGCGCCGCCGCGGTGGTGATCGCCAGTGCGAAGAGCAGCACCCGGGGATCGACCTCGATCATCTCACGCCTGGGAAGACCCGGCGGTGCGAGCGCGACGAGCACCCGCACGGCGGCTATCGCGATCAGGATTCCCAGCACGCCGCCCAGGAGCGCCAGCACGGCGCTCTCGGTGAGGAGCTGGCGGATCAGGCGGCGCTTTCCCGCGCCGAGCGCGCTGCGGATCGCCAGCTCCTGCGTTCGTGCCGAGCCGCGGATCAGGAGCAGGTTGGCGACGTTGACGCAGGCGATCAGCAGGAGGAGCCCCACCGCCGCCGCAGCCGCCCAGAGCGTCGTGCGCGCATCTCCCGTGATGAGCCGGGGCAGGGGAGTGAGGACCGGCCTCATCTCCCGCAGCGCGGGGGGTCGCTGCGCGTCGCTCGCCCGGAGGAATGCCGCGTAGTCGTCGCTCGCCTCCCGCACGCTCGCACCGGGAAGCAGGCGGCCGACGAGGTTGAAGACCATGATCTCCGACGGGCTCGCCTGCGCCTCGAGCGTGGCGGGGAAGTCGGGGAGCACCGGGACCCAGACCTCGGCCCCCTTCGGGTACTCGAAGCCGCGCGGCAGGACCCCCACCACGGTGAAGCGCTTGCCATTCCACTCGAGGGAACGACCTATCGCCGAGGCGTCCCCACCGAAGTGGCGTTGCCAGAGCCCGTGGCCGATGACCATCACCGGTTCGGCGCCGGGCACGTCATCCGAGGGACGGAGGGTTCGCCCGAGGACGGGTGCGACCCCCAGCAGCGGGAAGAAGTCTCCCGTAACCCAGGTGGCGCTGAGGGTGAGCGGACGACCCGCGTCCCGCAGCACCTGCTCCGAGATGCCATGATAGGCGACGCCCGCTACCGACCGGAAAGCGCGGCTCTGTTCCCGGAAGGCCGTCAGGTCCCGGTACATGACCGGCAGGTGGTCCGAGCCGCGGGCGGGTGCGTCCGTCCAGAGCACGACGACCTCCTCCTGATTCTGCACCGGAAGCTCACGCAGGAGCACGCCGTTCAGGACGCTGAACATCGCCGTGCTCGTGCCGATCCCGATGGCCAGCGTCAGCACCGCCACCACGGTGAAGGCGGGGCTCTTGCGGAGCGTGCGCAGCGCGAACCGCACATCCTGGCCGAGCGATTCCCACCCGCGTGCGCGGTTCTGCCGCTGGAGCCGTTTCCGACCGATCTCCTGCAGCTCACCACGGATCTCGTCGACGTCCCCGAACTCCCGCCTCGCCTGCTGGCGCGCATCAGGCTCGGAGAGGCCGCGGCGCATCAGCTCCTCGACGCGCATGGCGAAGTGGAACGCAAGCTCGTCATCCACGTCGGCCGCAGGGTCGCTTCCCAGGAACCGAAGATATCTCCGCCAGATCGGTGTCTCGCGCATCGCTCTCTCCTACGCCCCCTCGGGCGCCGCTTCCAGAACACGGTTGACCGCCATCGTAAAGCGCTTCCAGTTCGTCGCCCGCTCCGCCAGCTCGCGGCGCCCTTCCAGGGTGAGGCGGTAGAACTTCGCCCGACGGTTGTTCTCGCTCAGCCCCCACTCCGCCGCGATCCAGCCCCTGTCCTCCAGGCGGTGGAGCGCCGGGTAGAGCGTCCCCTCCTCGATCTGTAGCTCCTCGCCCGAGCTGTCGAAGATCCAGCGGGCAACGGCGTAGCCGTGCATCTCGCCCCAGGAAAGCGTTTTCAGGATCAGAAAGTCGAGCGTGCCCTGTACCGAGTCGATGATGTTGCGAGGCATTGGCGCTTTCCCGGAGGCCGGTTTCCTTGCTTGACGAGCGGAAACGATATTCGTACTCCCCTGACTTCGCAAGGGGAACACTTCCCCCGCACGCTGGCCCGATTCCCGCAGCGGAGCCCGGCGCCTGAACACCCTCAGCAGCATGCAAGGAGAGCACATAATGAAGTCGTCGGAACGATCGGAATCCGTCTGGAAGGCCACCGTTCCCCTTCCGGAGTTTTCCCCTTTGACGCAGGATCTGCAGGCGGACGTCTGCATCGTGGGTGCGGGGATCGCGGGGATGACCACCGCGTACCTGCTCACGAAAGCTGGCAGGCGAGTCGTGGTGCTGGACGACAACGCGGTGGGCGGCGGCGAGACGGGCCAGACCACCGCCCACCTCGCCAGCGCGCAGGACGACCGCTTCACCGAGATCGAGCGGCTGCACGGCGAGGAGGGCTCCCGCCTCGCCTACGAGAGCCACCAGGCGGCGATCGAGCGCATCGGCAGCATCGCGCAGGAGGAGGGGATCGACTGCGATTACGAGCGGCTCGACGGCTATCTCTTCCTCGCCCCGGAGCACGGTCCCGAGCTGCTGGACGAGGAGCTCGCCGCCGCGCACCGCGCCGGCTTCACCGATGTCGAGCGCCTCCCGCGGGCGCCGCTCGACTTCTTCGACACCGGTCCCTGCCTGCGCTTCCCGCGGCAGGGTCAGTTCCATCCGCTCAAGTATCTGCACGGCCTGGCGCGGGCGATCGAGCAGGGTGGAGGACGGATCTTCACCGGCACGCACGCGGAGTCGATCCAGGGCGGATCCGAGGCGCGTGTCGAGACGAGCGACGGCCGGGTGGTGCGGGCGGACGCGGTGGTGGTCGCCACCAACTCCCCCGTCAACGACAAGGTCGCCATCCACACCAAGCAGGCGCCTTACCGCACCTTCGTGATCGGCGCGCCGGTGCCGCGCGGCTCGGTGCCGCACGCCCTCTACTGGGATACCGCGGACCCCTATCGCTACGTGCGGCTGCAGACGACCGACCAGGGAGAGGAGTTCCTGATCGTCGGCGGCGAGGACCACAAGACGGGGCAGGAGGACGATGCACCGGCGCGCTATCAGCGGCTGGAGGCCTGGACGCGGGCGCGCTTCCCGATGATCGAGGAGGTCGCCCTCCGCTGGTCGGGCCAGGTGATGGAGCCCGCCGACGCGATGGCCTTCATCGGCCGCAACCCGCTGGACGCGGACAACGTCTTCATCGCCACCGGCGACTCGGGGCAGGGGATGACGCATGGCACCATCGCCGGAATGCTGATCAGCGATCTGATCCTGGGGCGGCAGAATCCCTGGGAGAAGCTGTACGATCCCTCCCGCGTGACGCTCTCCTCGAGCGCGGTGCTGGAGTTCGCCAAGGAGAACCTCAACGTCGCCGCGCAGTACACCGACTGGCTCAAGGGCGGCGAGGTCGCCTCTCCGGAGGAGATCCCGCTCGGCATGGGCGCGGTGATGCAGCGCGGCGGCGCCAAGGTGGCCGTCTACCGGGACGAGGCCGGAGTGGTCATCGAGCGCTCCGCCGTCTGCACGCATCTGGGATGTATCGTGAGCTGGAACAGCGGAGAGCGGAGCTGGGACTGTCCCTGCCACGGCTCCCGCTTCGCACCTACCGGCGAGGTGCTCAACGGCCCCGCCATCACCGGGCTGCGGCCCATGGAAGAGGAAGAGGCCCTATGAGCCGTCTGCGAGCCGTGATCCTGGATGTGGATGGAACGCTGATCGACAGCAACGATGCGCACGCCCGGGCGTACGTTGACGCGGGGAAGGAGCTGGGATACGATATCGACTTCGAGAAGGTGCGCCGGCTGATCGGCATGGGGGGTGACAAGCTGCTCCCGCGAGCGGTGGGTTTCGAGGAGGATAGCGAGGAGGGGGAGCGGATCACCGAGCGGAAGAAGGAGATCTTCCGCGAGCAGTATCTGCCGAAGCTCAAGCCCACGCCCGGCGCGCGCCGGCTGCTGCACCGGCTGCGAGATGATGCGATCAAGCTGGTGGTCGCGACCTCCGCCAAGAAGGACGAGATGAAGGGGTTGCTGGAGCAGGCGGAGATCGGGGACCTGATCCAGGACGCGACCTCCGCCAGCGACGCGGAGGAGTCGAAGCCCGATCCGGACATCGTGGAGGCCGCCCTCGAGCAGACAGGCTTCCCCGCCGATCAGGTGGTGATGATCGGCGACACTCCGTACGATGTGGAGGCGGCCACGCGCGCGGGTGTGCGCATCATCGGGGTGCGCTCCGGCGGCTGGGACGACGCGGATCTCGACGGCGCGATCGCCGTGTACGAGGACCCGGCGGATCTGCTCGAGCACTACGACGACTCTCCGCTCGGCCGCAACGGGTAAGCGACCCCGCTCGCGGGGCTACAATCGCGGGGAAGAGAAAGGTTTCTCTTCCCCCACTTTTATGTTTGCTGGAGCAGCAGATTCGAAGATGAAGGTCGGAGATACGCCACGCACCTCCCGGGCGCCGGAACCGGTGTTCGACGTTCCCATCCCCGAGGCCACCGCTCCCGTTCCCTCACCACGAGGCACGGAGGCCTCGCTGGCGGTGATGGTGATCGTCTGGGCGGTGAACTTCTCGGTGGTGAAGTGGGCGCTCGACGTCTTCAACCCGCTCACCTTCAACGCGCTCCGGTATCTGCTCGCCTGCCTCTTCGTCTTCGTGGTTCTCCGGATCCGAGGACCGATTCGCTGGCCCGCGCGTGGCGACCTCCTCCGCTTCCTGGGGGTCGGCATCCTGGGGAACGTCCTCTACCAGCTCGCCTTCATCTACGGGATCAACTACACGCGCGCGGGGAACGCCAGCGTCATGATGGCGCTCACCCCGCTCGTCGTGGCGCTGCTCTCCTGGCGCGTCGGGCACGAGCAGCCGGGCCCGCTCACCTGGATCGGCGGGGGGTGCTCGCTGATGGGAGTCGCGCTGGTGAGCGGGGCCTCCCTGCGACTGGATGGGACGACGACGCTCCTCGGCGATCTCATCCTGGTCGGAGCCGTGGTGCTCTGGGCGCTCTATACCGTCGCGGCGCGGGGGCTCATCCTGCGCTACGGCTCGGTGACCACCACCGCCTGGACGATGTGGCTCGGCGGCGCGGTGCTCGTGCTGGTCGGGATCCCGTCGATGGTCATGCAGGAGTGGAGGGCGATACCGGGCGCGGCCTGGGGCGCTCTCGCCTACTCGGCCTTTCTTTCGATCGGGCTCTCCTACCTGATTTGGTACCGGGCGGTCGAGCGCATCGGCAGCACGCGCACCTCGATCTACTCGAATCTCACCCCCGCCGTGGCGCTGATCGTCGCCGCGGTATGGCTGGGGGAGCGGCTGACAGTGTTCTCCATCCTCGGCGCGCTGCTCACCATCGGCGGGGTGATGCTGGTGCGCTCGGATCCAGGGAGCCGCCGCCCCGCGGTCGCCGCGGACTGACACGGATCGCTGGCCTGGCACGTAGGTGTGGGGGAGAGTTTCCCGTCACCATCAACCATAAGGAGCGATCATGCTCGTCCTGACCACACCGAACATCGAGGGCAAGCGGATCACCAACTACCTCGGGATGGTCACCGGTGAAGCCATCATGGGCGCGAACATCTTCAAGGATTTCCTCGCCGGCATTCGCGACGTGGTCGGCGGTCGCTCCGCCACCTACGAGGCCGAGCTTCGCAAGGCCAAGCAGACCGCCATCCGCGAGATGGTCGAGGAGGCTACCGCCCGCGGTGCGAACGCGGTGCTGGCCGTGGACCTGGACTACGAGACGATCAACCTGTCGAAAGGCTCGAAAGGCGGCGCGATGCTGATGGTGAGCGCCAGCGGCACCGCGGTCGAGTACGAGGAGTAGGGGTCCTTACCCCCTAACCCAATTCTGGGAGAGGGGGAATCCGAGCCTGCCAGACCTCGGTTTTGGTGCAATGGCAGGTACTGCAGTGCTCCCCTCCCCCCAATTCGGGGGAGGGGTCGGGGGAGGGGCCTGCTGCCGGCAGCAGGAATAACTGAGCTCCGCACCTCACCGGAGAGGCACGCCCGCCACGTCACCGTCAACCAAGGAGAGAACGATGCTCGTCGTAACCACACCACAGATCGAGGGAAGGAAGATCACCCGCTACCTGGGGCTGGCGACCGGGGAGGCGATCATGGGGACCAACATCTTCCGCGACATCTTCGCGGGGATCCGCGACATCGTCGGGGGAAGGTCCGCCGCCTACGAGGAGAAGCTGCGCGAGGCGAAGCAGATCGCCATTCGTGAGCTGGTCGAGGAGGCCACCTCGCGTGGCGCCAACGCCGTGGTGGGGGTGGACCTCGACTACGAGTTCATCAACATGAGCGGCATCGGGGGGATGCTGATGGTGAGCGCGAGCGGCACGGCGGTGGAAGTGGAAGGGGAGGGCGGAAGCTCCACCGGCGAATGGTTTCGTGTTGGGAGGAATACGTTTGGCGAGTCCGAGCGCCACGGCACCAAGCCCACCTGCGCGGACTGCAGCTGCGGCTTCATTCCGCGCAGGTGGAGTTCGTGTAGTTGTAGC
>JBPCIT010000302.1:0-4607 GCA_051006015.1 Longimicrobiaceae bacterium
CTGCTGCAGCGTATGGGGCGCGTGTGGCGCCACCGTGAGCGTGACGATTTACGGCCGCCAGCCTGCGGCGAGGTGCAGGTTTGGGTGATCGAGCCTGAAGACGGATTCGAACCACTCCTGGGACGGGATCACGGGGGTCCGAACGGCTGGGGAACAGTCTACGAGCACCTCGGCTTTCTCGAATTGACCCGGCGGGTGATCAACCACCCGGAGCATCAAGGCGTTGCCGTGCCCGGTGACAACCGTAGACTCATCGAATCTGTCTACCACGTCGAGCCGCAGTGGGCACTGCGCGGTGAGAGTGCGGCCTGGGAGGCGCACTTCGCGAAGAACGAAGGTAAGGCGCTCTCTCACGAGATTACGGCGAAAGACGCGACAATCCGTTTTGACGAAACGTACGTCGCCAACACCGGGCGTTTTCAACGCGATGCCGCCACGACGATCCGCACGCGCCTCGGCGACGATCGCGTGCGGGTGCTGCTTCCACAGGAACTGCCAGGGTTTTACGATCCAACAGGCAAGGTGAACAGCGTGGATCTACCGTACGAGGAGCTCCTCCGCAACGGCGTGAGCCTGGGGGAATTGAAGGAGCCATGCGCTACCGGCGGTGTGAGCGACGGCCACTGCGTGAGGTATGAGCTGCAGGACTTCCGCTTCGCTTACGGGCCGCAGGGATGGGTGTGGGGCCAAGACATGGCCAACCGTGAAGAGCGGTTCGAGGTGACAGACCGCATCCGCGAGGGCCTGCCGGAGCTACCGGAACATGAGGTGGAGCAGGACGTGGCGAACGCCCTCCGCGCCGTGCGGAGCGATGCGGCGGCTGGTCCTTGATGCTGGGGTGCTCACAAGCAGTGATGAGAACTTGCTGGCGCTCTGCCGGCATCGGCCGCCATCACCCTCCTCAACCCGCCGCACATCCGAATCGGGTGCGAGTGCGCTACTACCTTTCTCACCAACCAATTTCCCCTCTCCCGCATGCGGGAGAGGGGGTCAGGGGGTGAGGGATCAGTTCCGGCTGGCCGCCTCCACGGCTCGCTGCTGCTGCCCCTGGGGGCCGCCCCAGCGCTCGAACCAGCTCATCATGTAGAGCTGCGTGCGCATCCAGTTCGAGGGTTTTGAGCCGGTGCCGTGGTACTCGCCCTGGAAGCGCAGCAGCGCCGTGGGAACGCCCTGCATCTTCAGCGCGGCGTAGTACTCCTCCGTCTGCGCCATCGGGGTGCGCAGGTCCAGCTCGCCGGTCATCAGCAGCGTCGGGGTCTTGACGTTGCCCACGTACATCAGCGGCGACTGCTTCAGCCAGGGCGCCGGATCCTCCCAGAAGGGCTTCTCGAAGAAGTTCTGGGTGAAGAGCGGCACGTCCGTCTGCCCCAGGAAGCTGAGCCAGTTGGTCACCGGGCAGCGCACCACCGCGGCGGCGAAGCGCTCGGTGTGCCCGATCACCCAGCTGGTGAGCACACCGCCGCCGCTGCAGCCGCCGACGTACATCCGCTGCGTGTCGATGTAGCCGCGGCCGACCACCTCATCCACCCCGGCGATCAGGTCGTCGTAATCGACGCTCGGATAGGCGCGCTCGATGGCGTTGCCGAAGGCGGTGCCATACCCCGTGCTGCCGCGCGGGTTGGTGTAGAGCACCACGTAGCCGTTCGCCGCGAAGTTCTGGAACATGGGGTTGAAGGCGACGTTGTACATCGCGTGCGGACCGCCGTGGATCTCCATGACCAGCGGATACCTGCGGCTGGGATCGAAGGAGGGGGGCTTGACGATCCAGCCCTGCACGCGTGTGCCGCCGCTGGAGGTGTACCACACCTCCTCGACCTCGCCGAGCTCGATGCGCTCGAGCAGGTCGTCGTTGACGCGGGTGAGCCGCGTGAGGTTACCCCCGCGGCGCAGGTCGATGCGCACCACGTCGGTCGGCTTCTGGAAGGAGGTGAGGACGCCGGCCGCCACCCCGCTGCGCGCCACAGAGCCGAGCGAGAGCATGTGCGTGCCGCGGGTGACGGGGCGCACGCCGCCGCGCGCCGCGGCGAAGAGCACGTTGCGACCGCCTTGATCGTCCACGGTGAAATAGACGCCGCTCCCGTCCTGCGCCCAGGAGAGATCGTTCGGATCGCGGTCCAGATCGCCGGAGATCTTCTGCATCCCGCTGCCGTCGAGGTTCATCACGTACAGGTCGGCGGCCTCGTAGCTGCGCGTGCTGTGGGGGGAGCCGGTGAAGGCGATGCGCCGCCCGTCCGGAGAGACCGCCGGCTGCCGCCAGGTGCCGCGCTCCTGGGTGAGCTTGCGTGTCTCACCGCTCGCCACCTCCACCGCGTACAGGTTGGAGTCGCGGTAGCGCAGGTCCCAGTCCTGCTCGTTCAGCCCTTCGACGACGATGGTGCGGCCGTCCGGCGTCCAGTCCCAGTCGACATCGCCGGGGAGCGCGTCGAAGCGGTAGCCGACGTTCCAGTCACCTGTGGTGAGCTGGCGCGGCACCCCGCCCTCCGCGGAGACGGTGAAGAGGTGGGTGAATCCCGGCTCGGTGAAACCGCGCCGGTCCGCCCGATAGTGCAGCGCCTCGACCAGCCGCGGCGTCTGCGTCCACGACGCACCCTCGGGCGCGGCGGGCAGGTCGATCTTCCAGCTGGCGGGCTTGGCGACGAACATGGTGAAGCCGAGCGACCTGCCGTCCGGCGACCACTTCAGGTTCCCCGGCGTCTCCGCCACCCGCGTGATCTGCGTGCTGGCACCCTCGGCATCCATCCAGCGCACGCAGATCTGCGTCCCCCTCGGCTCTCCCTCCTGCAGGTAGGCGATGCGCTTGCCGTCAGGCGACCAGACGGCGCCCGAGCCCTTGGCGAGGAAGCGGTTGCGCGAGCCGTCGGCGCCCATGATCCAGAGCGCCGACTCCCACTTGTCCTCGATCCGGTTCACCCAGCGGCGGGTGTAGACGATCTGCGAGCCGTCCGGCGAGATCCGCGGGTCGGCGACGGTCTCGTAGTCGAGGTACTTCTCGGTGGTGAAGAGGCTGTCGCTGCGGGTCTCCTGCGCGAGGGCCGGCGGCGTCAGCGGCAGAGTGCACAGCAGCGCGACCAGCGCCGTGCGAACGGTAATCGTCATGTGACCTCCATCTGAAGGGAAGAGAGGCAGGCGAGATCCCTCGCCGGGGACGAGCGGCATGCTCTATATCATCTGTTTCTCTAATGGTAGGCAGTTCGTGCCATGGGAGCAATGGCGGGTGCCGCCGCCACCCGTCCGGTGGCTGGACGAGCGGGCGCCGGAGAGGTAGACTGTAGCCGACCGCAGCTCCGATCCTTGCCGGCTCCGACCCTCTAACCACCACCCTGCTCGCGAACCTCCGTGTGCGACCGGAGCGGCTCGGCGACACGCAGGCGGCCTGTCATCCGTAGGATACCGCGCGGTGATGAAACCGCGGGCGATGCTTCCACCAGGACGGAGGAAACGATGAGAAAGGGACTGACCGCGGCGCTCCTGATGCTCGTGCCGGGCTGCACGATCGTGGATCAGACGGAGCACTGTGTCCTCACGCGCTACGGCCGGGTGATCGAGCAGCAGATGTCGCAGGGGCTGAACTGGACCCCGTTCAGCAGCGCCACCTGCTTCAGCATGACCGAGCAGAACTTCCCGCAGGACCCGGGGCGCGATTCGGAGACGATGGAGGCGCAGACCCGCGATCCTGTGACGGTCACCGGCGACGTGAGCGTGGTCTTCGCCTACGACCCGGCGACGATCTACGAGGTGTTCCTGGAGAAGCGCTCCGCTACGGCCGTCGAGGTCGAGATCCGCAACGCCATCCGCGAGGGGTATCGGAATGCGCTGGCCGGCTGGACGGTGACGGAGATCTTCTCTCCGAGGCGGGCGAATCTGGCGGACAGCGTCCAGACGCACATCCAGGCGAAGCTGGGTAACCGGGCGCGGATCGAGCGGGTGTTCGTGCGCGACATCCGCATCCCGCAGGTGATCGAGCAGGCGCGCATCGAGGCGGCCCGGCAGGAGCAGGTGCTGGCGCAGGCCCGGCAGCAGCTGGTGATCGACAGCGTCAACGCCGAGGCGGTGGTGATGCGGGAGCGCGGCTCGGCGGAGGCGCGGCGGCTGCGGGCGCAGTCCTACGCGGCGAACCCGGCGCTCATCCAGCTCGAGCAGACTGAGGCGTGGTCGAGGGGGGTCGCCGAAGCCTGCCGGCAGGCACAGACCTGCGTGCTCGGCGGCTCGATCATGGACGCCTTCTCGGCCGGCGGCGGGAGGCCGCGATGATCCCGCTCGCCATCCTGATCGTGCTGCTGGGCGGGGTCGTCATCGCCGAGCGCGTCTTCACCCACGGCCGGATCAGCGCCCTGCAGGGGCGCGTCCAGGCGCTGGAAGCCGAGAACCGGCAGCTGCACGAGAAGATCGATGCGGTGCTGCTGGAGGAGAGCGACTGGCGGCGCATCGAGCGGGCGGCGCGGGAGCACCCCGGCGGCGGGCGGGAGTGATGCCGCGCTTACACCGAATCCGCCAGAACCGTGATGGTTCAGAACCGTGGTCGTTCCCGCCGCTGGGGGCCCCCTCCACCGGCCCCTCCCCCGATTTCGGGGGAGGGGAGCACTGCAGATCCTGCTGTACCACCAACA
>JBPCIT010000303.1:0-11411 GCA_051006015.1 Longimicrobiaceae bacterium
GAGCGCCCCAGCAGCCGCAGCTCGAGCGGGAACTCACTCGGCTCGACCTGGCCGCCGTCCAGCCGTGGCAGCGGCCGCTGCACTCGCAGGGAGAGACGGGTGCGCTCGGTATCCATGCCGAGCCGCCGGATCTGGACGTGGGCGTCGTCCCCGGCGCCGCAGCCGATCCCCGGCAGCCCCCGCTCCTCCAGCAGGGCCCCCACCACCCGGTCGCCGCCGGCGTACACCACCGGTGCCCCAGGGCGCAGATGATCGAAGAAGAGACTCTTCACCTTGACGTACTCCTCGAAGGAGCCGTGGTACTCCATGTGCTCGAGCGGGACCAGGATGGTAAAGATGCCGAGTGCGAAGCCCAAGCCGTGGAGCCGCTCCTGCGAGAGGGCGTGGCTGGTCGCCTCCATCATGGCCAGCTCCGCTCCTCCCTCGATCATCCGCGCCAGCGCACGCTGCAGCACCAGCGCGTCGGGGACGGTGTGCCCCGTCTCCTCGACCTCGGCACCGAAGCGGATGCCCAGCGAGCCGATGGTGCCCGCGCGCCGCCCCACCTCCGCGAGGATCGCCTCCAGCATCGTGAGCACCGAGGTCTTCCCCAGCGTGCCGGTGATCCCCACCAGCGGCAGGCGCTCCGCGGGGTGGCCGTACCAGGCGGCGGCCAGCTCCGCCCAGGCGCGTCGGGTGTTCTCCACCCGTACCACCGGCACGCCGGGATTCTCGACCTCCCGCTCCACCACCACCGCAAGCGCGCCGTTCGCTACCGCCTGCGGAATGGCGTCGTTACCGTCGGCGCTGGTGCCCCGGATCGCCACGAAGAGGTCGCCTGGCTGCACCTGGCGGGAATCCCTGCTGATGCGGTGGATGAGCAGCTCGCCGCCCTCCACCGGCAGCTGCGCGCCGCCGACGGACTGCGCCAGCTCGGCCAGCGGCTGGGGAGAGCGGGCAGTGGAGGACTCCTGCGCGTTCAGGGAGCCAGGGGTGGTGTGCATGCTGACGCTGAAGCTCGCAGTCCCGGTAAACTCAGAGCGAACGCGGATGCGAGCTCAGGGCGCAAGACACATTCCCGTACCCCGCCGTGCCGGCGGTTGTGCTCGCGCCTCAGAGCGTCGGGAGCTGGGGTAGGAAGGTCGTTCCCCGTAGTTTCTCGCGGCGGTTTCCCTGCAGCGCCCGTTCGACCGCGGCGCGCACGTACTCGTAGGGTTGTGCGCCGCTCAGCGCCTCGGCTGCTTCGAGGGGATCGCTCGCGCGCCCGACGAGCATCGTCGGCACCGCCTGCACTCCCAGTTCGTAGGCGAGTCGCTCGTCCGCGAGCACCTTCTCCGTGTAGCGCCCCTCCTCCAGCGCGGCGCGCAGCTGCTCGCGATCCAGCCCCACGGACATGCCTGCGTCCAGCAGGACATCGAGCTCGTTCAGGTCCCGTCCCTCCTCGAAGAAGGCACGGAAGAGCGCGTTGTGCATCTCATCGAAGCGGCCCTGGTCACGAGCGAACTCCGCCGCCTCGAGCGCGTTGCGGCTGCGGGGTTGCACGGGCGGAAGGCGCAGCGTCATCCCCCGCTGCCGTGCCATCGGGTAGACGGCACGATCCCAGGTGGTGCGCAGGTACTCTCCCTGCGGGTCCAGCGTGGGAACGGGATCTGGCCGCAGCTCGAAGGCCCTCCGCTCCACCTCCACCCGCTCCCCGTACTCCGCGCGAATCCGCTCCAGCACCGGCTCCTGCAGGTAGCAGAACGGGCACACGTAGTCGCTCCAGACGGTGATCCGCACTCGATTGTCGGTCGGCACGGTCATCCTTCCCCCGCGGAGCGTCGCCCGGAGCGGAGCGGGCGAAAGTCGAAGAGCTCGGGCCGGTGGTAGTGGCCGGTCACATCCAGCGTCATGCTTTCCTCCCGTGTACGGTCCAGATCCAGCTCGGCGACGAGCACGCGCGGCTCGTCGTAGACGGGCTCGACGAGGTACGCACCGTCCGGGCCGATGATCGCGCTGCCCCCGCGGAGCACCCACTGGTTGGGATCCGTCACCCGATCCGGGTGGGGCTCCAGCTCGGGGGGGAGCGCGGAAGCTCGCATCAGAGAGCCGGCGGCCAGCACGTAGCAGCGCCCCTCGAAGGCGTACTGCCGGCTCGCCACCTGGTGCATCTCGTGCACGGTGGGCCACACCGCGACGTGAACATCCTCCCCTGACTCGTGCAGCGCCTGGCGGGCGAGCGGCATCCAGTGCTCCCAGCAGACCAGGCTGCCGACTCTGCCCGCGGGTGTGTCCACGGCCCGCAGCCCTTCGGCATCTCCGGCGCCCCACACCATGCGCTCCGTGTAGGTAGGCATCAGCTTGCGGTGGTGGTTGAGCAGCCGCCCGTCGGGTCCCAAGGTCAGCAGCGAGTTGTACAGCGTGCCACGCCCCGGCCCCTGGGCAACGCGCTCGCTGATCCCTACCACCAGCGTGGCGCCAACCTCGCGCGCTGTCGCCGCCAGCGAGTCCAGCGCCGGGCCCGGAACCGCAACGCTGTTCTCAGCGATGCGCGCGAAAACGGCCTTTACCGGTGCGTGGTCCCAGAGCGCGGCATCGCGGCAAACGTCCAGCCAGGCGGGATAGCCGGGGAGCCAGGTCTCGGGGAAGACGATCAGCTCCGCACCGGAGCGCGCCGCCTCGCGTGCGAGCTCGGCGGTGAGCGCGAGCCCCGCCTCCAGCTCCGGAGCGATCTCTGCCTGGACGACCGCCGCGGTGATCCGCCTGCGGTTCATGTGCAGCCTCCTGCGGTGCTCACGTGTGCATGTGGGCGCGGGTGCAGCGGCCTGCTCTTGCAAATTCCCGTCCCACCTCACTTTCCCGCAGGGCACCGACGGCCTGCAATTTGCCCACACCCCCTGCTCGTCAACACGGCGCGGAGGTGCGAGCATGAGGGCGATGGCGGTGTGGCCGGAACGGAAGGAAACGGGCATGGTGGAGCACCCGGAGCCCGCGCTCGCGTCCCCGCTCGCCGTCCTCGTTCGGATGCTGGAGGTCGGCGTGTGCGGCACCGACGCGGAGATCTGTTCGTTCCTGTACGGCGTTCCGGCCGAGGGGAGCGAGTACCTGATCCCCGGCCATGAGGCGCTCGGCGAGGTCGAGGAAGTCGGAGCCGGCGTTTCGCGCTTCAAGCCCGGAGATCTCGTCGTCCCCTCCGTGCGGCGGCCGTGCCCCCACCCGGACTGCCCCGCCTGTCGCTCGGGGCAGCAGGATTTCTGCGTCACGGGCGACTACACGGAGCGCGGCATCAAGGCCGCACACGGCTTCCTCACCGAGCGTGTGGTGGAGGAGGAAGAGTACCTGTTCCGCGTCCCCGACGCATTGCGCGAGGTGGGCGTGCTGACGGAACCGCTCACCGTCGCCGAAAAGGCGCTGCGGCAGTACCTCGCCGCGCAGCGCCGGCTCCCCTGGACCGGTGATCTGGACGACGCGGCGCTGCTGGCCGGAACCCGCGCGGTGGTGCTCGGCGCGGGGCCCGTGGGGATCCTGGGCTGCATGCTGCTCCTGCACCGCGGCTGCCGCGTCTGGGTGTACTCGCGTTCGCGCAAGCCGAACCCCAAAGCGGCATTGGTGGAGTCCGTCGGCGCGGAGTACGTCTCCTCCGAGGAGGTCCCCTTCGCGGAGTTCGCCGCGGGCATCGGCGGAGTCGACCTGGTCTACGAGGCCACCGGCGCCTCGGCGCTCGCCTTTGAGGTGCTGGGGCACCTCGGACTGAACGGGGTGCTCGTGCTCACCGGCGTGCCGCCCGGCGGCCGACGCGCGGATCTCCCGACGGATGATCTGATGAAGCGGATGGTGCTCGGCAACCAGCTTCTGCTCGGGACCGTGAACGCCAACGCCGCGGACTTCGAGGCGGCCATCCGCGACCTCGAGGGGTTCTTCGGCGCCTGGCCGGAGGCGGTACGGGGGATCGTCACCGGCCGTCACCCGCTCGCCGACTTCTGCGCGTGCGCCAACGACGGGGAGGGGATCAAAGAGATCATCGCCGTCGAGCGGGCGTCGTGAGCCGCTATCCCCCGATCGAGTCGCACGGCGTCATCGGCGACCTGCAGACGGTGGCGCTGGTGGGCATGGATGGGTGCATCGACTTCCTCTGCCTGCCCACCTTCGACTCTCCCTCGCTCTTCGCCTCCCTGCTGGACAGCGAGCGAGGCGGGCAGTTCCTGCTCCGGCCGGTGCTGAACGGCGTCACCCACAAGCAGCTCTACCTTCCCGACACCAACGTTCTGCTGACGCGCTTTCTTTCCGCGGAGGGCGTGGCGGAGATCAGCGATTTCATGCCGATCCACCCGGAGCCGCACCCGAGCCGGATCGTGCGGCGGGCCAAGACCGTTCGTGGGGAGGTACACTTCCGGATGCGCTGCGCCCCCCGCTTCGACTACGCTCGCGCGGAGCACACGACCGAGATCGTCGAGGGCGGGGTGGTCTTCACCGGAGCGGACGGCCTGGTTCTCCGTCTCTCGACGCCGGTCCCGCTGACCATCGAGGGCGGCGACGCGGTCGCGGAGTTCACGCTGCGCGCTGGCGAAACGCTCCCCTTCGTTCTCGAGCAGGTGGAGGGTGAGCACACCGTCATGGGTACGGACCCCGGCTACACCAGCGCCTCGTTCAAGGAGACCGTCAACTTCTGGCGGGACTGGATCGCGCAGTCCACCTACACGGGACGCTGGCGCGACGAGGTGAATCGCTCCGCCCTCACCCTCAAGCTGCTCCACTGCCGGAACACGGGGGCGGTCGTGGCCGCCCCGACCTTTGGCCTGCCCGAAGAGATCGGGGGAGTGCGCAACTGGGATTACCGCTACACCTGGATCCGGGACGCGTCCTTCACCCTCTACGCCCTGATCCGCCTGGGGATGACCGCAGAGACCCGGGATTTCATCCACTGGCTGGTGGAGCGCGCAGAAAGGACGGACGATCCCAGCCGGCTGCAGATCGTCTACGGGATCGACGGGCGGAGCGAGTTGACCGAGCGCGCGCTGCCCCACCTGGAAGGGTACCGTGGCTCGCGGCCGGTGCGCATCGGCAACGGGGCCTTCGACCAGCTTCAGCTCGACATCTACGGTGAGCTGATCGACTCTCTCTACCTGTACGACAAGTACGAGGAGCCGACCAGCTACGCCCTCTGGCAGCGGATCGCGGACCTCGTGGAGTGGGTCTGCGCCAACTGGAACCAGCCCGACGAGGGGATCTGGGAGGTGCGCAGCGAGCGCCGGCACTTCCTTTACTCGCGGCTGATGTGCTGGGTCGCGATCGACCGCGGAATCCGGCTGGCCGTCAAGCGCTCGCTTCCCGCCCCGCTGGAGCCGTGGCGCGCCGCTCGCGACGAGATCTACCGCGACATCTGGACCCACTTCTGGGACCCCGAGGAGGAGGCGTTCGTCGGCCACAAGGGCTCCACCCGGCTGGACGCCGCCTGCCTGCTGATGCCGCTGGTGCGCTTCGTCTCCCCCACCGATCCCCGGTGGCTCTCCACCCTGCGCGCGGTGGAGCGGCGGCTCGTGGTCGACTCGCTCGTCTATCGCTACGAGTTCACGGAGGAAGAGGGGGACGGCCTCGCGGGCACCGAGGGCACCTTCTCGATCTGCTCCTTCTGGTACGTGGAGTGTCTCTCCCGCGCGGGTGATCTGCAGAAGGCGCGCTTCTTCTTCGAGAAGATGCTCGGCTACGCCAACCACCTCGGCCTGTACTCGGAGGAGCTGGGCCCGAGCGGCGAGCACCTCGGCAACTTCCCGCAGGCGTTCACCCACCTCGCGCTGATCAGCGCCGCCTACGACCTCGATCGGCGGCTCTCCGGGGTGGGAGGAAAAGCGTAGGGTCGCCCTTGCTCGAGCGTGTTTCTTCGTGCTGTACTTTGTTGTGATGAAACATCAACGCGGGATGTACCGATGAACGACGACGGAGACATTCAGGTGCGGGTCCTGGTCTTGGGGGCATCGCTGCGCAGCAGCTCGCTGAACGACCGCCTTGCCTCGCTCGCGGCTGCGGTCGTGGAGGAGAAGGGAGGCACGGTGGACCGCGCACCCATGTCCGACTTCGACTGCCCCTCCTACGACGGGGATCTCGAGAACGCCGAAGGATTTCCGCCGGGAGCCGAGGAGTTCCGGCGGCGGCGGAGAGAGGCTGACGCGTTCATCCTTGCCTCGCCCGAATACAACTTCTCCATGCCGGGGGTGCTCAAGAACGCGATCGACTGGGTCTCGCGCAACCGGCCGCAGCCGTTCAAGGGGAAGCACGGGCTGCTGATGTCCGCCTCCCCCTCGATGGGCGGCGGCAATCGCGGGCTGTGGGCGCTGCGCCAGCCGCTGGAGCACCTGGGGGCGCACCTGTATCCGGACATGTTCTCGCTCTCCCAGGCGCACGAGATGTTCAGCCGGGGAGGCCGGATCTCCAATGAGAAGCTGCAGGAGCGCTTCGAGGGCAACGTCGAGTGCTTCCTCAAGGTGGTGGAGGCGATCAAGCACTACCCGCGCATTCGCTCGCAGTGGGTCGAGTTTCTGGGCGAGCACCCCGACGAGGCGACGGAGCGGGTCGAGGAGGCGTACATCGGGGGCACGGCGGGAGGGTGAGATCCGCGTAACCGCATCATCGAATCATGAGCCTGATCCACGACCGCGCCGCGAGCCGGTTCCGCCTGCCCCTGGAGGATGGGGGTGAAGCGTTCATCGAGTACGTCGAGCCGGACTCCGGCACCCTCGACCTGCTCCACACCGTAGTGCCGCCCGCAGCTCGGGGTGAGGGAATCGGCTCGGGACTGGTCGAGCAGGTCCTGCGCTACGCCCGCGACCAGGATCTGCGGATCGTGCCGAGCTGTCCCTTCGTGGCCGCGTACCTGCAGGAGCATCCGGAGTACCGGGAGCTACCGGCCGGAGCTTTGGCGCTTTGTCCGCAGTGAACACTTCAGCATGACGGGACCCACGTATCCGGCCGCTCGCGCCGTCTCGGCGGCGGTTCGCGCGCACTTTGCCGGCTGCCTGGCTGCGGCGCGGAAACGGGGAGATCAGCAGATCGCTCCGGAGCCGGATGAGCCGACGATCGAGCAGATCACCAGCGTGGCGTTCTGGGCGAGCCTGCGCCGCGAGGAGGGCCGCTCTCCGAAGATCTCTCTCGCCTATCTGCCCCCCGAGCAGGCGGGCAATCCGCTCACCTTCGGCCGCCGGCTTGCGCTCGAGCCGGGCATCCTCACGAAGCTCGCTCCCGCGGTCGAGCGTCCGGGAATCCACCTGGGCGTATGGCGCGATGGCGGAGAGCTGTGGCTGTGGGGGACCACCCGAACCATTCCACCCTCTTGCCTGGTGCTGGAGGTCGTCGAGCCGGGGCTGCTGGTGGTCAAGCGCCGACGCGGCCCGGAGGGTGCCAAGTACGCCAACGTGGCGGTGCTGCAGGGCGACCAGGCTAAGGTGGTGGACCAGGGCGGGGGTGACCTGCCTGCGCGCCTGCCGCTGATCGCCTCGCTGCTCGGCTTCGACTCACCCGGCTCCTGGACGGATCCGGTCAACGTGGTCGTCCAGCTCGCCATTTCCATGCGCGCGCACGGTCATGGTGGGATCCTGCTGGTCGTGCCGAACGGATCCGAGAGCTGGCGGCGGTCCATCGTCCACCCGATCCCGTATGCAGTGATACCGCCGTTCACCGAGCTTGCCGGGCTTTTGCGGCAGGACCCCGAGGATGAACGCCGTGCAGAGTGGCGAGATGCGGTCCACAGAGCAGTCGACGCGATCGCGGGGCTGACCGCGGTCGATGGCGCCACCGTGATCAGCGACCGCTATCAGCTCCTCGCTTTCGGAGCCACGATCGGGCGTTCGGCGGCGAGCACTCCCGTCGAGCGGGTGATCGTCGCCGAGCCAGTGGTGGACGCTCGCGCGGCGATCGTCGAGCCCTCACAGATCGGCGGGACGCGACACCTCTCGGCGGCTCAGTTCGTCCACGACCAGCGGGACGCCATCGCGCTGGTGGCCTCGCAGGACGGCAGGTTCACGGTGTTCGGTTCGCCGCCGGGTGAAGAGGTGGTGCATGCGTACCGCATCGAGACTCTTCTCCTGTAGGCGAGCCGATCACACCAGCTGAGGTCCATTGTGCGTGAGCTTGCGGCGCTGCTACGGGGGATCGTCGTGTCGGACCCTCTTCCCCTGAATTACGAGAACGGGGACGGGCAACGATGAGTTACGATGCGGTGGTGGTGGGTTAAGGGCCTAACGGGCTCGCCGCGGCGATCTCGCTGGCGCGTGCCGGTCGATCGGTGCTGGTGCGGGAGGCGGCGGACACCCTCGGGGGTGGCATGCGGACGAGCGAGCTCACGCTCCCCGGCTATCTGCATGATGTCTGCTCGATCGTCCATCCGCTCGCGGTCTCGTCACCCTTCTTTCGCACCCTTCCGCTCGCCGAGCACGGGCTCGAGTGGGTCCACTCGCCCGCCTGTCTCGCTCACCCCTTCGAGGACGGCTCGGTGGCGATGCTCGAGCGATCCATGGAGGAAACCGGCGCCACCCTGGGTCCGGATGCGGCTGCCTGGAAGAAGCTCTTCGGACGGTGGGTCGATCGCTGGATGATCCTCGCGGAGGATGTGCTCGGCCCGCTCGAGTTCCCCGACCACCCGCTGATGCTGGCGCACTTCGGGCTGTACGGGCTCCGCTCCGCTTCCGCCCTGGCGAGGAGCCGCTTTCGGGGAAAGCACGCGCGGGCGTTGTTCGGTGGCAACGCCGCACACTCCATGGTCCCGCTCACCCGCTCCCCAACGGCAGCCTTCGGGCTGACGCTGA
Organism: Longimicrobiaceae bacterium; assembly: GCA_051006015.1. Taxonomy (GTDB): domain Bacteria; phylum Gemmatimonadota; class Gemmatimonadetes; order Longimicrobiales; family Longimicrobiaceae; genus JBPCIT01. Next base: position 8,754 of record JBPCIT010000303.1, read on the forward strand.
TCGCGGCGGGCCACGCGGTGGGCTGGCCGATCGCGCGCGGCGGGTCGCAAAGCATCGCCAACGCGCTCGCCTCGTACCTGCGCTCCCTGGGGGGCGAGGTCGTGACTGGCGCTCCGGTGGAGAACATCGATGAGCTGCAGGGCGTGCGGACCATTCTGCTGGACCTGACGCCGCAACAGGTGCTGGGCGTTGCGGGCCACCGGCTGCCGGCGCGATATCGGCGCGCTCTGGCCCGATTCAAGTACGGCGCGGGCTCGTTCAAGATGGACTGGGCGCTCTCCGAGCCGATTCCGTGGCGCTCGTCCGAGTGCAGGCGTGCCGCGACCGTCCACCTGGGTGGCACCCTCGAGGAGATCGCCGCCTCCGAGCACGCACCCCTGGCGGGACGGGTACCGGAGAAACCGTTCGTGCTGCTCGTCCAGCCGACGCTCTTCGATCCGATCCGCGCTCCAGCCGGCAAGCAGAGCGCGTGGGCGTACTGCCACGTCCCCTTCGGCAGCAGCGTCGACATGACGCAGGCGATCGAGGATCAGGTCGAGCGATACGCACCCGGCTTCCGCGACCTGATCCTCGCACGTAGCGTCATGGGCCCCGCCGACCTCGAGCGCCACAACCCGAATCTGGTCGGCGGCGACATCAGCGCGGGCGCCATGACGCTGCGCCAGGTATTCTTCCGCCCCGTCGCCCGCCGCGTCCCCTACGCCACGCCCGTCGCAGGACTGTACCTCTGCTCTGCTTCCACCCCCCCGGGCGGCGCCGTCCACGGGATGTGTGGCTACTATGCGGCCCGTGCTGCGATGGGCAGGAGCATCGAGGCCCCGCGCCGAGCCTGAAAGGTGCGGAAGGAGCCGCCCGCATCAATCGGGCTCCGGGCTCACCGACAGGAGGTGGAGGGGGAGGAATGGTGCGCCACCCAGAACGAGGTCCACGTCCTTCCCGCAAAGGCTGAGCACGGGCCGTCCGAGGCCGATGTCGCGGGTGGCTGGGCCGAGCAGCCAGCACCATGCCGGGGATGGTGCGATCATACCCTATATCCTTGTGAATCAGGAACTTGCTCCGCTGCTCGGGGTCACACTCTTCAACTCTACCACATGGAGGAGAGATGACCCGCAAGCACTTTCTGGGCAGCCTGCTCGGTCTGGCCGCGCTGCCGCTGATCGGCCGCCCGAAGGCAGAGGAGCCGACATCGCAAGACGGGCAGGAGATCCCCAAGCTTCGTAAGACCAAAGCGGAGTGGCGCAAGCTGCTTTCGCCGGCGGCATACGCGGTACTCTTTGAAGAGGACACGGAGCGACCGGGCTCCAGCCCCCTGAATAACGAGAAACGCGAGGGGACGTTCGTCTGCGCGGCGTGCTTCCTTCCGCTCTTCGAGTCCGAGGCGAAGTACGAGAGCGGCACCGGCTGGCCGAGCTTCTATCAGCCGATCGCGGGGCGTATCGGCACGAAGCGGGACTTCAAGATGATCATCCCGCGCACCGAATACCACTGCGCCCGCTGTGGCGGCCACCAGGGGCACGTCTTCAACGACGGCCCGCGGCCGACCGGCAAGCGCTACTGCAACAACGGCGTGGCGCTCCACTTCGTCGTGGCGGGCGAGCCACTCCCGGCGCTGAGGAGCTGACATGCGCAGCGTACTGATCGCGATCGTCGCACTGCTCACAGTGGCCTGCTCCGGCGACTCGGAGGCCCAGGTCCGACAGAGCGCCCGTACCGCGGCACCGCTCGATAGCGCGACCTTCGGGGGAGGATGCTTCTGGTGCGTCGAGGAGGCCTTCGACGAGGTGGAGGGCGTGGTCTCGACCACCTCTGGCTACACGGGCGGCCGTGTCGCCAACCCCACCTACGAGCAGGTATCTGCCGGCCGCACCGGCCACGTGGAGGTGGTGCGGGTCGTGTACGATCCGAGCAAGGTCAGCTACCGCGAGTTGCTCGACGTCTTCTGGCGGAACGTCGACCCGCTCACGCCGAACCGGCAGTTCTGTGACGCGGGCGCGCAGTACCGCTCCGCGATCTTCTACGAGAACGCGGAGCAGCGCGAGTTGGCCGAGGCGTCCAAGAAGGCGCTGGAGCGGTCCGGACGCTTCCAGCAGCCGATCGTCACCGAGGTGGTGGCCGCGTCGCGCTTCTACCCGGCGGAGGAGTACCACCAGAACTACTATCAGAAGAACCCGCTACGCTATAAGTACTACAAGTTCAGCTGCGGCCGCGCGCAGCGGCTCGCGGAGCTCTGGGGTAAGCCGTAGCTCGGTGCGGTCGCGCGCCGGCACGGAGACGACAATGAAAGCGAAATCGCTGCTCTTCCTGCGCGTCTCCATCGGTGTGCTGATGGTGTTCTGGGGGATCGACAAGCTGGTCAACGTCGAGCACGGCATGGAGGTGTCGGAGTATTTCTACTTCGGAATATTCTCCATGCCGTTGCTGATCCAGGCGTTCGGCGTGCTGCAGATTCTTCTCGGAGTTCTCATCGTAATCGACCTCGCGCGTACCTTCCTGTACCCAGCTCTGCTGGTGATCACCGGCGCCACCGCGCTGGCCATATGGAGGTCGATCGTTGATCCCTGGGGATGGATGCTGGAGGGGAGCAACGTGCTCTTCTACCCCCCGCTCATCATCTTCGCAGGGAGCCTCGTTCTCTGGGCGTTCCGGGAGGAAGATACC
>JBPCIT010000304.1:0-3335 GCA_051006015.1 Longimicrobiaceae bacterium
GTCCTCATAGCTGTCGCCGACGATGGGGCGCGGATCGTAGGCGGGATTGAGCCCGTACTCGACGCGCGACTCGAGCTGCTCGCGCTCCTGGCGGATCAGCTCGGGGGTGATTCCCGCCGCGGCCATCTGCTGGTAGACCTGCCGCGCCTGCTGCAGGTCGGGGCGGGTGGTCTGGATGCGGGAGACCTGCTCCAGGGTGAGAGAATCGGTGCCCAGGTGCTGCTTCAGCAGAGTCGTGAAGCGCTCGACGGCGAGGTCGATGGTACGAATCTGCTGGAGCTGCTCGTTCGCCCTGGCCAGATCGTCCTGGTAGCGCTGCCGGATCTGACTGCACTCCTCGCCCGCGGCGCGGCTGCCCCCGGAGCGCTCGCAGCGGGCGTAGAGACGCGTCACCTCGTAGGTGTCGTGCACCACGTGGCGGCCGTCCGGGCCGCCGATGAAGTTCCAGCCGTGCACGTCGTCCACGTAGCCGTTGCCGTCGTCGTCCCTGCCGTTCCCGGGGATCTCGCGCTCGTTCACCCAGATGTTGCCGCGCAGATCCTCGTGGTTGATGTCCACGCCCGAATCGATGATGGCGACCACCACCGTCCGCTGCGGCTGCTTACCGGCGAGCTGCTGCTGGTAGGCGCGGTTGGCGCTGATGCCGCGGACGCGCTCGGTGGCCTCATCCAGCAGCCACCAGCTCTCCGGCGCGGCATCGAGCGCCTCGTCTGGCTCGAGCGCGGTGGCAGGCGCGGCGGCCGCCTCGGCGGTGGGACGCTGGACCGTCGGCGCGGCAGAGGGCGCAGGTACGGTGCTCGCGGGCGCGCAGGCGCCAGCCAGGAGCGCGAGGATCAGCGGCGAACGAAACGGCTTCATCATGAGACCTTCTCTGGCTGAAGAGAACCAGGCCCCGCCCCCGCCGCCGACGTACGGGCGGCATGCAGGTGGGGCCGAAGCAAATCACCTCCCGAACCGGGGCGCCGCGCAGGCGCCGCCGCGGGAGGTGCACGAAAGTACAGCCTCGCCTGTCTCTGCTGCAACGGGGGACGGCGGCAGGGGTGAGGCCGCGCCCGCTTTCCCAGCCCATTCCGCATGGGGAGCGATGCGTTCGGGCGCTGCCGGGCCGATAAACGATTCGGCAGATAACTGCGGCCGCCCTCGCGGGCGGGATCTCGCCGCTGAACGCGTCCGGAGGACGCCTGCAGTTCTTTGCCGGGGGTTTTATACCCCCGGGAACCAGCGGAATGCCGCTGTCACGGAATGCCGCTGTCACGCCGTGGCGGTGATGATCCCCCACATCCAGTTGCGCCAGACGCAGTCCACGGAGGTGAATCCCGCCTGCTGCAGCAGCGCGAGGTGCTCCGGCACAGGTGTGTAATGGTCGTGCGCGTCCGCGTGCGCGAGCAGGCTCTGGATCTCCTCCTCGCTACAGTTGCCCGGCTCGCGGCAGAAGGCCAGCCAGCGCTCCCAGTTGAGGCGATGATTCTCCTCCGACGCCCCGGCCATCTGGTCGGCGAAGCAGAACCGTCCCCCGGGACGCAGTGCGGCGTGGAGGCGGCGGTACAGCTCTCCCTTCTCCCGAACGTGGTGCAGGCTGATCGAGGAGGTGATCAGATCCTGGCTTCCCGGCTCCGGCCCCAGCTCTTCGAAGCGCGCGATCACGAACGCCGAGCGCTCCGCCACGCCAGGGAAATCCGGCTCGATACGGCGGCGAGTGAGATCGACCATCTCCGGCGAGGCATCCACGAAGGTGAAGCGGGAGGAGGGATAACGCGCGGCGAGCGCGAGCGAGAGGTTGCCCGTCCCGCAGCCCAGCTCGAGAACGTGCGGCGCGGCGAGGGGGAGATACTCCACCAGGCGCGCGGTCATCTCCGCGTAGCGGGGTACCGCGCGTCGGATGAGCGAATCGTAGGATTCGACCATCGCGCCGAAGTACTCGGAAGCTGTCGAGATGGGGAGTGATTCCATATATCCATGCCGGTGGCGTCGTCGCGAGCGGCTTCCTCGGAAGCTCGCGGCGCTCCCCGGCCGCCGCAAGACCGGAGCGGCGCCGCCGCCGTTCGTGATCGCTTGACGGCGGCGGCACCGCCATCTATCCTAACCCGGTCTCATTATTCGCATTACCGCGATTCGAGAAACGGATCTTGAGCGGCCCGCGATGCAGCGATCGCGGCCGAACCTGTGCACCCGTCGATGAGGGGAGGAACGATATGTACGATGCCAGAAAAGCGCATCTCGAGGAGCTGAGGCAGAAGTTCGACAGCGAGTTCGAAACGCGCTCCATGCACGGCCGCCAGGTCGGGGAGGAGTACCTCGATGCGCTGGATGATTTTCTCCGCGCGTTCAACAATGGTCCCGCCGCCGATCCCCAGCTCGCCGGCCTCGACACCACGGGTGAGCTGAACCGGAACGAGGAGTACGCCGCGTGGGCGCAGGAGGAGCAGCGCAGGGTGCGCCACTCGCTGAACGACATCGCCTGACCTCCTCCCTCCTTTTTCCTTGCGGCTCCCGCGTCTTGTTCAGGGCGCGGGAGCCGTTTCGCGTCCATCGGCGCGGGCGCTCACCCCTGCGTCCTGAGCCAGCGCTCCAGCGCGGCGACCACGTGGGCCTGCTCCTCGCGAGAGAGAGCCCGCCCCTTCCCGATCCCGTGCCACTTCTCCAGACAGCTCCGGCATCAGGTCGCGGTCGCGTGTTGCGCGACGAAGACAGGGTGTCCGCGATACGGCGTCTGCTTCCCGTCGCCCGGCGGCTCGGCGGGGGCGAGCCGCTGCGCGATGAAAATTCGGGCGTGCTCCACCACCATCGCCAGCCCCCGCGCCTCCAGGTAGGCGCGCTCGCGGGCACCCAACTGGAAGCGACTGCGGAAGGAGGAGCGGGCCAGGCCGCGGAAAACCTCATCCAGATCTCTCATGGGAAGCAAGGTCGAGGGAGGCGAACAACGGAGGGCACGCGGTGACTCACCGCCGCAGCTCCTCGGGAATCTGCTCCAGCCAGCCCACGTGGAGTACGCCCCAGAAGCCGATGGCGATCGCCTCGGCGGCGTCGTGGCGCAGCGAGGTGGGGCGAGGCGCCGCCGACCACTCGATGATGCGCCGCGCCAGCTCCGCGGCATGCTGCTTCGCCTGCGCTCCGTTGCGCTGCTCGCGCGCGTAGAGCAGCTCCTGGCGCCAGCGCTCGGCGGCGATCCGCCGCACCGGGATCCCCCGGCGCTCCGCCTCGCGCGTCCAGATCTCGGCAAGGTTCCCGCCGCCCTCGAGGATCAGCCAGGCCAGGTCGGGCAGAGTGGGCAGGAGGCCGTGGACGGCGCGGCGCAGGCGGGTGGCGGTGCCGAAGTTCTGCGAGCGGTACCAGAG
>JBPCIT010000305.1:0-8895 GCA_051006015.1 Longimicrobiaceae bacterium
GTTTTTCGGTTCCGGCCCCGGCGGGCCCCCTCCCCCAACCCCTCCCCCGATTCCGGGGGAGGGGAGCACTACAATCCGCACGGCAGCGGATCAGTGGGAGAGCAGCGAGAGCCCAACAACCTCTCCCCCGGACTCGGGGGAGAGGTGGCGAGCCCCAGCGAGCCGGAGAGGGGGCCGGCCAGCGGCGCCACCAGTAATCTCCCACTGGCATCGCTCAACCGCCAGCAGCTCCGGCCCGGCTACCCCGCCATCGCCAGCAGCTCGGCGGTGTGGATGGCGCGGCGGCCGTCGCAGAAGTCGGCGATCTGCGTGCGGCAGGAGAAGCCGGGGGCGACGATCAGCTCGTCGGGCTCGGCGCCGCGCACCGCGGGGAAGAGCACGCGCTCGCCGCAGGCGCGCGAGACCTCGTAGTGCCCCTCCTCGTAGCCGAAGGAGCCCGCCATCCCGCAGCAGCCGGAATCCAGCACCCGGAACTCCAGCCCCTCGACGCGCTTCAGCAGGTCGGTGGTGGGCCCCATCCCCACCAGCGCCTTCTGGTGGCAGTGGCCATGTACCACGGCGCGGCGCGCCAGCCGCCCGGGACGGTAGTCGGGGAGGCTCACCAGAAACTCCTCGAGGGTGAAGGAGTTCTCCGCGAGGAGTTTGGTCCGCGGGTCCTGCGCCAGGTCGGGCAGCTCGTCGCGGAAGGTCAGGATGCAGCTCGGCTCGAGCCCCACGAGCTTGGCGCCGCGCTCGACCATCGGGGCGAGGGTGGCGATCAGCTCGCTGTGATAGCTGCGCACCTCCTCGAGCAGACCCTTCGAGATCATCGCCCGCCCGCAGCACACCTGCCGGCGCGGCAGCTCGACACGGAAGCCGGCACGCTCCAGCACGGTGACCGCGGCACGCAGCGGCGACGGCTGGAAGTAGTTGTGGAAGGTGTCGTCCAGCAGGATCACCGTGGGCCGGCCGCGGCGATCGCCGGTGAGCGGATCGCGCGCGGCGGAGATCTCGCGCCTATCGAACCAGCTGCGGAAGGGCTGCGTCGCCAGCTCGGGGAGCTTGCGGCGCGGATCCACGTGCGCCGCCCGCTTCATGATCCCGCCGAAGAGGCGGTTGCCCAGATTCGAGAGGGTCGGGGAGAGGCTGCCCGCCCTGGCGAAGTCGTGGATGCGCCCGAAGAAGGTCGCGGCGGGCGGGATGCCATGCAGCTTGTAGTGCTGCGCCAGGTACTCGGATTTGTAGCGCGCCATGTCCACGCCGACCGGACACTCGGTCTTGCACGCCTTGCACTCGAGGCAGAGGTCGAGCGCCTCGAGTACCGCGTTGCTGTCCATGCCGCGCAGATGGCCGCGCATCGCCTCGCGCAGCGCATTGGCGCGCCCTCGCGTCGAGTGCTCCTCCTCGAGCAGCACCATGAAGGAGGGGCACATGGTGCCCGCGTCCAGCTTGCGGCAGATCGCCATCCCGTTGCACTTCTCGACCGCCCGATCCCAGCCGCCGTCCGCCGAGTAGTCGAAGAAGGTCGGCGGATGCGTGGCCGAGTACTCCTCACCGAAGCGCAGGTTCTCCGACATCGGCGGGGGATCGACGATCTTCCCCGGGTTCATCCGCCCCTCCGGGTCGAAGAGGCGCTTCGTCTGCCGGTGCAGCTCCATGATCTCGGGGCCGAACATCAGCGGGAGGAACTCGGAGCGCGCCAGGCCGTCGCCGTGCTCGCCGGAGAGGGAGCCGCCGAACTCGACGACCAGCTCGGCGATCTCACGGGCGATCGCGTGCATGCGCCGCACATCCTCGCCCAGCTTGAGGTTGAGGTCCACGCGGATGTGCAGACAGCCCTGCCCCGCGTGCCCGAAGAAGCCGGTGGTGGTGCCGTGCCGCTGCACGACCTGGTCGAAGCGGCGGCTGTACTCACCCAGCCGCTCGGGGGGAACGCCGGTGTCCTCGACGAAGGGGATCGGCTTGACGTCGCCGATGGTGCGGTAGAGCAGCCCCAGCCCCGCGCGCCGCACCGCCCAGGCGCGCTCCTGCGCCGCGGGGTCGAGGAAGATCCCGACGTGCGGCTCCCCCGCGAAGCGCTCGGCGCGCCGCGCGAAGTCCTCGACGCGGCCGCGCACCTCGTCCGGGGTATCCCCCGTCAGCTCGACGATCAGCAGACCCCGGGTGTCCTCCGGCACCAGCGCCACGCTGGGGCGCAGCTCGTGAAGCTGGCGCGCGCTGCGGATGATGCGGTCGTCCACCACCTCGAGCGCGGAGAGCCGCTCCGTGCCGAGGATCTCGGGGACGGCGTCCATCGAGGCGTAGCGGTCGCGGAAGGCGAGCAGCACCAGCCCCTTCGCGGGGGGGAGCGGCACCAGCCCCAGCTCGGCCTCGACCACCGTGGCGAGCGTTCCCTCGGAGCCGACGATCAGCCGGGCGAGGTTGACCTCGTCAGCGTCGAGCAGCGCGTCGAAGTTGTAGCCGGAGACGCGGCGGGGCACCTGCGGATAGCGCTCGCGGATGCCCTGCCGGTGCGGCTCGATCAACCCCAGCACCCCACGCGCCAGCTCCCCCTCCCGGCCGGCGAGGGTCTCCAGCTCCGCGCGCGGGCGGGGGCCGAAGTGCGCCGCCGCTCCGTCCGCGAGCACGCAGTCGAGGGAGTGTACGTGATCCACCGTCTTGCCGTAGACCACCGAGCGGGCGCCACAGGCGTTGTTGCCGATCATCCCGCCGAGGGCGCACTGCCGGCTGGTGGCGGGGTCGGGGCCGAAGTGCAGGCCGAAGTGCGACACCGCCCTGTTCAGCCGGTCCAGCCGCACCCCCGGCTGGACGCGGGCGCGGGCGCGGTCGGGATCTACCTCGAGGACGCGGTGCATGTACTTCGAGAAGTCCAGCACCAGCGCCCGGGCCACCGTCTGCCCCGCCAGCGACGTCCCGCCGCCGCGGGGGAGCACCGGCACCCCCTGCTCCGCGGCGATTCGCACCGCGACCTGCACGTCCTCCGCGTCGCGGGGAACCACCACGCCCAGCGGGAGGATCTGGTAGATGGAAGCGTCAGTGCTGTAGAGCAGCCGGGACTTGCCGTCGAAGCGAACTTCGCCGCGCACGCGCTCACGAAGCGCGCGCTCCAGGGGGGTGCGCGTGTGGGGAGCGGAAGCGACCGAAGACATGAAGATCTGTTATCCGGGATCAGGTAGCTCGAATCACCCCAGCAGCGGATCGTCCAGCTCCGCCGCCGGGCGGGCGCCCGCTCCCGGCGGGGGCGGCAGGATCAGGCGGAAGACGCTCCCCGCAGCCACCTGAGACTCCGCCTCCAGGCGCCCGCCCAGCAGCTCGGCGAGCCGCTTCGAGATGGGCAGCCCGAGCCCGGTGCCGGTGTGCCGCGACTCGTGGATCTGCACGAACTCCTCGAAGATGCGCGGCAGGTCCCCCTCCGCGATCCCCTCGCCGTGGTCGCGCACCTCGATCGCCACTCCGCCATCGGCAGCGGTGGCGCAGCGCACCTGCACCGGCTTGCCCTCGCCGAACTTGATGGCGTTCGAGAGGAGGTTGAGCAGGATCTGCCGCACCCGCCTCGGGTCGGTGGTGAGCCGGCGCGGGCACTCCTCGTCGGCGAGCGTCAGCTCACTCCGGTGCTCCGCGGCGAGCGGACGGATGGTGGCGAAGAGATCCTCGATCAGCGCCGCGATGCTGACCTCCTCCATCTGCAGCTCCATCTTGCTGGCCTCGAGCTTCGAGAGGTCCAGCACGTCGTTGACCAGCTCGAGCAGATGGCGCGCCGCTCGCTGGGAGCGCTCGATACCCGTCGTCTGCTTCTCGCTCAGCGGTCCGTAGATGGAGGCGAGCAGCAGGTCGTTGTAGCCGAGGATGGCGTTGATCGGGGTGCGCAGCTCATGGCTCATGGCGGCGTAGAAGCGCGAGCGCGCGGCGAGCGCGGCCTCGCGCGCCTCCTCCGCCTGGCGCGCCTTCAGCTCCGCGCGGGAGACGCGCAGCACATAGCGCAGGCTCTGCGCCAGCCGCTCCGGCGTGACCATGCTCTTGGGGAGGTAGTCGGAGGCGCCCGCCTTCATCAGCTCGACGGCGAGCTGTTCGTCTCCCTGGCCGGTGAGCATCACGATGGGCGTGCGGATGCCCGCGCCGCGCACCTCGCGCAGCACGAGCAGACCGGTGCCGTCGGGAAGGTTGAAGTCGAGGAAGACGCAGTCGAAGGGCTGCGCCCGCAGCTCCTCCACCGCCGAGCTGACGCTCTCCGCCTCCACGAACTCCGCCCGCACCCCCATGGAGCGAAGCCCGCGCCGCACCGCGATCCGGTCGACCTGATCGTCGTCCACCAGCAGGAGGCGGAGCGATGCCTGCTCGGGAAGCAGGATCGCGCCCGGAGGCGCCGTTCCTCCAGCCGGCGCCGCACCCTCCGGGGCGGACGGCGCGATCACGGCTCCGGGGGTGGCACCCGTCTCCGGTTCTCCGTTCACGGGGTCGGTGATGCTTGAACGCTCCATGCTCCGCGGCCACTCCCCATCAGGGCATCTCCACCAGCGTCCAGTAGTTGTTGAGCGTCGCCATCGTCTCGACGAAGTTGACGAAGGTGACCGGCTTGAGGATGTAGCCGGCGACATTCAGGTTGTACGCCTCGACGCGGTCGCGCTCGTCGTCCGAGGTGGTCAGCACCACCACCGGTGTACCCTTCAGCTCCTCATCCGCCCGCAGTTCCCGCAGGAACTCGATGCCGTTCATGCGCGGCATGTTCAGGTCGAGGAGGATCAGCCGCCGCTCCCTCGGGATCTCGGAGCCGCGCAGGATCTCCAGGGCATCCAGCCCATTTCCCGCCGTCCAGAGCGGGTTGGCGATCTTGTTCCGCTGGAAGGCGCGCTTGACGTTCATCACGTCCACGTCGTCATCCTCGACGAGCAGGATGTTCAGGAGTCTATCACTCATTATCTACGTTCCCGGTTCCCGCTCTGGAATGCGCGGCCGCGCCCTCACCGGACCCCCTCACTCCTCCGCCTCCGGCTGCTTAGGCCAGAGGAAGCGGAAGGTCGCGCCGGATCCCTCCTCGGACTCGACCCACACCCGGCCGCCGCGCGTCTCGACGATCTTGCGCACCAGCGAGAGCCCGATGCCGGTGCCCTCGACCTTGTCACGTGCGTGCAGCGTCTGGAAGATGCCGAAGATACGTTCGTGATACTCCGGCGCAATTCCCGGTCCGTTGTCGGCGACGGAGAACTCGTAAAAGTCGCGCCCCTCGCGCACCCCTACCTCGACGCGCGGGTCGGGGTGGTCGTTGTACTTGACCGAGTTGCCGATCAGGTTCATGAACACCTGCTGCAGAGGAAGCCGCTCCATCAGCAACGAGGGCATCCCCTCCTGCACCCGGATCGTCACCTGCTCCGGGGGGGAGAGCAGCTCGATGAGCTCGTCGAGCAGGGCGCCGACGTCCACCTCCTGCGCATCGTCGCGCACTCGCCCGGCGCGCGAGTACTGCAGGATCCCGTCGATCAGCCCCTCCATGCGGTGCACCCGGCCGCGCATCAGAGTCAGGTGTTCGCGCGTCTCCGCGGGGACGTTCTCCCCCAGATCCTCCTCGATCCACTGCGAGAGGTTGGCGATGCCGCGCAGCGGCGCCTTCAGGTCGTGTGAGGTGACGTAGGCGAACTGGTCGAGATCGCGGTTGCTGCGCTCCAGGGCGCGCGCCAGCCGCCCCAGCTCCTCCGCTTTCTCCTCGACCTGCTGCCGGGCGCGCACCTGGTCGGTCACATCGACGCCGTGCACGAAGATGCCGGAGATCGACCCGTCCACCTCGCGGATCGGCTGATAGACGAAGTTGACGTAGAGTTCCTCCGGCACGCCGCCCGCCTGGCGCTGCAGCATCACCGGCACCTCGGTGCCGACGAAAGGCTCTCCCGTGGTGTAGACCTGGTCCAGCAGCCCGATGAAGCCCTGCTCGACCACCTCCGGCAGCGCCTCGGCCACCGCTTTGCCGCCGACCTCGCGGTGGCCGATGAGCTGGAGGTACGGCGGGTTCGCCATCTCGAAGACGTGCCGCGGCCCCCGCACCGCGGCGATGAACGCCGGTGCCTCCTGGAAGAGCTCCTGCAGGCGCAGGCGCTCGGCGGCGACCTGCGCCAGCGCCTGCTCGAGGTCGCGGAAGAGCTGCGCGTTGTCCACCGCGAACGCGGCGCGCAGCGCCAGCTCCATCGCACCCTCCAGATCGTCCGCCCCGTAGCGGCGCCCTGACTCGGCGGAGACCAGCGTGATCGCTCCCAGGGTACGTCCGCGCGCGATCAGCGGAACGACGATGTAGGAGCGCAGCCCCAGCTCACGGATGATGCGCAGGTGCTCCTCGTCGCGAGTCGCCTGGATCAGCAGCTCCTCCGGGATCTCCGGCACCAGCTCCGGCTCCCCGGTGCGCAGCACGTGGCGTACGCCGGTGGGCGCTGCGGGATCGGGCGGGTAGCGCTGCTCGAGCTCCAGGGCGAGCTGCCGCTTGGAGGGGTCGGCGTGCGCTACCTCGACCCGCTGCAGCGTGCCATCCTCCCGCAGCAGGTCGATGGCGCACCAGTCAGCCAGCGTGGGCACCGCCAGCCGCGCGACGCTGGCGAGCGTGGTCTGATAGTCGAGCGAGGAGGAGAAGAGCGTGCCCGCCTCGGCGAGGAAGCGCTGGCGCTCCTCCATCTGCTTGCGCTCGGTGATGTCCGTGTGGATGCCGACCCACTCCTGCACCTTCCCGCGCTCGTCGAGGATGGGCACCCCGCGCACCAGCATGTGCCGGTACTCGCCGTCATGGCGCCGCACCCGGTGTTCCGTCTGGTAGAGGGTGCGGGTGGCGAGAGCCTGCTCCCACGCGGCCACCGTCGCCTCGCGGTCCTCCGGGTGCACCGCCTCGAGCCATCCGCTGCCGGTGAACTCCCGGGGGCTCTGCCCGGTGAAGGCACTCCACCCCGGCTGCTCCCCCTCGAACTCCCCGGCGCCCGAGGTGGTCCAGACGATGGCGGTGGTCGCCTCGATCAGCGAGCGGAAGCGCTCCTCGCTCTGCCGCAGCGCCTCCTGTGCCTGCTTCTCGTGTGTGACGTCGCGCACTTCGACCACCGTGCCGACCGGGACCTCCTCCCGGAAGATGGGGCTGGCGGCGCAGACCACGGGGAAGAAGCTGCCGTCCTTGCGGATGAAGACGTCCTCATGGGCGCGGATGGAGAAGTCCTCCGGCAGCGCGCGGTCGATCGGGCACTCGGCCATCGGGTAAGGGCGGCCATCCGGGTGGTGGTGGTGGATGGCGTCGTGCAGCGGGATCTCGCGGATCTCCTCGAGCGTGTAGCCGATCATCGCCTCGGCAGCCGGGTTCATGTGGGTGCAGCGGCCCTTCTCGTCCATCATGAAGAGCGCGGCGGTGGTGTTCTCGGTGATGGTGCGCGTGACGTAGCTCTGGTATTCGAGTGCCTCCTCGGCGCGCTTCTGGTCGGTGATGTCGCGGAAGTAGACCGCGAGCCCCTCCTCGGAGGGGTACGCCCGCACCGCCAGCCAGGCGTCGAGCGGTGGATAGAACTCCTGGAACTCGACGGTGCGCTGCTCCTCGACCGACTGGTGGTACATGCGGTAAAAGGTCGCGTCCACCGCGTCGGGGAACTCCTCCCAGACGTTGCGCCCCACCAGCTCCTCGGCCGAGCGTTGCAGTAGCTGCTCGCCCTTGGGGTTCAGGTAGGTGAAGCGCCACTCGCGATCGAGGGCAAAGAAGGCGTCGGTGATGCTCGCGAGGATCCGGGTGACACGCCGCTGAGCCGCCTCGGCCTCGGCGCGCGCCGCCTGCTCGACCGCCAGCCGCTGCGCGTGATCGGCGGCCTCCTTGAGCTCGGTGATGTCCTGCGCGATCCCGAAGAGCCGCACCGCCCGGCCCTGCTCGTCCGTCTCGACCTCCGCCTGGCTGGCGATACAGCGCACGGCGCCGTCGAGCCGCAGAATGCGGTGCTCGAAGCGGTAGCCCCGGCCGTTCTCGAGCGCGCCGCCGACGGTGCTGGCGACCAGCTCCCGGTCCTCGGGGTGGATGCGCTCGAGGTAGCTCTCGAAGGTGATCGGCGTTCCCGGCGGCAGGCCGAAGATCCGGTAGAGCTGGTCGTTCCAGGTGACGGTGTCGGCGGTCACCTCCCACTCCCAGCTCCCGAGGTGGGCGATCGCCTGCGCCTCGGCGAGCTGCCGCTCACGCTCGCGTAGCTCCCGCTCGGTGCGGCGGCGCTCGACCACCAGGCCGAGGCGGTCGGCGACCCCGCGCAGCGCGTCGAGCGTGCTCTCGGCGAGCGCATGCCGCGCGAAGATCGCCGCCACCCCGACCACCCGCCCCGCCACCAGCAGTGGATAGCCGGCGAAGGCGACCATCCCCTCGCGCCGTGCCCACTCCTTGTCTCCGACGCGCGGATCGTTCGGGACGTCGTTGCTGAGGTGGGGCTGCTTCTCCTCGGCGATCCTGCCGATCTTGAAGGCGCCCACCGGCACCCGACCGTGCGGACCGTCGAGGTGGGTGTACATCCCCGCGCTCGCCTGCAACTCGAGCAGCTGCTCGGCCTCGTTCAGCGTCCAGATGCGGGCGAAGGCCGCATCGAGGTGCCGCACCATCGCCTCGGCGCAGCGCTGCAGCATCTCGCGCAGAGGCATCCCCTCCGCGACCGCGGCGCCGACCTCCGCCGCGAGCGCGGCATGGCGCTCGCGCTCGTGCAGCTCCTCCTCCGCCCGCTTCTGCTCCGTGATCTCCACCATCAACCCGCGCAGGAGCTGCGCCTCCCCGTGCTCCACCCGCACCAGGTCGCGCAGCCAGAGGGTGCGTCCATCCGCCGTCCGCACCCGGTACTCGAGGACGTGGTCGCGCGCCTCGCGGATAGCGCGGGTGCGCAGCTCCAACGCCCGCTCCCGATCCTCGGGGTGCAGGAGGAGGTCGCTCCAGAAGCCGGGCTC
>JBPCIT010000306.1:0-4425 GCA_051006015.1 Longimicrobiaceae bacterium
CGTGCGCCGAGCGTCCGCCGATTTAACTGGGGCCGGGGCCTTGACGCTTCGTGGTCCGCACCGCCTGCTCGACAGCGGCTGCGGGATCCGGCGCCGCTACCAGACCGGTGGTATGGAGGACCGCCGCTCCTACCGCCCCCGCGCTACCCGCGAGGAGCTGGCGACGGCTGATCCTCGGCGCATCCGGAGACAAGGATGGCGAGGGGGGATGATCGGCACTGATCTCTTCGGCCACGGTTCACTCCTCCCGCAGGTTCGGGGTTGCTGCGCGGGGGTGTTTCATGGAAGCATCCGGAGTCGCATGGACGGCTGCGGGACGGCGCCCCGGAGGAGTGCCGCCCCGCAGCTGCAGATTTCGAGCGTTCGCTCTCTACGCCGGGACCGCCGCGGGCGTCGCGATACCTTCGCGGTTCACCACCTCGTGGTAGACGTTGCGGCTGGTGTCGCCCATGGCGGGATCGAGCCAGCTACGCACGGTCTCCACCGATTCGGCCTCCCAGAGGCAGACGCCGTGGTTACCGTCACGAGCGGCAAAGGCATGGTGCAGCGTCAGGTGCGACGGAATCGCAGCTTTGAACGCCTCGATGTCCGTGGGCCAGAAGGCGGACGGGTCGTTGATGTGGTGCTCGACGAGTACGTACATGACTACCTCTCGGGTGAGGGGGTGAAGCGAACGGGAATTTCCCGTTCCACAGAAGGCCGAACCGGCAGCGTCGCGCGGGGGTGTGTTGCCTACCTGCCGCACCACCACTTCCCTGACACACCGCCTCCGCCTGACGAAAGAGGGACGCGTTGGCGCCCCCTGGCACGAACGTCGGATCGAGTCGGCGGGTCAGACCGCCTGGAAGAGCTTGCTTGTGATCCACCACCGCCCTTCGATCTTGAGCAGATGGAAGGAGCCAGCGAAGTCGTGCCCCTGATACGGTCCTTCGCGGAGTTCGATCGTGGCAGCATTTCCGGTCACCTGAATGGACCGGATCTCGGCGTGAAAGGGTTCGCCCGATTGGGCGGGGGATGGGACCGATGCCGCGAAATCGTAGAGCCCCTGGATGGGCGTGACCAATGGCGTCTCATCCAGGTAGCCAGACATCACCGCCTGCGGATGAAAGCCTTGCTTCAGCGTCTCCACGCTGCCCGTGCGGAGCCCTTCGATGTAGTAGCCCACAGCTTGCCTGATAGCCTGCTCTTCTGAGGAGGAGGTCACGACCTCGGCAGAAAGCGTGCTCATGGGCACCTCACGAGATGGGGGAGGATGGGAGGAAGGCCCCAGGGACGGGGAGCGTAGCGTTTTGCCAAAGTACACGCCCCGGCGCATATCGTCAAGGAAATCTCGCAGGAACGGCGCGAATCCGGTTGTCAGGCGTGGGTGGAGCGGCTGGCTGTACACATCCTTTGCTGCTCGTGCTGCCGCAGCACTAACTCGATCCGAGTCGGCGAGGCCACCAATGGGGTTTAGCGGGAGCGCTGCCGCGCCTCCGAAGGTGCGCGTGTACACGGAAGAAGCGGAGCTGAGAATCCTGGCTGCCTGCCGGGAGCGCAGCAGCACGCTCCACCATCCCTGGATCGCACCGGCCGCCCTCCCGCACTCGCGGTTCAGTTCCGCCGGCTGAAGGTGGCGAGGCGAATCAGCGCCGCGTCGATCAGACGATCCGCATCGCCGGCTGAGCGCAGGTGGTGGTTGACCAGCATCGCAAAGACCAGGCGCTCGCCGTCCGCGGTGGTGACATAGCCGGAGAGGGCGCGAATGTTCGAGAGGGTGCCCGTCTTGGCGTGTACGTTCCCCTCCGCCGGCGTACCACGCATCCGGCTGCGCAGCGTCCCATCGATCCCCGCGACAGGCTGAGAGGCATACCACAGCTCCCAATGTGGGCTCCGGGTCATCCGCTCCAGCAGCCCGATCAGCAGGATGGGGGTGAGGAAGTTGTAGCGTGACATGCCCGAGCCGTCGCGCATCGAGAGGCCGCCGGTCTCCAGCCCCCAGGCGACGAAGAGGCTGTCAACCACCTGCGCGCCCACCGCGGCCCGCCCCTGGCCGCGCTCCTCCGCGGCCACCGTCTTGAGCAGCGCTTCGGCGATCTGGTTCTGGCTGGGCTTCATCATGACGGGGAGGATCTCGCGCAGCGGCGGCGAGTGGTGCATGAAGAGGCGCGCGCCGGGTCGCAGCGCGGGCGCATCGTCGTCGAAGTCCTCCCGGAGCATCGCCCGTCCCTCAACGGCGATGCCGGCCTCGCGCAGCGTCTCCCGCAGCGCGGTGATGAAGTAGCGCGCCGGATCGCGCACCCCGACACGCTGGCTGATCCCCGAGGTGTCGCGCGGGATCTCCCCGCTGACCACCAGCACGTCATCCAGCTCGACGTATCCGATCTCGATGCGCGCGGGCCGGCCCGCCTCCACCGTCGTGGTGCGGTTCTCCAGCCGCACATGGCCGGAGGGTGGGTTGAGCGCGACGATGCCCGGCGCCCCCGCCCGGCTCGCCGGGAGGAGCTCGACCAGCACCGAGGACTCGTTGAACTGGAGCCCGGCGACCGGGGCGGCGAACTGGCCTCCCAGGTCGTCCCACGCCCATCCCCAGCCATAGACCGGATCGTCGAAGACCTCGTCCACGCCCACCACCGCGCCCGCGATCCGCCGCACTCCGTGGGCACGCAGCGAGTCGGCCCAGGCGCGAAAGACGGTGCGCGCATCGCCTTCGTTGAAGCGCCAGGAGATGGTCGGATCGCCGCTCGCCCGCACCACCAGATCGCCGCGCAGGACACCGTTCTGCACGGGGCCGGTCGCGACGACCTCCGTCCGGTAACGGAAGTCGGGTCCGAGCAGCTCGAGCGCCGCCGCGCCGGTCAGCAGCTTCTGGTTGGAGGCGGGGATGAAGGCCTTGCTCTCGTTGCGGCTGTACAGCGTCTCGCCGGTCTGGAGAGAGCGGATCACCACCCCCCAGTGCGCGTGGGCAAAGGCGGTGTCCTCGAAGATGGCTCGCATCTCCTCGCCGAGAGCGCTCGCGTGCGCGGGTGCCGAGCGAGCGGCGGGAAGGCACCCCGCAAGCGGAAGCAGCAGCAGAAGAAGAACGAAACGAAGTCTCATGGTCTGGTCACTGTTCTTGTACTGTCGTACTCTCGTACTCTCGTACTTTCGTACTCACGCACTCAGAAACGCCTCGATCTCCTCCGCCCGCGCCTCGGCGTCCGCCTCCCCCATCGCGACGAGGCGCTGCAGGTAGTCGCCCTGGAACATCATCAGGCTGAGCAGATCCGCGCTGCGGGTCTGCCGGGTGCCGAGGCCGCGCGTCAGGAAGCGGAAGGCGCGCGGCAGACGCGGCTCGTAGTCGCGCGCCAGCACGCCCAGGTCGCAGGAGGGACGCAGCACCAGTAGGCGTACGACGCGCATCCCCTCGCGCTCCTCCTCCGGAAGCTTCTCCACCAGACGGTTCAGCCGCTCCAACCGCAGCACGTCCTGGTCGATCAGGTCGAGGAAGATGGCATTGTACAGCACGCCGAGGATCTGCGCGGGGGGCGGGTAGCCGGTGATGCTGGGACGCTCCGCCTCCGCCCGTGAGCGGTCGTAGCGGGTGGAGATGGCGAGGAGTTTCCGCGCGCCCAGGTGCAGTGCCGGCGAGAGCGGCGCGGTCTGCCGCATCCCGCCGTCGCCGTACCATTCCTCCCCCACCCGCACCGCCGGAAAGAGCAGCGGCAGCGCCGCGGATGCCATGATGTGATCCACCTGGAGCCGCGTCTGCACTCCCCGCCGGTTGGGGCGCTCCCACCCGCCAATCCGCCGACCCTGCGCCCAGACTACGGACTGCCCGGTGGTGTAGCTGGTCGCGCTCAGCGCCACCGCCTGCAGCGTGCCGCGTTGCAGGTTGTAGTCGATCCCCGTCAGCTCCCCGTCGACCGGGGCCAGCGACTCGTGCAGTAACTCGTGCAAGGGGGCTGTATCGAGCAGTCCACGCACCCGTGGATCCCCCCGAGCGCCGCCGGAGAGGAGCCCGGCGCCCCAGCGTCCCACGTTCCGCGCCAGCCAGCGGATGTCGACCCGGAAGACACGCTCGGGCATCAGCTCGCTCCAGAGCGCCACCAGCTCGGCGACCGCCTGCGGGAAGCTGCCGTGGTGCTGCGCCAGGCTGGCGGCGTTCATCGCCCCGGCCGAGATCCCCGTCAGGATGGGGATGCGCAGCTCCGGGTAGTTGCGTGCCAGCCAGGAGAGCAGCCCCGCCTGATAGGCTGCCCGCGCGCCGCCGCCGGTGAGCACCAGGGCGAGCCCATCAGCATCGGGGGTCGTGCTCATCGAGCATCTCCTCGCAGAGGGAGCAGATCAGGCGGGTACAGCGGCGGCCGGGTGCCGCGGCGGCTACAACGCGGGAGGGGGAGGAGGGATCTCCCTCCTCCCCCTCCCCCATCTCACCGCCAGAAATCTTCCGTCACCCCCCCGGAA
>JBPCIT010000307.1:0-16276 GCA_051006015.1 Longimicrobiaceae bacterium
CGCGCGCGCCGCCAGCGCGAGTGCTACGAGACGCTGGAGGCGATGGGCGGCGCCGCGGAGGTGGCGCATCTCTCCGGCAACCTGGGCTTCTCGGCCTCCGTGCTGCAGGGGCTGGTGGGGAAGGGGCTGGCGAGGGTCGAGGAGGAGCAGGTCTCGCGCGACCCCTACGAGGGGATCGCGATCCCGCCCGCCCCCACCTTCCGCCCCACCGCACAGCAGGCGGAGGTGATCCGCCGTCTGGTCGCCGCGAGCCGGCAGCCGGAGCCTGGCACCTTTCTGCTGCGTGGCGTGACCGGCTCGGGGAAGACCCTCGTCTACATCGAGCTGCTGCGCGAGACGGTCGAGCGGCAGGGACGCACCGCCATCGTGCTGGTACCGGAGATCGCGCTCACGCCGCAGACCGTCGGCCGCTTCAAGGCCGTATTCGGCGACCGGGTGGCGGTGCTGCACAGCGCCCTCTCGGACGGCGAGCGCTACGACGAGTGGCGCTCGCTGCGTACGGGGGAGAAGCGCATCGTGGTGGGCGCCCGCTCCGCCGTCTTCGCGCCCCTCCCCGACCTCGGCGCCATTGTGGTGGACGAGGAGCACGAGGGCTCCTACAAGCAGGGCGAGGCTCCCCGCTACCATGCCCGCGAGGTGGCGGTGGTGCGCGCCCGGCTGGAGGGCGCCGTCTGCGTGCTCGGCTCCGCCACCCCCTCCCTCGAGAGCTGGGTGAACGCACGCAGCGGCAAGTACGAGCTGATCGAGCTCCCGCAGCGGATCGGCGAGCGGCCGCTTCCCCCCATCCAGGTCGTAGATCTGCGCGCGGAGCGCAAGCGGCAGAGCGCCACCACCGGCCCGCTGCAGGAGCGCGCCCCCGTCATCCTCTCCGACGCGCTGGTCGAGGCGGTGCAGCGCCGCCTCACCCGTGGCGAGCAGACGATCCTCCTGCTCAACCGGCGCGGCTACGCCACCTTCGTCCAGTGCCGCGAGTGCGGCCAGGTATGGCACTGCCCGCAGTGCAACGTCTCGCTCACCCACCACCGGCGCCCCGCGCGGCTGACCTGCCACTACTGCTTCCACGAGGAGCAGGTGCCCGAGCGCTGCAGCAGCTGCGGCTCGGACGACCTGAGCTTCCGCGGCGTGGGTACCGAGCAGGTCGAGCGCACCGTCGGCGACACCTTTCCGGCGGCGCGGCTGGCGCGCATGGATGTGGACACCACCTCCGGCAAGTGGTCGCACCATCGCATCCTGGGGCGGGTCGAGCGCGGCGAGGTGGACATCCTGCTCGGGACCCAGATGATCGCCAAAGGGCTCGACTTCCCCAACGTCACGCTGGTCGGCGTCATCAATGCCGACGTGGGGATGAACCTGCCGGATTTCCGCGCCACCGAGCGCACCTTTCAGCTGCTCACGCAGGTTGCCGGGCGCGCGGGCCGCGGACCGAAGGGCGGGGAGGTGATCGTGCAGACGGCGCTCCCCGAGCATTACGCCATCACCTGCGCACGCGAGCACGACTTCACCGCCTTCGCCGAGCGCGAGCTGGAGGCGCGGCGCGATCCCGTCTACCCGCCCTTCTGCCGGCTGCTGAATCTGGTGGTGAGCGGCCTCGAGGAGGCCGCGACGCAGGAGGCGACCGAGCGAGCCGCCGAGTGGCTGCACGGCCTCTTCCGGGCGCGCGAGCTGGAGGAGGTCGAGCTGATCGGCCCCGCCCCCTGCCCGATCGACCGTATCCGCGGCCGCTGGCGCTGGCATCTGCTGCTGCGCGCCCGGAACAGCCGCCTCCTCGGCGAGGTCGCGCGCTTCTTCTTCGAGCGCTTCGAGCTGCCGGCGGGGCGTCACGATCTGCGCTTCGCGCTCGACCGCGACCCGGTCGCGCTTCTCTGAGTGCATTCGATGGAACTCGAGCACGGAGCGGCGGAGCTCGATCCGGAGAGCTGGGTGCGCGCCGTGGGCTTCGCCACATCGGCCACGGATGTTGCCGAGGCGCTGCGCGGCATCCTGGCCGAGGCGGTGCAGGCGAGTGGCGCGGCTGCGGGCGCCGTCGTCGAGCTGCAGCGGCTCTGCTGCCGCGCCGCGTGGGGGTGCGACCCTTCGGAGCTGGAGCCTCTGCTCCGTCCCGATGGCGCGATCGCCGCAGCGCTGGCGCGGGGCGCCAGCTGGTCCAGAGGCCCGCTCCTTATCTCGGAGCCGCACCTCCCCTCCGAAAGCGTCGCCGGGGAACCCGGCCGGCTGCTGCTGGCGCCGCTGCGCGCGCGTGATCTGGTGACCGGCTCCCTGCTCCTCTTCTACCGCGGGGAGGCGGAGCCCACCCCCGCGCAGTGGCGCGGCGTGGCGGGCTTCGCGGGTCTGGTCACGCTGGCACTAGAGAACGACCATCTCTTCGAGGAGGCCCGCCGCGCGCGTCAGGCGCGCGATCATTTCCTCACCGCCATCCACCACGAGCTTCGCACACCCGCCACCGCCTTCATGCTGCACGCGGGCCTGCTGCAGAGCGGGCACACCGCGGAGCTGCCGCCGCGGCTGCAGCGGACGGTCGAGACGCTCGAGGCCAGCGTCTCCGAGCTGGTGCGGGTGATCGGCAGCGTGCTGAGCCTCGCCCGGCTGGAGGCCGGCACCGCGCCGGCGGGCACCGATGTAGTGAATCCGCGCGAGCTGGTGCTCGAGCTGCTGCGCCGCGTCGAGCCCACCGTCGAGCGCAAGCGCCTCTCCCTCGCCGTCTTCCTGCCGCGCTCGCTGCCCTTGCTGCAAACGGACGCCGAACGTCTGCGCCGCATCCTCCTGCACCTCTTCGCCAACGCCATCAAGTTCACCGACGAGGGGGGGATCGAGGTGCGGGTCGAGCGCGCCGCGCGCGCGGCGGGGGGAAAGAAGCGGGAGCCGATGCTGATCGTCAGCGTCTCGGACACCGGGCGCGGCGTTCCCGAGACCGAGATCGAGCGGATCTTCGAGCCCTTCGCGCAGGTGGATGAGGGGGCGCGCACCGACTCCGAGAGCCGCGGCGTCGGGCTGGGGCTGACGCTGGCACGCAAGCTGGCGCGCTCGCTCGGCGGGGAGGTGGTGGTCGAGAGCACCGAAGGGGAGGGGACCGTCGCGACCCTGCTGCTGCCCTATCGTACCGGTGCGTCCGAGTAACCGGCGGGTGTCGAGGAGGCAAGCGGAGGGTAGGCTCGGCCGACGCCGGTGAACAAAATGAGACGTTCAGCGTACCAGATGGCTTGAAACCCTCGCAAGGATGCCAACTTTATGGAATGTCTGGCACTCAACGCTTCCTTTGAGCCGCTGACGATCCTTCCCGTGCAGCGCGCGCTTCGCCTCGTGATCGACAGCAAAGCTGAGATCCTCGAGGTGGACGCGGCGCGCAGCTTCCGCTCGCAGTGGCAGGAGGTGCCCTGTCCGACGGTCATCCGTCTCGTCCGCTTCGTGCACGTGCCCCGGCGCTTCCGGCGGCAGGTGACGAACACCTTTCTCTTCGCGCGCGACAGCTACCGCTGCCAGTACTGCGGGCGGCACCGCTCCGACCTGAAGGGGAGGGACTTTCTCACGCGCGACCATGTGGTGCCGATCTCGCGCGGCGGTGGGAATCACTGGCAGAACGTGGTCACCGCCTGCTCGCCCTGCAACAACCGCAAGGCGAACCATCTTCCGGCGGAATGCAGGATGCACCCTCTGCGCACACCCACGGAGCCGAACTACGTCGAATTGGTGTGGGCGGTGCGGCGGGTCACCGAGGTGCAGGCGAAGTACATCGCGATGTTCTACGGGGAGGAGGTGCTGGAGGCGCTGCAGCGCCACAGCAGAGAGGCACCCCCCGAAGCGGCGTCGCGTGCCTGAGCCGCCCGCGGCGCCCGCACCGGCTCAGGCGGCGCTCTCGCGCCGCACGCCGGTTCCGTTGCAGTCGGGGCAGGAGTAGGGGCGGTGCATCCCCATCATCTTCTCGACCGCCTGGTGCACCGGTAAGCTCTCGAAGCGGTTCCACGGCCGCTCCTTTCGTCCCGATCCTTCCACCTGACCGCAGCCGTTGCACCGGTTGCATCGTCGCATCTGGTCCTCACTCGCGTTCTGGCTCTGGAACTGGTGACGCGCCCGCGCATCCGCCGCGCGCATCGAATCTCGCCGCTTCCGTTCCCGTGAGACGACCTGCCGCGCTCCGGCGTCACCTACTCGCCCTCCGCACACCGGCTGCTGATTGCCCCGCCATCGCGCGCCCTCTAAATTCTGTTCTTCTTCCCATTCTGATCCCGTGGCAAACGCCATCACGCAACCGATGCGAGAGCCCCTCAACCGTAGGCAGTTCACCGCCCGGGCGGTGATGCTGGCGTCCGCCGCGCTGCTGGACCCGTTCCCGCTGGGCGCCGGTGCCGCTCCGGGGGTGCAGCCCCGCATCAATGGCGAGCGCCTGCTGCGCCATCTGCAGGCGCTGGCGGAGTTCGGCAGGACGGCGGAAGGCGGAGTGAGCCGCGTCGCCTACAGCGAAGCGGACCGGGAGGGACGCGCGTACGTGCTGGAGTTGATGCGCGCTGCGGGGCTCGAGACGCGTATCGACGCGGCGGGCAATCTGGTCGGCAGCCGTTCCGAACGCCAGCGAAATCGTGCGCCGCTCGCGCTCGGCTCGCACATCGACTCCGTGCCGGATGGCGGCAACTACGACGGGCCGGTGGGCTCGCTCGCCGCGATCGAGGTGGTGCATACGCTGGTGGAGAACCGCTTCACCACCCGCCGTCCGCTGGAGGTGCTCGTCTTCTCGAATGAGGAGGGGGGAAAGACCGGCAGCCGTGCGCTCAGCGGGGAGCTCGAGCCGCGTGAGCTGGAGCTGACGACCGCCAGCGGCAGGACCGTCCGCGAGGGGATCGGCTTTCTCGGCGGCGATCCCGGCCGGCTGGAGAGCGTGCGGCGCCGCCCGGGAAGCCTCACCGCTTTCCTGGAGCTGCACATCGAACAGGGCGGTCTGCTGGAGTCAGAGGGGATCGACCTCGGAGTGGTCGAGGGGATCGTCGGCATCAAGCGCTGGGAGGTCACCGTCGAGGGCGTCGCGAACCACGCCGGCACCACGCCGATGGAGCAGCGGCAGGATGCGCTGCTCGCCGCGGCGCGCTACGTCGAGGCGGTGAACCGGGTGGTGAGGGGCAGACCGGGGCGGCAGGTGGGGACGGTGGGGAGGATCCAGGCGCTGCCCGGCGCGCCGAACGTGATCCCGGGCAGGGTGGTCGCCAGCCTCGAGCTGCGCGATCTGGAGATGAGCACGATCGATGCGCTCTTCGAGGAGATCGCCGCAGGCGCGCGGGAGATCGGGCGGGAGACGGGGACGAGCTTCACCTTCGAGAACACGTACGTCAGCCGCTCCGCCCCCACCGACGAGCGCATCCGCCGGGCCATCGAAGGCGCCGCCGGCGAGCTGGGGCTGAGCACCCGCCGCATGCCGAGCGGTGCGGGGCACGATGCGCAGAGCATCGCGCTGCTGGCTCCCATCGGGATGATCTTCGTGCCGAGCGTCGGTGGGATCAGCCACTCGCCGCGGGAGTTCACCCGGCCGGAGGACGTCGTGAATGGCGCCAACGCGCTGCTGCACACCCTGCTCCGGCTCGACCGGACGGAGCTGAGGTGAGCTCTACCGTACGCCGCCGGGCGCCGCTACCCCACGCCACTCGGTGCCGCCGCCACCGCCCGGCGTGCCGCCCGACGATTCGCTGCCACGGGTGATCGCCCTGATGACCACCGCGGCTACCACTGCGCCGGCGAGCGCCGCCATACCGTAGGTTCGGGTACGGTCGAGCTGCTTCAGCTCCACCTCGTAGAGGTGCTTCCGCGGAATGGCGACAGCCTGCCGGAGGGTCTCGAGCTGATAGCCGGTCTGCGTACGCGCGGTGGGAATGAGGAGGAGAATCTGCTGCTCGTCACGCTCGATCAGCCGACCCTCGACCACCCGCCCATTCGACGGAACGATTCCCTCGAGGCGGGCGCTTCCCTCGGGAGCAAGGCGCCCCCGCAGCTCGGCGCCCGTCGGAACGGCGTCGAGCTGTGCGGGAACGAAGTGGTAGCATCCCGGCAGGAGGAGGAAGGCGCTCAGCAGCAGCGCGCATCGTGGCGAAACGGTACGGGGAACGCTCATTCTTCGACTCTCGGATGGGGGAGCCACGGGGCCGCGGCAGCGCCGCAGCCGCTCCTGCGAGATGCCGGAGCAACCGTTCATCGGAAAGTGGCGGGGTCTCTCCGGCCCGTCAAGCCGCTCGCTGCCGATCCTGCTGTTCCGGCACGTCTTAGGCGCACCGGCACCTTGACAGTCTCCGGAGACGGCAATACTCTACAGCAGCTTCCTCAGCTATCCCGAATCAAAACCTGTATACGGTCCGTCGTCGGCTGATCGCTTCGAGTCGGACCCGTGTGGTCCGTCACCCTCCCCACCTTCGATAAGGAGGTTCTCCGCCGCCAGCACACCTGGTGATCGCTCTTTCCGCTTGGTTGTTACTGTCACATCGAGGAGAAAAGTAATGAAATCACTCACACGTGCGGCGCTCATGCTGGCGGCCCTGCTAGCCGTGGCGGGCGCCGGCATCCCACCGGGTCCGCTCGCGGCGCAGGAAAGAGGAACCATCAACGGAGAGGTGGTTCACGCTACCACGGGGCGTCCCCTGGCCGGCGTACAGGTGTCCATCCCGGGCTCGGGGCTCGGCACCCTGACCAACAGCTCCGGCCGCTTCCTGCTGGTCAACGTTCCCGCCGGGAGCGTCGAGGTGCGCGCGCAGCTCATCGGCTACGGCCCCACCGTGCGCACGGTGAGCGTGGCGGCGGGGCAGACCGTCACCGCGAACTTCCAGCTCGCCGAGCAGGCGCTCGCCCTCGATGAGGTGGTCGTCACCGGCACCGCCGGTCAGGCGCGGCGCCGCGAGGTAGGCAACTCCATCGCGCAGATCAACGTCGCCGACGTCGCCGAGCCGGTGCAGAGCGTCGATCAGCTGCTGCAGTCGCGCACCCCCGGCCTCATCGTCAACGAATCCGCCGGCATGGCCGGCGCCGGCTCGCAGA
Organism: Longimicrobiaceae bacterium; assembly: GCA_051006015.1. Lineage (GTDB taxonomy): Bacteria > Gemmatimonadota > Gemmatimonadetes > Longimicrobiales > Longimicrobiaceae > JBPCIT01. The sequence goes on from JBPCIT010000307.1 coordinate 7,003, forward strand.
TCCGGCTGCGCGGCAGCAACAGCATCGCGATGAGCAACCAGCCGCTCATCTACATCGATGGGATCCGGGTGCGAGCCGACGCGTACCAGAAGAACGTCCCCCCGGGTGACTTCAGTGGCCGCAGCGGCAACGTGACGGCGAGCCCCCTCTCCGACATCCCTCCCGAGGACATCGACCGCATCGAGGTCGTCAAGGGAGCGGCGGCCACGACTCTGTACGGTACCGAAGCCGCAGCCGGGGTGATCCAGATCTTCACCAAGCGCGGGCGCTCCGGCGCGCCCCGCTGGAATCTGCAGGTCGACCAGGGCATCAGCCGGCTGCGGCCCTTCTCGCCCTCGGGCACGGTGGATTTCGGCACCCGAGCCGACGGCGAGCGCGACATCTACCAGGCGACGCCGCTCCTGAACATGGAGCCGTACATCCGTGACGGATGGCGCCAGAACTACGCGCTCAGCGTCAACGGCGGCGGCGAGGCGCTGCAGTACTTCGCCTCGGGGAGCTGGAGCGATACCGAGGGTGTCATGCCACTCGATCAGGAGGAGAAGGTCGGCATCCGCGGCAACTTCACCTTCGTGCCGCTCGACAAGCTGCAGCTCTCCTGGAACACCTCGTACAATCGCACCGCCATCCAGAACACTCCGGCGGGCAACAACGCGCACGGGCTGACGCTGAACGCCTTCCGCCAGGAGCGGAACTACTTCGGCAACGGCGATCCGGACATCATCCGCCAGGTGCTCACCTACGAGATCAACACCTGGATCGACCGCTTCATCACCGGCGCCACCGCCAACTACGAGCCCTTCGACAACTTCAACAATCGCCTCACGATCGGCTACGATCTGGCGAACCAGGAGAACCGCAACGTGCGGCCGTACGGCTTCGTCGCCGCTCCCGCCGGGATCATCTCCGACCAGCGTTTCTCGAGCGCGACGCTCACGCTGGATTACGTCGGCAGCTATCGCCTGCAGTTCGGCGAGAATCTGAGCACCACGCTCTCCTTCGGCGGCCAGAGCGTCTCGAGCGAGGAGGTCAACACGATCGCCAAGGGCGACGGGCTCCCGGGTCCGGGTCAGCCGACCGTGAGCACCGCGTCGCAGTGGCTCGGTGTCGAGGAGCGGCAGCGCGTGATCAACGCCGGCTTCTTCGGCCAGATGCTGGCGGGCTGGATGGACAAGTACTTCCTCACCCTGGGCGCGCGGGTGGACGGCAACAGCGCCTTCGGCCAGGACTTCGGGCTGCAGTTCTACCCGAAGGTGAGTGGGTCGTACGTGATCTCCGAGGAAGCGTTCTGGTCCGAGGCCCTGGGCAGCATGAAGCTGCGTGCGGCGTACGGCCAGTCCGGGCGTGCGCCGGGTGCGTTCGACGCGGTGAAGACGTGGGCCGCGGTCGGGTATGCCGGCCAGCCCGCCTTCTTCCCGCGCAACCTGGGCAACGCCAACCTCGGACCGGAGCGGACGGCGGAGGTCGAGCTCGGCTTCGACGCCGCCTTCCTGCGCAACCGGCTGACGACGGAGTTCACCTGGTACCACCAGAAGACCACCGACGCGCTCTTCCGGGTGCGCCAGCCGCCCTCGAACGGCTGGGCAGACATCGATAACCTCACCAGCCAGCTCGAGAACGTGGGCTCGCTCCGGAACGCAGGCATCGAGCTGGGGCTGAACGGCGTCGTCATCGACCAGCCGAACTGGGGGCTGGAGGTGGGTGGCAGCGTCTACACCAACCGCAGCCTCGTGCTCGAGCTCGGGGAGGCGACCGAGTTCGCTGCCGGTGGGGGGTGGATCAAGGAGGGTGCGCCGGTGATGGCGATCCGCGGTAACCGCATCGTCAACGCGCGGGAGAAAGCGGATCCGGTCGTCGAGCGGGACGTCATCATCGGTCCGCAGCAGCCGACTCACGTTCTTACCGGCACGACCACGCTGCGCATGCCGATGCAGATCGAGCTGTCGCTGCGCGGCGAGTATCAGGGCGGCGCCTGGATCCAGGATGGGGCCTCCTCGAATGCGCTGCAGCGCGCCGTCCGCTGGCCGAGCTGCATGGACGCGTACCGCAACCTGAATGCCGGCCAGCGCGACGAGCTGACCGCCCGGGAGAGGAAGGTGTGCGTCCAGTCCAACTACGAGAACGACTTCATCTTCTACCCGAAGGATTTCTTCAAGCTGCGTGACGTGACGTTGCGTGTGCCGGTCACGCAGTTCGTTCCGGGCACCAGCAACGCGAACCTGACGCTCTCGGCCCGCAACTGGTTCCGCTGGACGCACCGCGACTTCCTGATGTTCGATCCGGAGATGGTCGGCAACGAGGGCTTCGGTGCTCAAAATACCGGCATCACGGAGCACATCCCGCCGGCCGCGTCGCTGATCGCCTCGCTGCGGATCGCCTTCTGAGGAGGCCGACGATGAGCCAACTTTCTCTCCACGCACGCGCGAAGGAGTATCTCATGAGCAGTGTTGCGATGCCGCGGCGCCGCCATCCGGCCAGGAGCCGGATCGCGCGCGGTGCGACGGCATTCTTGATGATCACCGCGGCGGCCGCCTGCGACACGGAGGTCACCAACCCCGGGCCTTTCGAGGACCGCTTCCTCGATGACCCGCAGGCGCACGCGGCGGTGGTGAACGGAGCGGTGCGGTCGCTGGGCCAGGGCGTCAACAACGTGGCCTACACCACTGCCTCCGTAACCCGCGAGCTCTTCCCGGCGGGCTCGACCTCGAGCTTCGGGATCACGCCGCGGCAGCAGCAGGGACTGCTGGCGTTCGATGACGAGCACCAGAATCCCCCCTGGACCGGTGCGCAGCGGGCGCGGTTCGTCGCCGAGTCCGGATTCGAGCGCTTCACCGCCGAGCGTCAGGGGGCGGGGCAGAGCATCGACAACTACCTGATCGGCGGCCGTGCGGCGCTCTGGGCGGCGCACGCCAACCGCCTGCTGGGTGAGAACTGGTGCCAGGTCACCTTCGATGGCGGTCCCGTCGTGCCCGCCGATTCCGCGCTCAAGCGGGCGGAGAGCTGGTTCACCCGCTCACTCGCCATCGGGCGCCAGGTGAACAACCCTGAGCTGATCAACGCCTCCATCGCGGGGCGGGCGTCCGTGCGCGCCGGTCTGGGCAACTGGGCGGGTGCCGTGGCGGATGCGGGTCCGATCGAGACGACCTTCCGCTTCCAGATGCCGTACAGCTCCCTGGAGACCGACCAGTACAACCGGATCTTCTGGGCCGGGGCGAGCACTCCCTACCGCGCTCACACGGTGTGGCGCACCTTCTACTGGGGGTACTACGAGGAAACGCAGGATCCGCGGGTGGCATGGGCCCGACACCCGACGCAGACGACTGGCGACGCGGCGGTGCTGGACCTCGGGCGCGTGCTCTTCCTGCAGCAGCAGAAGTACCGGGTGCGCGAGGCGCCGATCAACCTCTCGAGCGGCCGCGAGATGCGGCTGATCGAGGCCGAGGCCATGCTGCGCGACGGCAACTGGCAGGGGGCGATGACCTTCATCAACGCCCTGCGCACCTCGGTGGGGATGCAGCCCTGGCCGGCGAGCAGCCTCGACGAGGCCTGGACGCGGCTGAAGCGGGAGCGCGGCATCGAGCTCTGGCTCGAGGGACGCCGCATGTTCGACCTGCGCCGCTGGGAGGCGACCAACACGCCTGGCGCGCTGGACCCACTCGAGATGCCGGGAGAGGCCTCGCGTCTCGCGGCTAACCGGTCGCTCTGCTACGACCTTCCGAAGTCGGAGCGTGAGACCAATCCGAACGTGCCGCTGAACCCGTAGAGGCATCGGGTTGCCGGCGGCCGAAAGGCGGTGGGCATCGGGGGGGCTCCGAGACTTGCGCCCGGGGCTCCCCCGATGCCTTTTATGTACCTGCCACCCATCTCCCGAACCTGGAAAGACCATGCGCAGAATGCTCCTTCTCCTGCTCGTCCTGCTCTCCTTTGCTTCCACGCTCGCGGCGCAGCGCGTGCCGACGCCGTCCGAGCACTTCGGCTTCGAGATCGGCGCCGACCGCCAGCTCGCGGACTGGGATCAGCTCACCGCCTACTACGAGGCACTCGCGCGCTCGAGCGGGCGGGTGACGGTGGACACCCTCGGCCGCACCACGCTCGACCGGCCCTTCGTGATGCTTACCATCACCAGCCCCGAGAACCACGCGAGGCTCGAGGAGCTGCGCCGGATCAACCAGACGCTCGCTGACCCGCGGCGCGTCTCCGGCGAGCAGGAGGTCGAGCGGCTGATCGAGCAGGGCCGCACGGTGGTGCTCATCACCCACGGCATCCACTCGACGGAGGTGGGGAGCGCGCAGACGGCCGCCCGCCTCGCCCACCGTCTCGCCTCCGCGGAGGATGAGCAGGTGCGTCAGATCCTGGAGAACGTGGTGCTGCTCCACATCCCCTCGCTCAATCCCGACGGCACGCAGATGGTTGCCGAGTGGTACCGGCAGCACCTCGGGGGCCAGTTCGAGGGGGCTCCGCTCCCGCGCCTCTATCATCACTATATCGGGCACGACAACAATCGCGACTGGTACGCCTTCACTCAGCGCGAGACGCAGCTCACCATCACCGGCGCGCACAATCGCTGGCGTCCGCACATCGTGCACGACATCCATCAGATGGGTGCTACGGGGGCGCGTTACTTCATCCCTCCCTACATCGACCCGATCGAGCCCAACGTGGACCCGCGGCTGGTCACCGCGCTCAACCAGCTCGGCATGTACATGGCCGCGGAGATGGCGGCGGAGGGGAAGCAGGGGGTGGTCGTGAACGCGATCTTCGACGCCTTCACACCGGCGCGCGCCTATCAGCACTACCACGGCGGGGTGCGCATCCTCTCCGAGACGGCCTCGGCACGGATGGCGACTCCCGTCACCATCCCGCCCGATCAGCTCGAGGAGGGCCGCGGCTACCACGCCGGCCGCCCGAGCTGGAACTTCCCCGATCCGTGGCCCGGCGGCGAGTGGCACCTCGCCGACATCGTGGACTACATGGAGTCCGGCGCGCTGGCGCTGCTGACCAACGCGGCGCGCAACCGCCCCTTCTGGCTGCGCAACTTCTACGAGACCAACCGGCGGGCGACGGAGCGCTGGCCCGAGTGGCCGCACGCGTGGGTGATCCCCGCCGGGCAGGCGAACCAGAAGGGGCTCGATGCCGTGCTGCGCATCCTGCGCATGGGTGACGTCGAGGTGCACCGCGCGGAGGCGGCCTTCACCGCGGTGGGACGGCAGTTCCCGCGTGGAAGCTACGTGGTGCCGATGAACCAGCCCTTCGCCTCCTTCGCGCAGACGATGCTCGAGCGGCAGGAGTATCCCGACCTGCGCGAGTACCCCGGCGGGCCGCCGCAGCGCCCCTATGATGTGACCGCGCACACCCTGCCGCTGCTGATGAATGTCGAGGCGGTGGCGGTGAACGAGCCGGTAAGCGTGGGGCTCTCCGCCCCGATCCCCGTCCCCGAGATGCGCTACACCGCGCCACGGGGACTGACCGGGCGCGGCGCGGCGCGTATCGGGGTCTACCGGTCGTGGACGGCGCCGATGCCCGAGGGGTGGACGCGCTGGGTGCTCGACCAGCATGGGATCGCCTACGATTCGCTGCAGGACGCCGACATCCGGCGCGGCGATCTCGCGCGGCGCTACGACGTGATCCTGATGCAGGACCAGCCGGCCCGGCAGATCGTCGAAGGGTGGCCGCAGAACGTGATGCCCGAGCCGTATGCCGGTGGGCTCGGCGAGGAGGGAGTCGAGGCGATCCGGCAGTTCGTGCAGAACGGCGGCCGGCTGGTCGCCATCGAGCGCGCGACCGACTTCGCCATCGAGAGCTTCCGACTCGGCGTCCGCAACGCGGTGGCGGATCTCCGCCCGCAGGAGTTCTACATCCCCGGCTCCATCCTGGCGCTGCAGCTCGAGCAGGGGCACCCGCTGGGGCAGGGGATGGGACGCGAGAGCATCGCCTGGTACTGGGGCTCGAGCCGCGCCTTCGAGGTCACCGACCCGGCCGTGCGGGTTGCCGCCCGCTACCGCGCGGAGAATCCGCTGCTCTCCGGCTGGGTGCTCGGTGAGGAGCAGGTTGCGGGCAAGCCCGCGATCGTCGAGGCGCGGGTGGGACGCGGCTCGGTGGTGCTCTTCGGCTTCCAGCCGAACTACCGGGGGCAGACGATCGCCACCTGGCCGCTACTCTTCAACGCCCTCTCGCGGGCGCGCTGATCCGCATCCGCCGAACCGGGCCGAATCAACCCCCAACTGTGAGAGAGAACCCGAGATGAACGAGTTCCGTCCGCTCCGCCCGCTGCCCGCCGCGCTGCTCCTGCTGCTTCTGCTGCTGCCGGCGCCTCTGGACGCGCAGCGCCGGCCCGGCAACGCGCAGCTCAAGCGCGAGGTCTCCGCCGAGGTGGCCTCGCTGCAGAAGCTCTCGCAGGAGATGGTGGACATGGTCTTCAGCTTCGCCGAGCTGGGCTTCCAGGAGAACTGGACTGTCGATTACATCACTCAGGTCCTCGAGCGCGAGGGCTTCCGCATTGAGCGCGGCTGCGCCGGGATGCCGACCTGCTATGTGGCGAGCTGGGGGAGCGGCCGCCCGGTGATCGGCATCATGGGCGACATCGACGGGCTGCCGGAGACCTCGCAGAAGCCGGGCGTCGCCTACCATGATCCGCTGATCCCCGGCGGCCCCGGCCATGGCGAAGGGCACAACAGCGCCCCCTCCGTGGACGTGGTGGCGGCGATCGCCACCAAGCGGGTGATGGAGAAGTACGGCATCCCCGGCGAGATCCGGGTGATCCCCGGCGTCGCCGAGGAGCTGGTGGCGAGCCGCACCTACATGGTGAACGCCGGGATGTTCCGGGAGATGGACGCCATGCTCTCGACCCACGTGAGCAGCGACTTCGGCACCACGTACGGCATCAGCGGCTCGGGGCTGGTCTCCACCCTCTACACCTTCAAGGGCCGCTCCGCGCATTCGGCGGCCTCTCCCTGGGCGGGGCGCAGCGCGCTGGACGCGGTCGAGCTGATGAACGTCGGCTGGAACTTCCGCCGCGAGCACCTGCGGCTGCACCAGCGCTCGCACTACGTCATCCCCGATGGCGGCAACCAGCCCAACGTCGTCCCCTCCGAGGCCACAGTCTGGTACTACTTCCGCGAGCTGGACTTCCCGAAGATCAAGGCGCTGCACGCGCTGGGCGACACGATGGCGACCGCCGCGGCGCTGATGACCTCGACGGAGATGGAGCAGCGCGTCTACGGCTCCGCCTGGCCCTCGAACTTCAATCGGCCGATGGCGGAGGCGATGCACGCCAACATCCTGGCGGTGGGGATGCCGCGCTGGACGGAGGCGGACCAGACGCTCGCGCGGGCGGCGCAGGAGATGATCGGCGCCGACTCGATCATCGGGCTGCGTACGCAGCTGCAGCGTGAGCTGCGCGAGAGCCAGCAGGGAATGGGCGGCGGCAGCGACGACATCGCCGAGGTCTCCTGGAACATCCCCACGGTGCGGCTGCGCTATCCCGCCAACATCCCGGGGATGATCGGCCACCACTGGTCGAGCGGGATCGCGATGGCGACGCCGATCGCGCATCAGGGCTCCAACTACGGCTCGCGGGTGATCGCCATGACCGCCATCGACCTGCTCACGAACCCGCGCCTGCTCACCGAGGCGAAGCGCTACTTCGACGAGGTGCAGACCAAAGACTTCAAGTGGGAGTCGCTGATCCCCGCGGGCACCGAGCCGCCGACTCACCTGAACCAGGAGCGCATGGCCCGCTTCCGCCCGCTGATCGAGCCGCTGCGCTACGATCCTTCTCGCTACAGCACCTATCTGGAGCAGCTCGGGATCGAGTACCCGACGGTGCGCAGGGCGGGGGAGGGGACGCCGGAGTGAGGACCCCCCACCCCCGGCCCCTCCCCCCCAAAGGGGGAGGGGAGAACAGCAAATCCTGCTGCATGCTCCAAATCGAGGTTCAGCAGAATCTGTTCCCCCTCTCCCAATTTTGGGAGAGGGGGTTAGGGGGTGAGGGCCTGTTCGCCTTGCTCTGCTGTGCGCTGGCGCTCCTTCTCGCCGCTGCCCTTTCCGCCTGCGCACCGCAGATAGGCGCGGCGCCGGAGCCCGCCGAGCCCTACGACCTGCTGATCGCCGGGGGCACCGTCATCGACGGCACCGGCGCCCCCGGCTACCGTGCGGACGTGGCGGTGCGTGGCGACCGCATCGTGCGCGTCTCGCGCGAGCCGCTGCCGCGCGAGGGTGCGGTCCGGGTGATCGACGCATCCGGCCGGATGGTCGCTCCGGGCTTCATCGATCTGCACGCGCACCTGGAGCCGCTCCTGGAGATGCCCGACGCAGAGAGCCACGTGCGGCAGGGGGTGACCACCGCGCTCGGCGGTCCCGATGGCAGTGGCCCCTGGCCGCTCGGCGCCTACCTCGACTCCGCGCAGGCGGCGGGGCTGGGGATGAACGTCGCCCATCTGGTGGGACACAACACCATCCGCCGTGAGGTGATGGGGATGGAGGCGCGGCGCCCCACCGCCGCCGAGCTGGAGCGCATGCGGCAGATGGTGGCGCGCGGAATGGGAGAGGGGGCGTTCGGCCTCTCGACCGGGCTGCTCTATACGCCGGGAACCTACTCGGAGACGGAGGAGGTGGTGGCGCTCGCCCGGGCCGCTGCGGACTCCGGCGGGATCTACACCTCGCATCTGCGTGCGGAGGGGCTGGGGCTGATCGAGGGCGTCTCCGAGGCGATCGAGATCGGCCGCCTTGCTCGAATCCCGGTGGTGCTCACCCACCACAAGGCCGTCGGCCGGCAGATGTGGGGGCAGAGCCGCCGCACGCTGGCAATGGTGGATTCGGCGCGGGCAGCCGGCATCGACGTGATGGTGGATCAGTATCCCTACACCGCCACCCACACGGGCATCGGGGTTCTGGTGCCGGCCTGGGCGATGGCGGGCGGCGACACCGCCTTCGCGCGGAGGCTGCGCGCGCCGGTGCTGCGCGACAGCATTCTCGCCGGGATCGTCTTCAACATCCTGAACGACCGCGGCGGCGGAGACCTGCGGCGCGTGCAGTTCTCCGGCTTCCCTTCCCAGCGGGAGCTGGAGGGACGGACCCTGCACGACTGGGCAGTCTCGCGCGGCCTGGAACCGACGCCGCAGAATGCCGCGCCGCTGGTAATCGAGGCGGCGCAGCGCGGCGGCGTCACCGCGATCTACCACGTGCTCGACGAGGGCGACGTCGAGCGCATCATGCGCCACCCGCAGACGATGGTCGCCTCCGACGGCCGCCTCTCGCGGCCGGGAGAGGGGCACCC
>JBPCIT010000308.1:0-5563 GCA_051006015.1 Longimicrobiaceae bacterium
TGAGCTGCAACCTCACCGCGCGGATCTGGTCCACCCGGTCGCGCGCGCTGACGGTGACCTCGAGCTGCGTTCCGGCGCGGACATCCTGTCCTGTGACAGGTGAGACGATCTGCACGCGCGGTCCGCCGATCGAGATCCGCACCGTGTCCGACGCGCTGTTCCCGCCGGCGTCCGTTGCGACTGCAATCAGGAAGACCGCGTTCTCACGGGTCGTGTCGGCGGTTGCGAGCAGATAGCGGGTGATGACGGTGTCCCGCACCGCGGCGAGCGTGTCGAACTCGACGCTCTTGGTGGCGAAGCGCGGAATCTGCTGCTCGGTGCCGAGCGCGGCCACTCCCCGCAGCGCAAAGCCGGAGAGCGTCAGCGAGGTGACCGCCTGGTTGTCGCGGACGCGTACCTGCACCAGGACGGAATCCCCTACCGCCACCGAAAAGCCCTCGCCCGGGGCCTGGATCTCGACCGTGGGCGCGATCCGGTCCTGGGCGCCACCGGTGCCGGGTGCGCCCCCACCACTGAGCGTCGGAAATGCGCTGTCGCCCCCGCAGGCGGCGAATCCCAGCGCGGCGAGGAAGACCAGGAGCGCCGCGCTGGCGGGCAGCCTCCCGGAGCGGATACGAGGGGGAGTCATTCGGCTACCGTCCTGCAAAAAGGATTACGAGCGGTCGTCCACGATATGAGGAGTGACCATGATGAGCAGATCGCGCTTCTGCTCCTGCGAGCGGCTGGTGCGGAAGAGTGCGCCGAGGTAGGGAATCTCCATCAGGAAGGGGATGCCCGTTCGCGAGGAGGCGACCTCGCTGACCGTAAGGCCGCCGATCACCGCGGTCTCCCCGTCGGCGACGAGCAGCCGCGTGGTGCCCTGCTGCGTCTGGAAGACGACGCCGATGTCGCCGGCCGCGGGCTGCGCGCTCGAACGCTCGGCGTGGAGCTGCATCAGGATGCGGCGGTCGGCGGTGATGTGCGGCGTGACCCGCAGCCGGATGCCCGTCTCGACGAGCTGCGCGGTAGCGCGCGTCTGTCCGCCCGCACCCGGGCCGCCACCCGCCTGGCCCACATCGATGACGCGGATCGGGGTGCGCTCACCCACCCAGATCTCCGCCTCCTGGTTGTCCAGGGTGGTGATCACCGGCGCCGCCTGCACGTCGGAGAGCTGCGCCGACTGGAGCGCCTCGAGGAAGGTGATAAGCGTGTGGCGGCCCAGCACGAGGGAGACGATCGTCTGGAGCTGCGCGCCGGTGACGCGAGTGCTGGCGTTGCCGAGCGCCGCGATCGAGTTGCCGCCGAGCAGGATCAGATCCGTGCCCATCTCGACCTCCTCCCCGGTCGCCGGGTTGAAGCCGGGAAAGACGCGGTTGAGCTGGTTGCCGCGCGAGTCCTTGATGTCGTAGACGATCCCCAGCTCCTCGACGTCGGTCCGGTTGACGAAGATGATCTTCGCCTGGATCGAAACCTGGGGGGTGCGGATGTCGAGCTGCCGCACCATCGCGCCGATGTTGGTCACCACACCCTCGATGTCGGTGACGATCAGAGTGTTGGTCGAGGGATTCGCGACGAGGTTGCCGCGCTCGCTGCTGAGCCCCGTCAGCGTGGTGACCAGTTCGGCCGCGGGCACGTAGTTGACGCGGAAGCTCTGGGTGACCAGCGGCTCCTGCACCTCGCGCTCGCGCAGTCGCTCGATGGCGTCCACCCGGATGATGCCGCTGGGAAGCTCGACCGCCGCCAGGCCGTACGCCTGCAGGATCGTCCGTAGCGCGATGTCCCACGGCTGGTCGCGGATCTCGGCGGTGACGGTGCCGGTGACGCCGGCGCCGGGCACGATCGAGCGGCCGGTGAACTCCGCGAAGGCGGAGAGCACGTCGCGGATGTCGGCGTTCTGGAAGGTCACGGTGATACGCCGCCCCTCCTGCTGCACCTGCCGCACCGGCGGCGGGCTGGCGGCCGCGGTGGCAGGCGCTGGCCGAGCGGCGCGCCCGCCATTGCTGCTCCAGGGTTGGAAGGCAGCCGCTCCGGAGGAGAAGGAGACCCGGATCCCCTCGTGCACCTGAGAGACGATGTAGCGCGAGGAGAGGTCGAGGTCGATCACCAGCCGCACTACGTCCTCGAGGTGCTGGCTGGTGCGCAGCGCCACGATGCCGCCCCGGTAGATCCCCTCGTAGCGGCTCTCCGGCAGCGCGTTGCGCGCCCCCTGAATGTCGAGCACCACCCGCGGCGGACCGGCGAGCGTGAAGTCCGTCCACTCGACGCTGCCGCCTTCGATCTGGATGGTCAGCTCGGCGCGGTCGCCGCGCGGCTCGAGGTACAGTCCCACCACCTGTCCCGGGGGCGCGGGCGGGAGCGGCGCCGCGCCGAGCAGCAGCGGGAGCAGCGACAGGACAGCGAGCGAGCGAATCATGATCCGGCTCCCTGCTCGGGTGTCGTCCTCAGGTGCAGCGACTCGCGGCGCGAGACGCCGAACTCCTCGACCAGCAGATCCACGCGCCGCGGGTGGATCGCCAGGATGCGCATTCCGCCCACGCGGTCGCCGACGCGGGCGCGGATCGGCCGGTCGCTTCCCGCCACCACCAGGATCGCTACCGATTGCCTCGGATCAGAATCGTGAACCACGCCGCGCAGCGTCACGTCCTCCACCCGCACGCCGAGCGCGCCGGTGCCCAGCAGGGAGCGGAAGGGGTCGGGCCGGCCGCCGCGCGGGTACTGAAAGACCTCGCGGCGGTAGATGATGCGCGAGTCGGCGCTCTCCGCCGGCTCGGGCTCCTGAGCGGCCGCGGCGCCAGGCACTGTCCCGCCAGCCAGCGCGAGGAGGACGAGCAGAGCGCCGCGACGCAGAGACTCAGCTGGCAGCCGTGGTATCACGCACATCGGTGGGCGAGGGAAGAACATAGGTCTCGATCGTGAAGGTGGCTTCCAGGCGCGGTTCTCCCGCCCGCGTCGCGTCCTGCCGCGGGGTGAGCCTCAGGTTGGTCGGCGTGACGATCCGCGGCAGCGAGGCGATGCGGGTGAGGAACTCTCCCACCTGATGGTAGGAGCCCAGCACCGCGAGATCGTAGGTGCGCCGCGTGTAATACTCCTCCGCCGTGGCGCCCACGGGGCGGATCAGCGAGAGCTCGACGCCGATGCGCTGCGCCTCGGCCGAGATCGCGTCCAGCAGATCCGGCACCTCCTCCGAGGAGGGGATCAGCGCCTCGACCGTCACGAGCTGATCGCGGTAGAGCGCCAGGTCACGCTCGATCTCGGCGGTGCCGGCTCCGGTGGTGAGGGTGCGGGCCGCCCGGTTCTGCAGCTGCAGCGTCTCGAGGCGGCTCTGCAGCGCCGTCAGCTCCTGCGTCCGCGGCGTATAGACGTAGGTGTACACGCCGTAGGCGGCGAGCACGAGGAGGAGACCACCGAGCAGAACCTTCTGGCGCTGCTGCGGATCGGCCGGAAGAAGCGCCATCGGTCAGTTTATGGTGATGATCGGCACCGTCTCGAGCAGCGCCGCGTCCGGCCGCTCGTAGCGCGCCTCGAGCGTGAAGCGCTGGAAGGTCACGTTCTGCTCGGTGACCTGCTCGCTGGTGACCAGCGTGACGTCGCGGATGAAGGGCGAGGCCTCGAGGTTCGTCATGAAGCGCGTGAGAGACTGGGTCGAGCCGGCATTTCCCTGCAGCGTGAAGGTCGGGCCCGCTTCGCCGTCCGCCGAGCTGAGCTCGCGCAGCCAGGTAAAGGCCGGGAGCGAACGGCTGATCTCGTCCAGCAGGTGGGGCCAGACGAAGCGCCGCTCGTCCACGCCGCGGATCACCTCGATCTTCTGCTCAATGGTGTGGAGTTGATCCTCTTGTGCAGGGACCCGACCAGTCTTTTCAAGCCTATGCGCGGGAGTACGTGCTGCGGCTGGTCTGGACGTACCGGCGGTTGATAGAGGAGAACAAGGAGCTGTGGTCGAAGCTGGGGGAACCGGAGCGGTGAGCGGGGCCCCCTCGCGCGCTTGCAGAATGCACGATTCCTTGCACTCTGCATTACATCGCTGCACAGGAGAAGCAGCCGAGGCCGCGCCCCCAGTGGAGACGAGCGCGGGCGCGGCTCTTGCCTTCCTACCGGTTATCCCGGCACTATCACCGGGCAGGGACTACCCGATTCCTCCCCCTTTGTCGAAGGCCGGAGCATGACACAAGCGGAGATCCTACAGACGATCCAGGTCCTCCCCGGCTGGCACATAACGCACGGCAGTCCAAGGCTGATGGAGGCGCGCGGCCCCTACGGCCTGACGTTGGTAGCCGAGATGGCCGGGTTCGGCTACTGGACGGTTCACGTCGGTGCGGAAAGAGCTGAAACGCTCGTCCGCAGCATGGACGACTTGGCGGCCTGGCTCGAGCGGGTGGAGCAGGAGGGTATGTGCCCGCCAACCGAGTAAAGGCGGAGCTCAACGCACGGATTGGGCAGCGGCGGCAGGACGCGGCAACGCTGCAGGAAATCGCGAAGGAGTTCGGGCTCTCTAGGCGGCGCGAGCGTGATCAGCCTCGGCAGCCGCTTCCACGACTATATGCTCGAGAGGGCAAGAAACCGTTAGAAGCTGTGGACGAAGTCCACGTGGCGGCTCAGACGTGGGAATGTTCATGCAGAATGCACTCAGAGCAGCCGGTACGGGACCTCTGAGCGTACAGCACGTTGTTAGGCCTGGCCGAAGCCGCGGTACTCGCTGTCTGCTACCGTTTTTCTATCCGTCGAGTCGCATCTTCCAATGCGGCACGGTAGAAGGCAAGTCCGAGCCGAGCCACTGTCGCCGGATCAGAGGCGGCGAGCCTTTCCCCCAGATGCTCACTCGGCGGAAGGAAGGGCTCGGGCGATTCCCGTTTGTTTGTTACGGGTGCCAACTCGGGGCCAGCCGGAGGGTCCCACGAGAAGCTGACAGATCTGGTGCCGCCGACCGCCTTCAAGTTCCGTGGCGGGCCCATCCTGATCGTCCCCGGAGTCTGGTGCTCTTCGGCATGGCGTGCCTGTTTCAGATATACTAGCAGGGGATCGCTATCCCGGTCTTTCTCGAATTTGCTTTTCCACTGCTGGAAACCGTTCCGGTGCTTCTTACACGCCTCGTATGTCCTCACCCATACCTTCTCGAGGCGGTCTACAAAATCTTCCCAAGCATCAAACCACGCGTGGTCCCACGCCTCCGACTGCACTGTCGGAAGCCGTTGAGCCGCCTCCTCGGCCCTTCGAAGTTGCCGCCAGGCGGACGAAAGAGAGTTTTCTTCAATCATATCCGTATCCTCTAGAATCGTTCTTGAGCAGACCGCCCGCCGCGAACTGGTAACCCGCGGGTGAAGTCGAAGGTGCGGGTGTAGGAGTTCGGTCGCACCAAGAGCCGAGACGCGCGGGCCCTAACGATGAGGGATCAGTGGCAATGGGCCGTGCTGGATCGCCCGGAGTGCCGCAGAAACATGGGCGGCCAATTGTCCACTGCATCCGCTGGTTCAAGTAAGCCGCTAGCGCGGCAGGGCAGATCCCGGAGCATCCCCACCTACTTTCGGTTCGCCACCGATCAAGCGTAGCGACCTCGCGCACCTGAGGCTGCATCTTTCGCGGTGTGGTT
>JBPCIT010000309.1:0-2704 GCA_051006015.1 Longimicrobiaceae bacterium
AGCACGTGGACCTCTTCCTCGCCGTCAGCGAATTCAGCCGGCGCAAGCACCGGGAGTTCGGCTTCGAGCACCCGATGGAGGTGCTCCCCCAGTTCCTCCCGCCGCTCGGCGCCGACGATCCCGCGGCGGAGGCCCCGCCACCGCACGAGCGGCCGTACTTCCTCTTCGTGGGCCGCCTGGAGCGCATCAAGGGGCTGGAGGACATCATCCCGGTCTTCCGGCACTACGAGGATGCGGACCTGCTGGTCGCGGGGGATGGGAGCGACGCTGCCGCGCTGAAGCGGCTCGCCGCCGAGCTGCCGCGGGTGAAGTTCCTTGGCTCCCTGCCCACGGATGAGCTGCCGCGCTATTACCGGCACGCGCTCGGCCTCATCGTCCCCTCGATCGGCTTCGAGACCTTCGGGATCATCCTGATCGAGGCCTTCCAGCAGGGAATCCCGGTGATCGCCCGGCGTCTCGGACCCTTTCCGGAGATCGTCGAGCAGGCCGGTGGAGGGCTGCTCTTCAGCACTCCCGCCGAGCTGCTCACCGCGATGCACCGGCTGCAGAGCGATCCCGCGCTGCGCCGGCAGCTCAGCGATGCGGGAGAACAGGCCTTCCGGCAGTACTGGTCGGAGGAGGTGGTCGTGCCTCGCTATCTGGAGCTGATCGAGCAGGCCGCCGAGCGCAAGCGGCAGCCTCGCCGCGCGACACCCCTCGATGTCGGGGCGCCCGTATGAGCCGGCCGGGAGGAGGAGCGGGCCGCGCCACCGGCTGAGGGACGATGCGGGCGATCCTCACCTACCACTCGATCGACGTTACCGGCTCCCCCATCTCGGTGGACCCCGAGACGTTCCGGCGGCAGGTGCGGTGGCTCGCCGGCTCCGGTGTGCGCGTGGTGGGGGTCGAGGAGCTGCTGCGCCTCCCGCCCGAGGCCGAGGCGCTGGCGCTGACCTTTGACGACGGCTTCGCCAACTTCGCGCGGCTGGCCTGGCCGCTGCTGCGCGACCATGGCATGCCGGCGACCCTCTTCGTAGCGACGGACTTCGTGGGCGGGAGCAACAGCTGGAGCGTCTCACGTGGCCTCGCAGTGCCGCGCCTGCCGCTGCTGGACTGGCCGGAGCTGGGCCGGCTGGCGGAGGAGGGGGTGACGCTCGGCTCGCACAGCCGCTCGCACCCCGACCTGCGTGCTCTGCCGGCGGCGGCGCTGCGGGAGGAGGTCGATGGTTCGGCGCGGAAGCTGGAGGCGGAGACCGGGCGGGCACCCGCGGGCTTCGCCTATCCTTACGGCCACTACGACCCCGCCACCGTCGAAGCGGTGCGTAGGCACTACCGGTGGGCGTGTACGGTCGAGCTGCGGATGCTCGGAGCACGCGAGAACCCTTGGCTCTCCCCGCGTCTTGATGCATATTACCTACGTTCCCCTGGACGACTCGAGGCGTGGGGCACCTGGCGCTTCCGCCGGCACCTGTGGCTGCGCGCGGGCGCCCGGCGCGTACGCAACACCCTGAGTGAGATCGCAGGACCCCGATGAGCAGCATCTCCCTTCCCTTCCTCTCCGTGATCGTGCCGGCCCACCAGGGCGAGCAGGTGCTGCCGCTCGCGCTGGAAGCGCTGCAGCGAAGCGATCTGCCGCGGGAGTGCTGGGAGCTGATCGTGGTGGACGATGCCAGCACCGACGCGACCTCGATCCTCGCCGCGCGTTATGCGGATACCGTGATCCGCCTTGCGGGCACCCCGCACGGGCCGGCGTACGCCCGCAACCGCGGCTTCGAGGCGAGCCGCGGCGAGGTGCTGGTCTTCATCGACGCCGACGTGGCGGTGCACCCGGACACACTGCGCCGCTTCGCCACCCTCTTCGTGCGAGAGCCTGCGCTCGGCGCGGCCTTCGGCTCCTACGATCATCGGCCCTCCGGGCAGGGGCTCGTCTCGCAATACCGCAACCTGCTGCACCACTACGTTCACCAGCAGAGCGTCGGCGAGGCGGAGACCTTCTGGGCCGGCTGTGGCGCCATCCGGCGCGACGTCTTCACCGAGGTGGGGATGTTCGACGAGTGGCACTATCCCCGCCCGCAGATCGAGGACATCGAGCTGGGACGGCGCATCCGCCAGCATGGCTACCGCGTGCTGCTGCGCCCGGAGATCCAGGCGACGCACCTGAAGCTCTGGACCTTCCGCCAGGTCGTGGTCACCGACTTCACGAGCCGCGGCGTGCCCTGGATGCGATTGATCCTGCAGGAGGGGGCGTCGGCGGCCTCGGGGGCGCTGAACCTGCAGACGCGCGAGAAGCTGTGCACCGCGCTCGCGGGGCCGACGCTCGCGGCGCTGCTCGCCGCGGTGGTGCTGCGGGCGCTCTGGCCGCTGGCGGTCGCAGCCACCGCCATCGCTATCATCGTGCTCTTCAACCGCCGCTTCTACGACTTCCTCCGGCGGCAACGGGGGCTCTGGTTCGCCATCCGGGCCGTTCCCCTGCACCTGCTCTACTACGTGGTGAATGGGTTCTCGGCGATCTTCGGCTGGATGCTCCATCACCTCTTCGGCGCACCGCGTCCCGCACCCGACGTGACGGCCAGGAGCGCCAGCGGCATCAAGACCTGGCCTCCCACCCCCACCCGTCCCGCCTCCAGCCTCTGGAACGCTCCGGCGGGGAAATCCGCGCGCCGCGCGCCACCCGCTTGATCACTGCCGCCCCACCGCTGCTGCGCTTCGTCTGTCCGCGCTGCCA
>JBPCIT010000310.1:0-12047 GCA_051006015.1 Longimicrobiaceae bacterium
GGGTGAACCCCTCGGCGTAGCTGGCGCGGTAGGCGGTGGCGAGCAGGAACTGGATGTAGGCGTGGTTGGTGAAGGACGGATAGAGGTCGGTGAAGTCCACCCGCGCTGCCTCGGCGCGCTCACGGAAGAGCCCCAGCTCCTCCTCGAGCATGGCGATCACGCTGGAGTGCAGCTCCCAGTGCTCGCGCGGCGCTTTGGGGATCAGCGCAGCGATGAAGGGGATGGCGGCCTCGACGAAGAGGTAGTCCTGCCGCATCCAGGTGGCGAAGGTCGCGTGCGCGATGCTGCCGTCGCGCGTCTCGCGGAGGAAGCGATGGTCCAGCATGCGGCTCCACAGGGGGTGGAGCCGGTCGAGCTGTTCGGCGCAGAAGCCCATGAGTCTCCCCTTCCCGGGTAGGTCGTGAAAGCACACGCAGGGGAGGGGATCGTTCGACTCCCTGCGCCGGCATTACCCGGATCAGGTCGTGAGGGTGTGATCTCAGCCGGGACCGCGTCCCAGCACCCCTGTCGCGGGGAGGATCATACTGCGGCGAGTGCGCGGGCGAAAGGGTCGGTGGGTGAGCTAGCACTGTCCATCCGGTCCCACCTCGAGGATTCGTGGGTGAAGGATTGGTGGGCGTCCTCGACTGGTTGGCACCCGACCTCAGAAAGAGAACTGCGTGCCCACCTGGATGGCATGAGTCCGTAGGGGTTCGCCGCGGAGAGGAATGCCCCCGGTCTCGTAGTCCTGCGCGCCCGTTCCCAGGTAGCGATATCCCAACAGCAGACGCCAGGCATCCGTCCCGTACGAAACCCCGGCCGTGAATTGCTGCGCAAGCAGCGTATTGTCCCCGATGGTCGGGGGAAAACTCGCGAGAGCGACGTCCCGCGCCCGGAAACCGACCGCCGCGAGGCCGGCCCCCACATAGTGCCGCAGCCGGCCACCGACAGGCAGATCATACAACAACTCGATCGTTGCGCCCCGCAGGTCGAAATATCCCGAAAGCGCGCCACCGCCGTCGGCGAAGCGAATGCTATCTGCCTCGAAGCGGCCGTACATGATCCTGCCCTCGATCCGAAGGGCATGGAAGCGATGTCCCATCCCAACGCCGATATCATAGCCCGGCCGGGTCCGGATCGTCGCCGGTGACAGGGTCGCCGAGGTGGTATTCACGGAGAATGGGGACACGCCGGATGCACGAAAGGAGAGATGATACCCGGTCGGCGCGGGCCCATCCTGCCATTCCTGGGCCGACGACACCGCTGTGCCGCCGAGGTGAAGGACCGCGAACACGACCAGGGCGAGAGCCGCGTGAGCAATGCGTGCGGTATTCATCGTGACCTCTCCTCTGCACATGCGGTAGTGTCCTCGGCCAGGTGGAAGTCGCTCCAGGTCAGGTCAGCGCCCACCGGCTGTCCACAAGGCCCTGAGCGGCGGCGGGTGCGGCGATCACTGCACAGACCAGACCGAACGAAGCGAGAAGATGGTGCAGGCGGAGCATGGAAAACTCGCCGCGCAGGTGAAGGTGATCTGCTCACTGCCTCCACCCAGAAGAACAACAAAAGCGGGTAAGCAGGATCATCCGGCCGTAAACGGCTGCACCGTTGTGAGTGGATGCGCGTGCCTCCCGCCGCGGCGGGAGGCGCGCCCACCTCTATCGGCTACCTCACCTGCATCGGCTGGCTGGTTTGCACGGTCGGCAGGAGCCCGATCACCTTCGCGCTGGCTCCGCCTGCGCCCGCGCCTCTCCGGCGAGCTTCCACCGTTGCGAGCCGATCACCGCCAGTCCGGATCCGCCCGTCATCAGAGGGATCTGCAGCTCTGATCTCTGCTGCTGCAGCTGATCGCCGATCGAAGTGGCAGGACCCTGAGCCGCAGCGGGCGCACTAAACGACCACCGGCTAAAGCCGGTGGGTTTGAAAGCCACTGAAAGTGGCATGTTCGGGCTGAAGCCCGCTGAAAAGCCCCGTGGCTGAAAGCCACCTGAAGCGTGGGACTGAAACTCCCTCAGTCCCCCTGGATCGTGAACTCCTCCGGAGGCGGCTCCTGATCATGCTTCTCGATGTACTCCTTGATCTGCTCCGTGGTCACCTCGCCCACGCTGATGCAGAAGTAGCCCCGCGCCCACAGGTGCTGCCCCCAGTAGCGCTTCTTCAAGTGCGAGAACTCCTGCTGCAGCCGCCGCGAGGAGCGTCCTTTCAGGTACTGCACCACCTTGGCCGGCGAGAGCGTCGGCGGACACGAGAGCAGCAGATGCACGTGGTCCGTCGCCACATGCCCTTTGAGGATCTTGATCTCCCGGCTCATGCAGCTCTGTCGGACCAGCTCCCGCGTGCGCTCAGCCACCTCGCCGCGCAGTACCTGGTAGCGGTACTTCGTCACCCACACCACGTGGTACTGCAGGTTGTAGACGCTGTGCGAGCCCTTTCGGTATTCTGCCATCGCTTCCTCTCCCCACGTTCGGTGCCCGGGGACAGTGTAGCCACGGCATCGTGCTAAAGCTATTCGCCTAAAGGCGAAGGTTTCAGACCAGGTGCATGGAAATGACGTGCCGCCGCGGCGACACGTCGTTGCGTTGCAGCGCTAGTACAGGAAGAACGCGCTGCTGGGAATGATTTCCTTGGCCTGAGAGGCACTCTGCCAGCGCAGCTGCGCAGTGGCGGCGCTGAAGTTTTCGAAGTACTCCATCCGGAGCGCGTACTTCTGGCCCGCGTTCAGAGCGATGGTGCCGCAGCGCTCCGTTGCTGCCTGCTGCACCCACATGTCAACGAGAAGCTCCTCGTTGATCCAGAGGCGCGCACCGTCGTCGCTGGTAGCGCAGAATGTATACTCTTCCGGGAAGAGGGGCCTTACCAAACCCGTCCAGCGCACCGCGACCCTATCATTGTTGACGACACCCGGCCAGATCGAGCCGTTCCCGACCGCGAAGCTGATCGTGCTCTCGATGCGAGAGGCGACGAAGGCCCAGTTCGTGAAGGTGTACTGGCAGGGATTCTCCAACGCGGGGCAGAAGAGAGAGCCCATGTCGAAGTACTCGGCCAGCAGCCCATGAACTGCCTCGATGCGCACCTTGATCGGCAGGGAGCCGTTGATCACCGGGAGATCGGAGCCCTTGTAGTCCTTCATCGCTTTACCGCTCTGGACCACCACCACGTCAATGTAGGCGAGTGTTGCGCCGTTCTCGACCACGAAGATCCGGTAGTCGCCTTGCGGAACACCCTGGGTATTCCAGTTGACGATGTAGTGCTCATCCTCCGGAACCATGCGGATGACCTGAGCCTCGGTCTCGCCCGCGTCGCGGGTCATGTCGAACGCGGCGATAGGTGTCGCGCACGGAGCTGTCGGAGCCCCCGAACAGATTGCGATCTCTGGCGACCGTTCACCGTCGAAGGTGCCCGCGAACGTGGAATTCATCAGAGGTTCCAGGAAGTAGGCGCCGCTCGCGCCGCCCTGCTCAACGGCGAAGCTCGCCCCGCCTCCCAGCGGTGGCTCGGGTGCGAGCGGGGACAGATCCATCTCCGAACATCCCGCGAGTACCAGCGCAGCGACGGGAATTGCCAGCAGACGTTTCATAACTCCTCCATTGAGGGGGGTGGAACTGCTCTCCACAGCCTGACCATCTTAGGTCGAGGCGCGTGGCTACGAGGACCGGCCTCGCGGCCGGGATACATCTGGCGGGGACGAGAGCGGAACTCGGTCGCTGGACCGCCGGCCGGCGTCGGCCGGGCTGATGATGAATAGAAATAGGGATCTCGGCGGAGTGGGCCGTGCGGGTCAACCGGAAACGGTTGACGCAACTCCTGCCGACCACTAGCTTTCCCGCGAGGTGGCACGCGACGGCCCGTGCATGTCCTCCTCATCCCTACCCTACGCAGAAGCGGCGGAAAACCCGCCACGACCCTGCTCGATGACCTCCACGACGTTATTAAGCTGATGCGTTCGCTTCCGTGGGATCCCCCGCGCCAGGCCGGCGTGACGCAGCTGCTGCACGCCGCACGCGCTGGCGACAGCGAGGCGCACGATGTACTCTTCGCGCGGGTGTACGGGGAGCTGCGCCGCCTCGCGCGCCAGGTGCGGC
Source organism: Longimicrobiaceae bacterium (assembly GCA_051006015.1). Lineage (GTDB taxonomy): Bacteria > Gemmatimonadota > Gemmatimonadetes > Longimicrobiales > Longimicrobiaceae > JBPCIT01. The sequence continues at coordinate 4,059 of JBPCIT010000310.1, forward strand.
AGGGGCGCGCGGGTGAAACGCTGCGCACTACCGCGCTGGTACACGAGGCCTACTTGAAGCTGATTCCCTCCGCTGAGCAGCAGTGGGAGAGCCGCGCCCACTTCTTCGCGGTGGCCGCACGGGCGATGCGACAGGTGCTGGTGGATGCCGCCCGCCGTCGTCAGGCGCTCAAGCGCGGCGCAGGCGTGCGGTTGGTGAGCCTGGAGGAAGGCGTTCCCGCGCCGGCGCGAGGTGAGGAGCTGCTGGCTCTGGACGAAGCGCTCGTCCGGCTCGGCGCCCGCAACCAGCGTTGGGTGCGGATCGTCGAGCATCGCTTCTTCGCCGGCATGACCGCCGAGGAGACGGCCGCGGTGATGGAGATCTCGCTTCGCACCGTGGAGCGTGAGTGGCGCGCTGCGCGGGCCTGGTTGACCGAGGAGCACCGAGCGTTGGGACCGGATCTGGGTGCTGTTCGATGCCGCCCTGGAGCTGCCCGCGGCGGAGCGGGCGGCATTCCTCACCGATACCTGCGGAGAGGACGCCGAGTTGCGCGCCGAGGTCGAGCGCTACCTGCGTACCGACGCGGCCCCGCCCGCACTCTTCGACGCCGCACCTTCCGAGCTGGTCGCGGTGCCCGCCGACGAGCCCGCGCTCGAGGGGCGCACCCTCGGCCGCTACACGCTGCTGCGCGAGCTCGGACGCGGCGGAATGGGGACCGTCTACCTGGCCGAGCGGGCGGATGTCGGCAAACGGGTTGCACTGAAGCGCGTGCGCGGCGGGCTGGCCGCGCCCGAGAACGTCGAGCGCTTTCTGCGGGAGCAGCGTGTGCTGGCGCGCCTCGAGCACCCGAACATCACCTCGCTGGTGGATGTGGGAGTGACGGCGGAGGGCGCGCCCTTCCTCGCAATGGAGCTGGCCGAAGGCGAGCCGATCGACCGCTACTGCGACGCCCGCCGGCTCTCGCTGGACGCGCGACTCGCCCTCTTCGCACAGGTATGCGCCGCCGTGCAGCACGCGCACCAGAGCCTGGTCATCCACCGTGATCTGAAACCGTCGAACATTCTGGTAGACGGTGACGGAAGAGCGAAGCTTCTTGACTTCGGCATCGCCAAGCTGCTGGACGACGCCGAGGGGGAGGCGCCGGGGCTGACGGGCACGGGGATGCGGCTGATGACGCCCGAGTACGCCGCGCCCGAGCAGCTGCGCGGCGAGCCGGTCACCACCGCCACCGACGTCTACGGTCTTGGTGTGGTGCTCTACGAGCTGCTGACCGGCCACCGGCCTTACGCGGCGAGCAGCCGCTCCTGGGGCGACATCGAGCGACAGGTGCTCGACGCGGTGCCGGCACGCCCCTCGAGTGCCGTCTTCCGCCCGGAGGAGATCGGACGCCCGGACGGCGCTCTCCTCCGCATCACGCCCGAGGAGGTGAGCGCCGCGCGCGGCACCACACCGGCCGGGCTACGGCGGGCCCTGCGCGGCGACCTGGACACTCTGGTGCTCAAGGCGATCGAGAAAGAGCCCGGCCGCCGCTATGCCTCCGCCCAGCAGCTGCTCGACGATCTGGAGCGCTACCGCCGCGGCCTCCCCATTGGGGCCCGGCCGGCCACTCTGGGCTACCGCGCGCGCAAGTTCGTGCGGCGCCACCGTGCCGGAGTCGCGGCCAGCGCCACCTTCTTGCTTCTACTGGGCGGCGTCGGGATCTCCCTGCAGCAGGAGCGGGACGCTGCGGCGCGCGCGCTGCTCGAAGCCGAAAACGCGCAGCAGGCCGCCGAGTTCCTTGGCAAGCTCTTCGGCACCAGCGACCCGCGGCAGGCACGCGGACGGCTCATCAGCACCCCCGCGCTGCTGGAGTGGGGCGAGCGGCAGGTCGGCGTGCTCGACCGCCAGCCCCAGGTCCAGGCGCAGGTGCTCTCGCGCATCGGGGAAGCTTACATCGGACTCGGGTTCTACCCGCGCGCGGCGCCGCTCTTGGAGCGCGCTCTCGAGCAGCGGCGTGCGCTGCACCCGGGCGATCACCCGGATGTGGCCGCGAGCCTGTGGTGGCTCTCCACGATGCGGATCGTGGAGGCCGACTTCGGTGAGGCGGAGAGCCTCTTCCGCGAGTCGCTGGCGATGCGGCGCCGGCTCTTCGGCAACGAGGATCCGCAGGTGGTCGAGGGGCTGAGCGGGCTGGGCTTCGCGATGCTCAACCGGGGCGGCATTCGCCCGGCGGAGCAGGTCTATCGCGAGGCGCTGGCGATCGAGAGGCAGCTGCCCGGCGGGCAGCCGCGGATGATCCCAGGGCCGCTGAACGGTGTCGCCTTCTCGCTGATCGAACAGGGCCGCTACGCGGAGGCCGAGTCCCATGCGCGCGAGGCCCTCGCCAGAGCGGGCGCGGAGCAGGGGGAGGACCATCCCTTCTACATGATCGCCCTCGCCCATCTCGCACGGGCGCTGCACGGCAAGGGGGAGATGGCGGAGGCGGAGGCTCTCTTCCGCCAGGCGGTCGAGAAGACGCACAGCGTCCAGGGCGCGGAGCACCCCCGCCTCGCCCTCTATCTCGGATGGTATGCGAGCCTGCTGGTGGAGATGGGAGATCCGGCTGGCGCCGAAGCCCTCGCCCGCCGCGCGCTCGACATCCAGCGCACTGCGCTCCCCCCCGGCCACTACTGGACGGTGCCGACCCTCACCACGCTGGGCCGGATCCTGACCGACACCGGCCGCGCACGCGAGGCCGAGCCCCTGCTGCGCGAGGCGGTCGCTATCGCCGAGCGATGGCTACCGTCTTACAACCACGACCTCGCCCGCGCGCGCAGCGAGCTGGGCGCCTGCCTCGCGGCGTCAGGCAGGACCGGGGAAGCCGAGCCCCTGCTCGCCGCGGGCTACACCGCGTTGCGCGACGCGCTGGGGGAGGAGCACCCGGCCACGCGGCAGGCGCGCGAGCGGCTGCGGGCGGCGAAGGTGGCGAATCCGGCGTAGCTGCGCAGCGGATCGAGGAAGATGGCTGCGGCGCGCCTACGCGGCGTCGAGCACCGCGTCCACCTCGAGCGAGAAGCCTTCGAGCAGCAGGGAGGTCGCGGTCGCGCCGCGTCCGAAGATCCCGTGCTCGGCGTAGGCACCGCCCTCCAGCCGCAGCACGGCGATCGTCTCGGTCTCGGGGTTGACGATCCAGTACTCGGGGATGCCGGCCTCGGCGTAATCGCCGCGCTTGACCACCAGATCCCGCTCGGGCTTTTCGGGACTGACGACCTCCAGCACCAGATCGGCGCCCAGCCAGAAGCGGTTCTGACGCCGCGCATCGTTGGCATCGCGCAGCAGCAGCAAATCGGGCTCGCGGAACTTGCCCGGCTGGATGCGCAGCCGCAGCGCGGCGAAGAGCACCTTTCCGCCCCTCGGCTGCACGAAGGCGAAGAAATGCTGGAAGAGGTAGGCCAGGATCGACTGGTGGTTGTCCGTGGGCATCGGCAGCACCTCGAGGTAGCCATCGGTAAACTCGAGAAGGCGGTTGCTGTCGTCGGTCAGCCAGAGGTAATGCTCCTCGGTCCACTCTCCCTGCGCGGGCAGGATCTCGGGCAGGAGCATATCGAGATCCTCCTGAGTGGTGAGGATAGGCGTGGGTTGCTGATCACTTGCCATCGAGATCCTCCTTCATCTTGCGGGGTGGACAGCTCCCGGCATAGTAGGCGGGAGACGTGATCCGTGCAACCACGTGGCTTTGGGTCCGGACATTAGTGGCGCTGCACTGCGTGCACCGGACTACTCGGAGAGTGACATTGACAGCCCGGCGGCGCCGGCAAGGACCCCCCTCCCCCCTTGCGGGGGAGGGGAGAACGACGAGAAGGTGGCGTCTGGAGCGTCCGGAGGACGGTTGTCGTTCCCCGCCGCGTCGTTTATCGGCCCGGCTCGGCCTCAGAGGATCCCGCGCAGCGACCCTCCGCGCTCGCCCAGACGGTCCACGCGCCGCTCGACCGCCGGGTCGCGCTCCAGCGGCGGCGCGTGGTGCGGCTTCCCGCGCGCATCGATGAGCAGCGGGCCGCGGCAGCCCCAGTGCTTGTGCTCGGTGAAGGCGCCGATGCCGTGCACGTCGTGCGAGGGGTTGCTGCGCGTGAAGGTGACCCAGACGAAGTTGTCCACCGTGGCGGCGGTGAAGGCCGCGTCCTCGCAGAGCACCATCAGCCCGATCCCCTCCAGCGCCTGCCCGCGCAGCCCCTCCTCCAGCGCGGCGATCTCGCCCGGCACCGCGTCGTAAGTCGAGAAGGGGGGCGCCTCGACCGCCAGCACGCCGGGCATCACCATCCGGCAGTTGTGGAAGGGGCGCGGCAGCTCGAGCGCGGGCGGCAGCTCCGTCCAGAGGGTGCGCCGCTTCGGTCCCGCGGCCGCCAGGGCGAGCTTCGAGCCCTCGTTCAGCCCGGTGCCCGTATAGTCCAGCGTATCGATGGTGACGCGGGTGTGGAAGTGCAGGTCGCGCGCGAAGTCGAGGCGCTCGAGCATGTGGCGGAAGAAGCCAGGGAGGTCGTGGATGTCGAGCGCGGGGTCGTCCTCGTGCGCGCAGATGAGCAGGTACTTGGCGAGCGAGAGCTGGTTCTTGCCTAATATGTGGTTGGCGATGGTGAGGATCTCCTGCGGGCGGCGCTCGCGCTCGAAGGGGGTGTAGCGCTCGCTGCCGATCGCCAGCAGCAGCGGGTGCACGCCGGCCGCGTCCACCGCGTTCACCGCCTTCACGCCGGGGATCTCCTGCGGGATCGCCGAGCCGCTGATCTCGTGGATCAGCGCGCCGAAGGCGGTGTCCTCCTGCGGCGGACGGCCCACCACGGTGAAGGGCCAGACGGCGTCGGCGCGGTGGTAGACGGTCTCGACCCGCATCACCGGGAAGTCGTGCACCAGGCTGTAGTAGCCGAGGTGGTCGCCGAAGGGACCCTCGGGCCTGACCTCGTGCGGGTGCACCGTACCGGTGATGACGAAGTCCGCGTCCGCGGAGACGCAGTGGCCGGCCTCGTCGTAGAAGTAGCGGAAGTTGCGGTTCGCCAGCGTGCCGGCGAAGACCACCTCGGCGAGCCCCTCGGGGAGCGGCATCACCGCCGCCAGGGTGTGCGCGGGCGGGCCGCCCACGAAGATGCTGACCTTCAGCGGCTTGCCCGCCGCGTTCGCCTTCGCCTGGTGCACGCCGATCCCGCGGTGGATCTGGTAGGGTAGCCCGATCTCCTCGTCGCTCACGTACTCGTTGCCGGCGAGCTGCACCCGGTACATCCCCAGGTTCGCGTGCATCACGCCCGGCTGGGTGACATCCTCCGTGTACACCTGCGGCAGCGTGACGAAGGGGCCGCCGTCGCGCGGCCAGTTGACGATCTGCGGCAGCTCGCTGATGCGCGTGCGGCCGTGCAGGATCGGCGCCTTGCGCTTCCAGCGCAGGGGCAGCGCAGAGGCCGCTGTGCGCGTGACGGGCAGGAAGCGCAGCGGGTGCCTGGCGAGCGCGATGGGGTCGTACTTCAGCTCGACCAGCTTCTCCACCCGCGCGAGCGTGTCGCGGAAGAGGAAGCGCGCGCGCTCCATCGTGCCGAAGAGGTTGCTGACGGCGGGGAAGCGGGTGCCGCGCACGTTGGTGAAGAGCAGCGCCGGCCCGCCGCGCTCGAAGACGCGCAGGTGGATGGCGGCCATCTCCAGGTGCGGCTCCACCTCCTCGGTGACGCGCACCAGCATGCCGTTCCGCTCAAGGTCCTCGACGCACTGCCGCAGGCTGCTGTATCCCATGCTCCGATTCGTTCAGCCAGCCAGGACTACAACGTGCAAACCGGGCACGCGGCGAAAGTGGTCTTCGTCGGCAGGACCGACCAGCACCCCGAAGCCCAGGTGCAGTGCGGTGGCGGCCACGGCGAGATCGTTGGCCGGGATGGGTGTTCCCGCACGGTGCAGCTGCGCGAAGATCGCGGCCCACTGCGCCGCCGCCCCGGCCGCGAACTCGACGATCGGCGCCCGCGCCACCACCGCGTCGATCTTGGCCCGGCGAGCCGCCGCGCGCGATGGGGTGTCGGCGAGCTCGACTCCGGCCAGCAGCTCCGCATAGACGACGGCGGGCACGGCCACGGCTTCGCTGCCGAGTCCCGCCAGAGCCGCCTCCCACGATGTGGATGCGCGCTCGAGCGCCACCAGGGCGCTGGTATCTAGGAGGAGGCCCATGCGCTGTCGGGCGGACGATCGGCAGCGCTCACCCGCTCGAGATCATCCGCGAAGGCGGGGTCCGGCGCTCCGGCCTCGCTCCAGGCGGTAAGGATCTCCCGTAGCGTGGCCTGAGGTCGGTCGGGGAGGGGAACCAGGCGGGCGACCGGCTCACCGTTGCGCTCGATCAGGAACGAGTCCCCTCGATAGCGAATGCGGCCGAGGACATCACCCACGCTGCGGGCCAGCTCGGTGGCGGAGAGTCGATGTTCCATGTCCGCATAATACAGAACTAAGTGCTTTGCGCAAGAGGTAACCGTGCGCTGTGCGGCGGTGCCGCGCAGGCCGCGCCGCGCAGGCCGACTTCGTCTATCAGGGCAGAGCCGAGGCGGGCGGCCGCATCAATTGCGCGGATCCTGTTCTCCGGCGGTCTGCAAGGTGTGCTGCATGCGGATGCCCGGCTCGGGGCGTGCGGCAGGTGCCGCCCCACGACTTCTCGTTTCGTTCGTTGCGTTTGGCATACCTCCACGCTAGATTCCACCTGTCGATCACCGGAGGAGAAACTGATGAGGGACCGCGACGAAAAGCGGGGCACGCTGGTGGATGTGCTCGACCTGAGCGAGCACTCCATCGACCGCGTCGAGGCGGCTCGTAGCGCAGCGCGCCTGCGCGAGCTGGCGGAGGGTGCGGATCTGCTGGTGCGAGGACCGGGTGGGGAGACGATCCCTCTGCCGCGCGGCCTGTCGCAGCTGGTGGCAGCGGTGCTCGAGGAGGTGGCCCTCGGCCGCAGTGTAGGAGTGGTGAGCGGGGACGCCGAGGTCAGCACCAGCACGGCCGCGCGGCTCCTCGGGGTTTCGCGCCCGCACGTGGTCAAGCTGATCGATGCGGGGCTGCTGCCGGGCAGAAGAGCCGGCACGCACCGCCGGGTGCGGCTCACGGATCTGCTCGCCTACCAGCAGCGCACTGCGCAGCGGCACGCCCGGCTCGACGAACTCATGGAGGAGAGCGAGGCATTGGGCCTCTACGAGCCGGAGCGCCAGCAGGCATAGCCGCACGTGTCGCCCCCCGCAGAGCCGGCCGATCCGCCGGAGAGCGCTGCGTCTCGTACGGGTGGGGGAGCAGCCGGCCCCGGGATCCTGACCGCAGTACTCGACGCCGATGTTCTCTCCCCGGCTTTCCTGCGCGACGTACTCCTGAGGTTTGCCGTGCCGGGGCTGTTCCTGCCGCGCTCGACGGAGCGCATCCACGAGGAGTGGGGACGGACTGTCCTGCGCAACTATCCGGATATCACGCCCGAGCAGGTGCGCCATATCCAGGCGCGCATGCAGCAGGCTTTCCCCGAGGCGCTCGTGGTGGGCTACGAAGCGCTCGAGGGTCTCTTCCCGGGTGTGCACCCCAAGGATCGGCATGTGGCGGCAGCCGCGCTCGCGGCCGGCGCGCAGCGCCTCATCACCCGCAACCTGCGCCACTTTCCCCGGCAGGCACTGACGCCGCATGGAATCCTGGCGCTCGATCCCGACGCTTACCTGAGCGAGCTGGTCCGCCAGGACGAGGAGACGGTCCGCCGAGTGCTAGAGGCGCATCGCGTGGGGCTCCTCCGGCCCCCGCAGACGCGGGAAAGCTATCGGGCTGCATTCCGCGCCGCAGGGATGGAACGGACAGCCGCTCTGCTCTGGTGAGGCTTCACAACTACACCCCCACGCGCCGAGAGCCGGCACCGCGCCAGCCCTCGCCTCCTGCATCCCTGCCGCACCCGAGCAGGCGCGCCGCCTGCCGCGGCGGCGCGCCCGCTCTGTGCTGTGCCCGCTAGCGGCAGGCTCGGCTCAGGGGCAGTCGGTGGGGGAGGCTGCTGCCGCTGCCGTCGCAGCGAGCTGGAGC
>JBPCIT010000311.1:0-5083 GCA_051006015.1 Longimicrobiaceae bacterium
TGCTTGTCGGCATAGAGCAGCGCGCCGGGATAGGTGCCGTACAGCGGGTGGCGGCGCCAGTCCCGCCCACGCTCGAGCAGCAGCACCTTCCGCCCCGCGCGCGCCAGCTCACGCGCCACGGTGGCACTGCCAGGGCCGGATCCCACAACGACGACCTCGGTCCTGTGCCGATGATGCATTTACTCTCCCCTGACGTCGCTATCCGCAGCGACGCGTTCGTGGCCGCACAACTGATGTGGAATCCGTCGCAGCAGGGCTACCAAAGTTGCAATATCCCGAGATCGGGGCGAGGCCGACATCGTAGAGTACGTGCGGGTTGTGTGCAAGCTTTGTCGATCCAAAAGTGTGATATTCGTCACAGGAACGAAGAAAGAATATCGGAAACCTTGACGGCGCGGCGGGGCTGCGGGTAAAGTAGGCAGCGGGAGCCTTCGATCGGGATAACACGCTGCGCGGCGGCATCGGCAGTGGTGCCGCCCCCGGCACGCGACGCGCGCTCACAGGAGCCACCATGGCGAGGCGCTGGTTCGGCATCGGTACCCTCACGCTGGCAGTCGGCGCCCTCGTCGGCGTGCTGATCGGGCTCGGTGCGTTCACCTTCACCTACGCCGAGGGTGCCTCCTACCTGAGCAACAACCCGGAAGCGTGTGCGAACTGCCACATCATGTGGGACCAGTACGACTCCTGGACGGCCAGCAGCCATAGCGCCGTTGCGCGCTGCGTCGACTGCCACCTGCCGCACCCTACCATTCCGAAGTGGATCTCCAAGGCCGAGAACGGGTGGTTCCACTCCGTCGGCTTTACGCTCCAGAATTACCCGGAGCCCATCCGCATCAAAGCGCGCAACCTGCGCATCGTGCAGAAGAACTGTGTGACCTGCCATATGGGGATGGTGCACGAGATGCTCCCCGCGACGGTCGAGGGGGAATCCGTGTCGTGCATGCACTGCCATCGAGATGTCGGTCACGCCGCGTGGCGGTGACCCACACGTCCGGATCGAGCGCTCACCTGAAACGCCAAGGAGCAATTGATGAGCACCCGCGACCCAAATCCTCCTCCTCCCGACGCGCCGCCGGCCCGTGAACGCCGCCGGCCCGCGTGGCTGCTCCCCGCCGGGGTCGTGCTCGTTGCGCTGGTCACCTTCGGAGTGGCGGCGCTGCTGATCAACATCTTCGAGCGTCGGCAGGAGGCGCGGAATCCGTACATCCGCTTCGTGGAGGTGGACGAGAACACCACCGACCCGGCGGTGTGGGGGCAGAACTGGCCGCGCCAGTACGAGAGCTTCATGCGTACTGTGGATTACGAGCGCACCCGCTACGGCGGGAGCGACGCGATCCCGCGCCAGAAGCTTGATGCCTATCCCTGGTTGCGCACGATGTGGGCGGGGCATGCCTTCTCGATCGACTACCGCGAGTCGCGCGGTCACGCCTTCGCGCTCCACGACCAGGACCACACCGAGCGGGTAGCGCAGCGGCCGCAGCCGGGCGCCTGTCTCCACTGCCACGCGGCCGTGATGCCGGCGTACCGGGCAATGGGGAACGGCGATGTCATGGAAGGGTTCCGCGTGGTGAGCCGCATGCGGTGGAACGAGGCTCGGAACCTGGTAGACGCGCAGGGCCAACCGCTGATCTCGCATGCCGTGACGTGCGTCGATTGCCACGACTCGCAGACGATGGCGTTGCGGGTGACGCGCCCCGGGCTCATCAACGGGATGCGGGCGTTCCAGGCGAGCCTGGGGCGGCAGAACTACGACATCAATCGCGACGCGACGCGTCAGGAGATGCGCACGCTGGTGTGCGCGCAGTGCCACGTCGAATACTACTTCGAGCCAGAAAACAAACTGGTCGTCTTCCCGTGGGGGAAGGGAATCCGGGTAGAGCAGATGATCGAATACTACGATTCGGTGGGCTTCAGCGATTGGCAGCACGGGATGACAGGCAGCGGAATGCTGAAGGCGCAGCACCCGGAGTTCGAGCTGTTCAGCCAGGGCATCCATGCACGCGCCGGAGTAGCCTGCGCGGACTGTCACATGCCCTACGGGCGTGAAGGCGCAATGAAGGTCTCGGATCACCACGTGCGGAGCCCGGTACTCAACATCCAGCGCGCGTGCCAGACCTGCCACAACGTGCCGGAGGCGGAGCTGGTGGAGCGGATCCACACGATCCAGGACCGCACGCACGCTCTGATCAATCGCAGTGGGGTCGCACTGACCGACATGATCAACGCGATTTCAGCAGCGCGAGAGGCAGGCGTGCCGGACGCGCAGCTCGCCGCGGCGGTCCGGCTGCAGCGCGAGGCACAGTTCCGTATCGACTTCATCTACTCCGAGGGCAGCCACGGCTTCCATGCCTCGCAGGAGTCGGCCCGCATCCTCGCCGAGGCGCTCGACCTGGCCCGGCAGGGGCAGGCGATGGCCACGCTGCTGAACCCGCAGGCCGTCGCGCGCACCGAAGCGCCCGTCGAAGCGGTCGGCGGGGTGACGCCAGACGCAGCGGCGCCTCCAGGACCCTACGAGCGCGGCGGCGATCCAGGGAGACCTGACCCCGGCAGCGCTGATCCCGCTCGGCAGAACCGCGCGACAACCGGACGCGCAGCACGCCGACCATGAGCTGCGCCACACAGCCCAAGGCGTGCGCGCCGGGGGCTCAGCGGCTCGCTGTCAGCACGCCGCGCTGGAGAGCGAAGCGCACTACCTCGCTGCGGTGGTGCAGGCCGAGCTTTTCCATGAACCGCTGGCGGTAGGTATCCACAGTCTTCGGGCTGATCGCGAGTCTGTCGCCGATCTCCGCCGCGGTGAAGCCCTCCGCGGTCAGGCGGAGCACCTCGGACTCGCGGTCGCTCAGCAGCTGCAGCGGGTCGCTCTTCTTCTCCGCCTCAGCGGGTGGCAGCCGAAAGTCCTGCACGAGGAGCCGCGCCGCTGACGGGTAGAGGAAAACGTCGCCCTCTGCCACGGTGCGGATCGCCGCCAGCAGGTCGGCGTCGGCCCTGTGCTTGGTGACATACCCGCCTCCCCCGGCCTCCAGCACGGGCAGCAGGTACTCCTCCTCGGCGTGCGCCGTGAGGATCAGGATCCGCACGGCAGCGTCGATCGCCAGGATGCGCCGCGTCGCCTCCAGCCCGCCGATCCCCGGCATCGCCAGGTCCATGAGCACCACCTGCGGCCGCAGCTCCGCCACCAGCGCGAGGGCTTCCTCGCCCGTGGCCGCCTCGCCCACGACCTCGATGTCTGGGCTCTCCGCCAGCAGCACGCGGAGCCCGGCGCGCATCAGCAGGTGATCATCGACCAGTAGAACTCGGATCGTTTCCATCGTTTCCACCTCCGGCATTGTCAGGACCGACGACACAGGATTCTGCATCGTAGGCCGGAAGGTAGCACGGTGGCGGCGGCACGTCTGTCGGGTGCCGCCCGCACCGCTGTCGGGAAGATTCCCCGAGGATGCCATTGGGGAGGCGCTGCGATCCGGATCACATGCTATCAGCCGTCCCCGCCGCGAATCCGCAGCGCCGTGCCCCACGGATCGCGCACGACGCCACCGTCGGCGGCAGCCTCGACTGCGTCGCCGGCCGCTGCCAGACTCTCGAGCGCGCCACGCGCATCCTCCAAGGAGGGCACGAGGATCTCCCACTCGAGGAGGCGTGCGTCGCCCTCGCCAGCCGGCGCGGCACCTGCCGCCCAGGCGTTGAGGCCCAGGTGGTGGTGATAGCCGCCGGCCGAAAGGAAGAGCGCACCCGGGTAGCTCCAAACCACCTTGTCCAGTCCGAGACCGTGATGGTAGAACGCCTCCGCCCGGGCGAGGTCCCCGACGTGCAGGTGGATGTGCCCGATCACCGTCCCCGCGGGCATGCCGCTCCAGCGCTCGCCGGCTGCCGCTCGCACGAGGCTCTGCAGATCCAGCGGCTGGGTAGCCATCGCGAGCTGGCCCGCTTCATGTCGCCAGTCGGAGCGCGGTCGGTCCGCGTACAGCTCGATGCCCAGGCCATCCGGATCCTGGAGATAGAGTGCCTCGCTCACGAGGTGGTCGGAAGCGCCGGCTCGTTCGCCGATCTCAGCCAGGTGCGCCACGAAGTCACCAAGTGCGGCGCGGTCCGGGAGAAGGATGGCGTAGTGGTAGAGCCCCAGGCGGCCCCGGCGCGGGACGGGCGCGGCTCCCCGCCGCTCGTGAAGCTCGATCAGCGGGGTGTCGACTCCGTCGGCCGCGAGCGTCGCACGCTCATCCGTCCGCTCCAGGACCCGGAAGCCCAGCACCCGCTGGTAATAGGCGAGCGAACGCTCCAGGTCGGCCACCTGCAGCCGTACCCGGCCCAGCCAGGTCGCAGCGGGCAGACGGTAGCCGTCCGGCGCCAGGCCGTACCCCGGCTCTCCGGTCTCGCGGTTCTGATTGCTCATGGTCTCCTCCTTGGTCCTCCCACGCGGGCACGGTCTGCCCCTGCCCGCGCGGGAGCACGGTTGTGTTTACTTACGCTGCCGCTCCAGCGGCCTCCGGGGAGCCTTCACGGATCCATTCACGCCGCTGCCCGCCGGCGCTCGAGTACGGTGTCCAGCGAGTAGCGGCCGGGGCCGGTGAGCGCCAGCGCCACCGCCGCCGCAAAGAGCGCAAGCACGAACTCGATGCCGTTGGGCAGGAAGAAGCCCGCCGGCAGGTGCACCAGCAGCATCGCGCCGAGCATGTCGAGGGCGAGGAGCCCGGCGACCCACGGGGTCGCGAGGCCCGCGATCAGCGCCAGCCCCCCGAAGAACTCCAGCAGCGCAATCGCCGGTCCGGTGATCTCCGGCAGCGGCACCCCCATCCCGCCGAAGGCACCGATCACGCCCGGGAAGCCGAAGACGAAGATCTTCTGAGCGCCATGTGCGAGGAAGATGATCCCGACGAGGACGCGCAGCACGGCAAGTCCGGCGCTGAGGCGATCGGCCGAAGCACGCTTCTCCGGTGCGTTAGCAGCAGCCGTATCCTGAACCCCTCTCGGGCGGTGAGAGGCCGTCCGCGCAGGTATCTTCTGAGTCGTGGTGTTCATGGTCTTGCTCCTTGTGGTGGTGGTGTGGCCGACCCCCCGCTGCACTGCGGGAGAGTCCGCCGGCTGCCGC
>JBPCIT010000312.1:0-31953 GCA_051006015.1 Longimicrobiaceae bacterium
GGAACCCGCCACTACATCTCGCCAGTCTATGTAGCCGGGATCTATGCCGCGCTGGCCGAGCACGACTCAGCCTTCGAGTGGCTCGGCCGCGGCTTCGAGGCGCGCGACGACTGGATGATCTACCTGCGTGCCGACCCGATCTTCGACCGGCTCCGCTCCGATCCGCGCTTTCCTCGGCTGCTGGCGCAGGTGGGGCCGTGAATATGTGAGGCTCGTGATCCGTAACGCTGCCGTTGATCAGGCGGCTCTTCCCTCCACCACCCCTACCTCCTCCTCCGTCGCCCATCCATTTCCGATGGCAGTAGGACGAGGCTTCTGCTCAGCTCCTGTGTGCTGGCAGTCTGCCGGCACCGGATGGAGAGGCGGGGCTAGCCCACGCCGATCGCTACCCCTTCACATCCGGGGTCTGTGGGGGCATAGCCAATGAAGTATTCGGAGAACGCGAGATCCTTGGAACGCGCTGCGGGGCCATTATAGCCGTTTGACCGCGCTTGTACTATTTTCCTGCCATGGTCTCACTCTTCGACATCCTGGGCCCCGTCATGGTGGGGCCGTCTTCCTCTCATACCGCTGGCGCATGCCGGCTGGGGCTGATGGCGCGCGCGGTGCTGGGCGGGACGCCGGAGCGGGCGCGCGTGCGGCTGCATGGCTCCTTCGCGGCGACGGGGGAGGGGCATGGCACCCACCGCGCGATCGTGGGCGGGCTGATCGGCCTCGCGCCGGACGACCTGCGGCTGCGGCAGGCGTACGAGGAGGCGGAGAGCGCCGGGCTGAAGTGGGAGTTCGAGGAGGTGGACCTCGGCGAGGATGCCCATCCGAACACCGCGATCTTCGAGGTGGAGCGCGACGGCGAGCGGGTGCAGCTGCGCGGCGCCTCCGTCGGCGGTGGCAGGGTCGAAGTCACCGAGGTGGACGGCTTTGCCGTCTCGCTCGGCGGCGGCTATCATACACTCGTCCTGCTGGCGCACGATGAGCCCGGGACCATCGCCGTGGTGGCGGGTACTCTCGCCAGTCACGGCGTGAATCTGGCGACGATGCGGGTGGACCGCACCGGCCGCCACCAGGATGCGCTGATGACCATCGAGGCCGACGAGCCGATCTCGGGCGCGGCGCTCGACGAGATCCGCGCCTTCCCGTGGCTGCGCTGGGCGCGCTGCATCGAGAAGATCTCGTAACGGTTTGCAGGTATGCACAAGTCGATCGAGTCCCTGCTGCGCGACGCCGACGAGAGCGGCCGCTCACTCCCCCAGGTCGTACTCGACCGGGAGGTGGCGGAGAGTGGCGCGAGCGCGGAGCAGATTCGTGCCCGCATCCGCCGCACGCTCGAGGTGATGCGCCGCGCCATCGAGGAGGGGCTGAAGGGGGAGGTGCGCTCCCCCTCGGGCCTCACCGGCGGACGCGCCCGCACCCTCTGGCAGAACGGGCCGAGGCTGCTCGGACCGCGTGTCACCACGGCGCTCGCGCGAGCCATCGGCACGCTCGAGGTGAACGCGGCGATGGGGCTGATCGTCGCCGCCCCGACAGCGGGCGCGGCAGGCGTCCTCCCGGCGATCCTCATCAGCGCGGGCGAGTTCCTGGAGCTTGAGGAGGAGCAGCTCATCGAGGGGATGCTGGTGGCTGGCGGCGTTGGCGGAGTGATCGCGCACCGCGCCACACTCGCCGGCGCCGAGGGCGGCTGCCAGGCAGAAACCGGCAGCGCCGCCGCGATGGGGGCGGCGGCCGTCACCTACCTCGGCGGCGGAACGAACGAGCAGATCTCCACCTCCGTCGCGCTCTCGCTGCAGGGGATGCTGGGGCTGATCTGCGACCCCATCGGCGGGCTGGTCGAGATCCCCTGCATCTACCGCAACGCCTCGGCGGCGATGCAGGCGATCGCCGCCGCGGAGATGGCCCTCGCCGGGCTGGACTTCCCCGTGAGCGCGGATGAGGTCATCGACGTCATGGGAGAGGTCGGACGCCGCATGCCGGCCGCCTACCGCGAAACGGCGATGGGCGGACTGGCAGCCACCCCCTCCGCGCGGCGCCTCGTGCAGATCCAGCCCGCGAAGCGGCCGGCGGGGATCAGCCAGTGATGGACGCGGTGAAACTCGTCCGGCCGCGGCGGCGTAGGAGCCGATGATGTTCATGTTCACGGCGCTCTTCTGGCTGATCGTGCTGGGGATTCTCGCACGCTGGGTCTTCGCGCCGACGGGTCGCGTGCTGCCGGAGCAGACGCAGCGGCTCGAGCTCGAGATGAGCCGCATGCGTGAGGAGCTGGAGCGCCTCGCGGCGCACGTCGAGCGGCTGCAGGACGAGCAGTCTTTCATGGTCCGCCTGCTGAGCGAGAGTGACCAGCGCCTGCTCGAGGAGGGGCGCGAGGAGCGCCGCACGCCGCTGCCGCGGCCTTCGAATCCCCTGGATTCCCAACCCGGAGACCTACGATGATCACGAGAGAGGATGTGGAGAGCCATCTGCTTCGCCTGGAGCAGGAGTTCGAGGAGCTGGAGCAGGGGATGTGGGCGGTTCACACGGGGGGCGACGACGTGCACCTGATCATCCACCACTCGCCGCCGCTGCTGCTCTTCCGCATCAAGGTGATGGAGGTGCCCGAGGACGAGCAGCAGTGCATGGAGCTCTTCCGCCGCCTCCTCGAGCTGAACGCCACCGACCTGGTGCACGGCGCCTATGGGATCGAGGAGGGCGACGTGATCCTCTCCTCGGCGCTGCAGCTCGAGAATCTGGACTTCAACGAGTTTCAGGCGACGGTGGACTCGATGCAGATGGCCGTCGCCGCGCACTTCGAGGCGCTCTCCCCCTTTCGCAGCAACTGCTAACGAGGATCCTTCTCGCGCGCCCTAACCAGATAGCGACATGAACATCTTCAACAAGCTTTCCACGCTGCTCCGCTCCAACATCAACGACATGATCGCCCGGGCGGAGAACCCGGAGAAGATGCTGGAGCAGATCATCATCGACATGCGCGGCCAGCTCACCAAGGCGAAGCAGGAGGTCGCCGTGGCGATCGCCGACGAGCGGAAGCTGAAGGCGCAGGCGGAGGAGGAGGCGAAGCAGGCGCAGGACTGGGAGCGCCGTGCGGTGCTGGCGGTGCGCGAGGGGCGCGACGACCTTGCCCGGCAAGCGCTGATGCGCCAGCAGGAGTACGGCGAGCGCGGGCAGTCGCTCTACGAGACCTGGCAGCGGCAAGCGCAGGAGACCGAGAGCCTCAAGGATTCGCTTCGCCAGCTCAATGCGAAGATCGAGGAGGCGCGGCGCAAGAAGAATCTGCTGGTCGCCAAGCAGAAGCGGGCGCAGGCTCAGCGCCGCATCCACGAGACGATGGCGGGGCTCTCCGCTCGCTCCGCCTTCGAGGCGTTCGACCGCATGGCCGAGCGGATCGAGAACAACGAGCGGCGCGCGCTGGCGGCCGCCGAGGTCTCGGAGGACCTCTCGGGCGATCCGCTCGAGAAGCAGTTCGCCCAGCTCGAATCGGGCGACGACGCGGATATGCGGCTGCTCGAGCTGAAGCAACGTATGGGGATGCTCCCCGCGCCGAAGGCGGCGGAGACCCGGCGCCTGCACGGCGGCGAGGCTGCTCCCGCGGACGCGGACGCGACTGAGGAGGACGAGACGGTTCACGACGCCGAGCTGCTCGAGGCGGAGTTCGAGTCGCTCGAGCGCGGCGAGAGCGGCAGGGCAGGGTAGAGCGCAACTCAGCAGCAGGAGAGCCGGGCGATGGCGCAGCCGCGTTCCCCCTACACGATTCTGGTCGCGGTGATCTTCGCCGTGCTGCTACTGCTGTTCCTCTACAGCGTAGCGCAGATCCTGCTGCTGCTCTTCATCTCGGCGCTCTTCGCCGTCTATCTGGCGGCGATCACCGACTTCCTGCAGGAGCGGGGCGGGCTGCCGCGGTGGATGGGCCTCACCATCGCGCTGCTGATCACCTTCGTCGGGCTCGTCGGCGTCGGCTGGCTGATCGTCCCGCCGGTGCTCGAGCAGACGCAGGGCCTGCTCGAGGCGCTGCCCGCGCTCCTCGCGCGCTGGGAGGCGAGCCTGCTCGCGCTTGCCGCGCGCTATCCCTTGCTGCGCGAGATGCTTCCAGCGGCCGAGGTTTCAGGCGGCTACTTCACCGGCGCCTTCGGAAATCTCGGCGACTACTTCACCGGTCTCTTCCCCTATCTATTCAGCGGCCTCCACTTCCTGATCCACTTCTTCAGCGTGCTGGTGATGGGGATCTACATGACGCTGCGGCCGCAGGTCTACCAGGAGGGGATCATCGCGCTGGCGCCGCCGGTGCATCGCGAGCTGGTGCGCGACATCCTCGGCGACCTGGCGAACACCCTGCGCGCCTGGATCGTGGGGCAGATCCTGGCGATGATCTTCCTCGGCGTGCTCACCTGGATCGGGCTGGAGCTGCTGAACGTCCCCTACGCGCTCGCCTTCGGGGTCTTGACCGCGGTGGTGGCGATCGTGCCCTTCTTCGGCACGCTGATCTCGACGCTCCTGCCGGCGCTCTTCGTGCTCGGCTCGGCGGGCGCCGGGCACGCGCTGCTGGTGGCGCTGCTCGGGGTGGTGGTTCACCTGCTCGAGGCGAACTTCGTCGCGCCGGTGATCATGGAGCGCAAGGTGCACCTGCCACCGGTGCTCACCATCCTCAGCGTGCTCGTCATGGCCGAGCTGCTCGGGGTCGTCGGGCTGCTGGTCGCCGTCCCGGTGCTCGCCACCGTCATGGTGATCATCCGCCGCATCTACATCCGCCGGCTGCTCGAGGGGAAGGGCTTCCGCCGCGTCACGCGCGATGCCCCCGCGGAGATCCGCCTCCCGGCGGGCGCCGCGCTGGTGCATCCCTCCGTCGGCCAGGTCAGCATCCCATCCATTCTCGAAGAACCAGCAACGTAGCTTCCCCGGGCTTCACTCCGACCGCCCCGGGACGGGAGTACGAGCCTGACCGGCGGGTACTCTTGAACCCGGGTGGGGTGATGCCGAGTGTGGGCGTACTCCCGTACCCTGGACACAGATGCTCAACGAGTACCGATACCTGATTCTCGCCGAGGGACACTTCGGGCCGCAGACCTCGAAGACGGCGAACAGCGCGCTACGCTACTTCCCCGAGCGGGTGGTCGGGGTGGTCGACTCCCGCTTCGACGGCCGTACTGTGCAGGAGGTCCTCCGGTTCGGCGGGGAGATCCCGGTGGTCGGCAGCGTCGAGCAGGGGCTGGAGCTGGGGCCGTCGGCGCTACTGATCGGCATCGCGCCGCGCGGCGGGCAGCTTCCGGAGGAGCGGCGGCCGCTGCTGCGCCGGGTGATGGAGGCGGGCCTCGACATCGTGAGCGGACTGCACTTCCACCTCTCGGACGACGCCGAGCTGTCGCGGCTCGCAGCCGAGCGTGGAGTGCGGCTGCTGGACCTGCGCAAGCCGCCGGCGGATCTGCCGGTCGCCACCGGGCTGGCACGCGGGGTGGATGCGCTGACCGTGCTCACCGTCGGCACGGACTGCAACATCGGGAAGATGACCGCCGCGCTTCAGATCCGCGGCGCGCTCGAGGAACGGGGTGCCCGCGTGGGCTTCGCGGCGACCGGGCAGACGGGAATCATGATCGAGGGCCGGGGGATCGCGGTGGACGCGGTGGTCGCGGACTTCATCGCGGGGGCGGCGGAGCGGCTGGTGCTGGAGGCGGCGGAGGGGAACGAGGTGGTGCTCGTGGAGGGGCAGGGCTCACTGGTTCACCCGGGCTATTCCGGGGTGACGCTGGGGCTGCTGCACGGCTCGATGCCGGATGCGATGATCCTCTGCCATCAACCCTCGCGCGCCTGCATCTTCAGCGCGACGAAGTCCTACGAATGGGTGCCGCTGCCGAGCCTTACGGAGATGATCCGCATCTGCGAGGCTGCGATAGCGCCGCTGCGCGAGTCACGGGTGATCGGCGTCGCGCTCAACACCTGGGACCTGCCGGAGGAGGAGGCGCGCGCCGCGATCGCCCGCGCCGAGGAGGAGACCGGTCTGCCCGCCACCGACCCGGTCCGCTACGATCCGGCACCGCTCGCGGAGGCGATTCTAGCAAGTGCGAAGTGAACTGCAGTTACGACGCACTTCGCACGCCGCACTTCGCACTTTCTGTCCTACCACTGGATGGTGCCCTGCTTGCTCGTGTCCACCTCTTCTGCCTCGCCGGTGCCGAAGAGGAACTTCTCCGTGTTATCGATGAGGAACTGCCGCGCCTCGGAATCGCGCAGGTTGAGGCCGTAGTGGTTGATCAGCATCGTCTGATGCTTGAGCCACTCGCCCCAGCACACCTGGCAGATCTCTGCCTGGATGCGCTTGCCAAGGTCGTTGTTGAAAGGCGCGAAGGGCTGTGCGGCCCGCTCCTCTCCGCAGCGCGTGCACTGGATATCGGGCATTTCACCTCCCCGGTTGCAGATACCTTCGGGCGCGGCCAGCGTGGGTCGCGAGTACGATCACCGGCAGCAAATATACTCTGCTCGACCCGCCGCTCCAACCCGCGGCGCTGGTTTCCGGATCGCTCATGACCGAGCCACTCCCCGTCCGCCTCTCCGCCGATGGTCGGGTGGCCACCTGGAATCCCGCGCTCACCCGCGCCGGGCAGGTCGTGCTGCGCGTGCGGCGTGAGAAGGGGGAGGGAGCGGGGGAGGCCGAGGAGCGGCGCTCGCTCAACAGCGGGCGCGCGCGGGTCCGCGAGGGGGAGCGGATCGAGAGCGTCACCCCCGCCGAGTAGCGGGCATTTCTCACCATCCTGATGGAGCGTCGCCGATGATCGCCGAGCACTATCTCCAGGACGTGCTGCTGCAGCTCCGCAAGTACCGGGATATGGCCGAGAAGGCCATCGCGCAGATCTCGGAAGAGCAGCTCTTCGGGGCGCTGGACCCCGAGTCCAACAGCATCGCGCTGATCATGAAGCACATGGCGGGGAACATGCGCTCGCGCTGGACGGACTTCCTCACTACCGACGGCGAGAAGCCCGATCGGCAGCGGGACCGGGAGTTCCTCATCGAGGAGGTGGATACGGCCGCGCACGTGCGGGCGCAGTGGGAGGATGGCTGGGCGCGCACCCTCTCCGCCATCGAGTCACTTCGGCCGGACGAGCTCTCGCGAGTGGTCACCATCCGCGGCGAGCCGCATACGGTGCTCGAGGCGATCAACCGGCAGCTCATGCACTACGCGGCTCACGTCGGGCAGATCGTCCTGCTCGCCAAGCACTACGCAGGCGAGCAGTGGCAGTCGCTCAGCATTCCAAAGGGGCGCTCCGGCGAGTTCGACGTCTCGAAGCAGGGAACGGCGTACCCGGACGAAGGCACGCGCTAGTGCCGGTTCAACAGAGGGCTTCGGCGCGTGATTGCTCGGCGCATGGCCGCACCCGCTGCACTTCTGCCATGAGCGGCTGCGCCGCTCTGCCGGGCCTATGAAAGACCCGGCAATCAACAGCAGGCGTCCTCCGGACGCGCGGGGTTGCAGAGGCGCTGCACTGGCTGCACCAGACAATCCGGTCCGGAGGAGGGCCGTAGTGGCGCTGCACTGCGTGCACCGGACTACTCCAGACGGGTCGTGGCGCTGCTACGCACCGGACTACTATCGGCCCGGCTGCTGCCGCTGCCCACCGAAAAAGCCGATTGATACTGCACTAGGACGCAGGGCGCGCCATCGACCCAGCTGTCAACCCTCCGTCAGCGCTCGGTAGACCCTCCGCGAAATCTCGCGCCCGAGCTCCGCCGCGCGCTCCCGGTCCGTGAAGCCGCGGGTGAGCACAACCAGCACATACGGCGGCCGGTTCGGCGGGTAGACGATCGCGCCATCGTGCTGGATGCGCGTGATCCACCCCGTCTTGTTGCCCACGCGTGTGCCGGGCGGCAGCCCCGCCGGAATCATCTCCTGGAACTCCTGCCCCTCGAGGATGCGCAGCATCTCCTCCGTGCTGCGCGCCGACACCACCCGCCCTGCGGCCACACCCTCGAGCACCTTCATGAAGCCGTAAGCAGTCGTGCTGTTGTTCATCCCTCGCTCGAACGCGGGGATGTCCTCGACTCCGCGCAGCACCCGCATCTCGGAGGCGCCGATCTCGTCCAGGGTGCGGGCGATGCGCTGCGGGTCGGCCAGGTCGATCAGCAGGTTCGTGGCGAGATTGCTCGAGTGGGTGATCATCAGCTCCATCAGGCGGCGCAGCGGCACCCGCTCCCCGAGCTGCCCGTACAGCCCATGCTCGCTGTCGTCGCTCACCGTGAGAGAGTAGCTGCTGCCATCGGCGATGCTGCGAAACTCGTTGCGCACCGGCACGGGCTCATCGAGCGAGAGCTCGCCGGCCTCGGCACGGCGGAAGAGCTCCAGCATCACCGGCACCTTCATGGTGCTCGCGGCGTGCATCGTGGTGTGCGCGTCGATCAGCAGCGAGTCTCCGCCTGCGAGGTCCTTGAATGCGACGGCGACCTCAGCAGTGTCGGCGGCGTAGCCGCGGATCAGCTCCCGCAGCTCGGCCTCGAGGGCGGGGAGGCGCGCCGCCGCGCTCGGCACCGGGATCTTCGGTGAGGGCGCCGCGGTGCAGGCGGCGAGCAAGAGGAGGAGCAGTATTCGTGTCATCGAGAGGACCACGTCCGGTCGAGAAGCATCGTGTGATTCACGATTCCAGCTCCGACACCCAACCTCGAGAGAAAGCTACGCCGGCCGCTCCGTGCCACAAGGAGGAGGGTGGATCCTGCAGGGCGGCACCCACCGCTCATGCTTGCTCACCGACCATTCGTCCGCCGCCTGCGACCGCTCATCCGCCTGGCGGCAGTCCGCAGATGCCGTAAGGATGATGGTCATGGCGCTGCTCAACTTGCGACGTCGCCGGGCGCTGCTCGGCCGCACGCTTTCCTCTGCTTCACAAGGAGGCCGACGATGTGGCGAATGATCCTGCCCTGCGCGCCCGCGGCACTGCGCCGGGAACTCGAGGAGTGGCGCGGGGCTCGGCCCTCTGGCCCGTATCCTGCCGCACCGCACGCTGGTTCCGCAGCGATCGCTCCCACCGGGAGCGGGAGCAGTGATCAAACCCAGGTGCCGGCAACGGTGCTCCGCGCTGGTGACATGGACATCACCGTCAACTGTAGACTCGCCGCCGCCCTCGCGGACCGGCTCCGCCAGGCACGGGAGGATCTGACCCGCCGCTGGCTGGACCGCATCGCGGCACGCGTGGCGATCGATCCGAACCGCATCTTCCCCACCGACGACCTCCTGGACCACGTCCCGCTGCTGATCGACGGGATCGCCGATTACCTCGCGGATCCCGCCGTCGAGATCAGTGCCGAGGCGCCGGTGATCGGCAAGGCGATCGAGCTGGGCGAGCTGCGCTTCTCCCTCGGCTTCGCGGCGCACGAGATCCTCAAGGAGTACGAGATACTCGGCGGCGTTCTCTTCGCCTTCCTCGTGCGCACGGTGGACGAGATCGAGGAGCCCTGCAGCCGCGCCGAGCTGCTCGCCTGCGCCCACCGCCTCTTCCGCGCCATCTCGGTGATCCAGCAGGTGACCACCACGCACTACCTGCGCATGGTGGACGAGCGGGTACGCGAGCGCGAGGAGCGGCTGCGCGGCTTCAACCGCATGGTCTCGCACGAGCTGAAGAACCACATCGGCGCGGTACTCGGCGCGGCGCAGCTTCTCGGCGAGGAGTGGATCGCGGAGAATGCGGAGCAGCGGGAGAAGTTCACCCGCATCATCGCCGACAACGCCGAGGGGATGCAGGCGGTGCTCGAAAACCTGATCACCCTCAGCCGCACCGACACCGAGCTGCGCCGCCAGCGCAACGTGCTCCTCCCCGAGGCCACCGCCGAGGCGGCGCGGCAGCTGCGCGAGGCGGCGGGAGTGCAGGGGGTCGAAATCCGCCTGGCGCCCGACCTGCCGCCCATCGAGGTGAATGCCGCGGCGGTCGAGCTCTGCCTGGTCAACTACCTTTCGAATGCGATCAAGTACTCCGATCCTGCCAAGCCGGAGAAGTGGGTCGAGGTGCGCGGCTACCTCGCCGGTGGGGAGAAGGGTGACGAAGGATGTGAGCTGATCGTCGAAGTCAGAGACAACGGCATCGGCATCCCGGAGGAGGCGCGTGGTAAGCTCTTCCAGCGCTTCTTCCGCGCCCACGAGGGTACGGTGACCGGTGTGGAGGGCACGGGACTCGGACTGAGCATCGTACGCGAGACGATGGAAGCGATCGGCGGGCGTGCCTGGGTGGATTTCGACGTCGAGGAGGGCGCGTCGTTTGCGATCGCGCTCCCCTGCCGCCGCCGCCGCGACGCGGCTGCCATGCAGGGAGAGGAGGCCGCCTCCGGCTGATCCGCCGCCGCGGCCGTTGAGCTTCACCCGCTACTGGGGTATCTTTGCAGGTTGAGCTGGCGTTCGTCTGCGGCCGACTGCCGGCCGCGTACGTGAAGCGTTGGTCACCGTAACCCGCCCGGCGGGCCATCCCGGCCGGGCTTTCCAATCGAAACTCGGAGCTATGTTTCAGCGCGATGCCGCCGCCACCGAGCGCGCCTCGATCCGCCTCGATGGGCTCACCTCCGCCATCGCCGACCATCTGACCTACACCCTGGCGCGCGACCTCGGCGAGGCGACCGACCGGGACGTCTACATGAGCGCCGCCTGGAGCGTGCGCAACCGCCTGGCGGAGCGCTGGGCGGCGACGCAGCAGGCATACCGGCGAGACGACGTCAAGCGGGTCTACTACCTCTCGCTCGAATTCCTGATGGGGCGGACCTTGGGGAACGCGCTCCTGAACCTGGGGATCGAAGGGGCGGCGGCGGAGGCGCTCAAGGAGCTGGGCTACCGCCTCGAGGAGATGCGGGAGATCGAGCCCGACGCGGGCCTCGGCAACGGCGGCCTGGGCCGTCTGGCCGCCTGCTACCTGGACTCGATGGCCACGCTGGAGATTCCCGGCTACGGCTACGGGATCCGCTACGAGCACGGCATCTTCAAGCAGAAGATCCTCGACGGCCGCCAGGTCGAGATGGCGGACACCTGGCTGCAGGACGAGAACCCCTGGGAGATCGCCCGCCCCGACCGCACCTACCCGGTGAAGTTCTATGGGCGCGTCGAGACGGTGACCGATGAGCAGAGCCGCATCCACTATCGCTGGACCGACAGCAGCGATGTGCAGGCAATGGCCTACGACACGCCGGTGCCGGGCTACCAGACGGAAACCGTGAACACCCTGCGCCTCTGGGCGGCGAAGGCGACGCAGGAGTTCGATCTCTCCTACTTCATCCGCGGCGACTACCTCGCGGCGGTGCAGGCGAAGACGCAGAGCGAGACGATCTCGAAGGTGCTCTATCCTCCGGACGACACCGGCAGCGGGAAGGAGCTGCGGCTGAAGCAGCAGTACTTCTTCGTCTCCGCCACCCTGCAGGACATCCTGGCGCGCTACAAGAGCGAGGAGCATCGCGGCTTCGACGCCTTCCCTGACAAGGTGCAGATCCAGCTCAACGACACCCACCCGGCGGTGGCGATTCCCGAGCTGATGCGCCTGCTGATGGACGTGGAGGGGCTGGAGTGGGAGGAGGCGTGGGAGATCGCGAAGGCCACCTTCGCCTACACCAACCACACTGTCCTGCCGGAGGCGCTCGAGCGCTGGAGCCTCGACCTCTTCGGGCGGCTCCTGCCGCGCCACCTGGAGATCATCCGCGAGATCGACCTGCGCTTCCGGGCCGTGGTGGCAAAGGCCTTTCCCGGCGATGAGGATCGCGTAGAGCGGATGGCGATCCTCTCCGGCGGCGAGGTGCACATGGCCAACCTCGCGATCGTCGGCAGCCATACGGTCAACGGCGTGGCGGAGCTGCACACCCGCATCCTGCGGGAGCGCATCTTCCGTGATTTCGACGAGCTGTACCCTGGCCGCCTGATCTCGGTGACGAACGGTGTGACGCAGCGCCGCTGGCTGCTGCTCTCCAATCCGGAGCTCTCGCGGCTGATCTCGAGCCGCATCGGGGAGGAGTGGGTCACCGATCTTCCGCAGCTGCGCGAGCTGGAGCGCTACGCGGCCGATGCCGGGTTCCGCAAACGCTGGATGCAGGTGAAGCTGCGTAACAAGGAGGCACTCGCCCGCCTGGTGCTCGATGAGACGGATGTCCGAATCGATCCGGCGACGATGCTCTTCGACGTCCAGATCAAGCGGATGCACGAGTACAAGCGGCAGCTCCTGAACACGCTGCGCGTCGCCGATCTCTACCTCGCTCTCAAGGAAAATCCTGAGCTGGACACCGTGCCGCGCGCGGTGATCTTCGGCGGGAAGGCGGCCCCGACGTACTGGACGGCGAAGCTGATCATCAAGCTGATCCACGCGCTGGCGGAGGTCGTCAACACGGACCCGGCGATCAGTCGACTGCTGAAGCTGGTCTTCATCCCCGACTACCGCGTCTCGCTGGCCGAGCGGATCTTCCCCGGCAGCGACCTCTCCGAGCAGATCTCGACGGCCGGCTACGAGGCCTCGGGCACGGGCAACATGAAGTTCGCGCTGAATGGGGCGCTCACCATCGGCACGCTGGACGGTGCGAACATCGAGATCGCCGAGGCAGTGGGTCCGGAGAACATCTTCATCTTCGGGCTGACGGCGGAGGAGGTGGCGCGACACAAGCGGGAGGGGTACGACCCGCATTACTTCGTGGACGCCAGCCCCCGGCTGCGGCGGGTGCTGGACTTCGTGGCGAGCGACCTGCTCTCACCCGACGAGCCGGGACTCTTCCGCCCCCTGGTGGATTCGCTCCTGAACCAGGATCCATATATGCTGCTCGCCGACTTCGATGCCTACGTTGCCGCGCAGGCCGAGGTGGATGCGGCGTACCGCGATGCCGATCGCTGGACGCGAATGGCGATCCTCAACGTGGCGCGTTCGGGTTACTTCTCCAGCGACCGTTCGGTCGAGGAGTACGCGGAGCGGATCTGGAAGCTGTGAGGGAGAGGGCGGGGATGGAGAGAGAGGGGGGCGACACGGTGTCGCCCCCCTTTTCGCATGCGGCTACAGCCGGCCGGTGAGTAGCATGATGAGCAGGATCAGCACCAGCAGGCCCACGATGCCGCTCGGCCCATATCCCCATCCGCGGCTGTGAGGCCACGCCGGCACCGCCGCGAGCAGCAGGAGAACCAACAGAACGATCAGAAGAGTGCTCATAATCCCTTTGATGGTTTGAGGTTCGGGTGTGCAAAGCATCCTCTGCACACCCGAAAAGGGTGCAGAAAACATGCCGTACGCGGGTGTTCGGCTGGTGCGGGCCGGATAATCATCATGTGATTTCCTCTTGCGGAGCCGGCGTCCGCCGATTATGCTACGCTCTCCTTCTTCCATTTCGCGGATCACATCCTGATCGTGACGCATCTCCGGGCGCATTCGTGCCGCAGGAGTCATTTCCGCGGGGTCTTCGGCCTGGTAGGCCGGGCAGTCTCCTGACCACCCACGTCCGCACTCACGCACCCTCGACTGAAAGGAAGGTGAACCGGAACGAGATCGGTGCGCAGGCGCAGTTTCCCCGCTCTACTTCGTCCAGTCGTGGTCCATGCTTCAGGGGAGGACATTGTGAACCTACTTCATTGTTGTCGGCCGGCGCTGTTCGTCGCCCTGGCGGTGCTCGCCGTGGGCGTGGCGACGGCGCCGCTCGCTGCGCAGGCTTCCGGCACCATCCGGGGGCGGGTGGTCGAGGCGGGTTCCGTCCGCCCGCTCAACGCGGTACAGATTTCAGTGGTCGGCACCGGTCGGGGTACGCTGACCAACGCCGCAGGGGAGTTCATCCTGGTCGGCGTGCCGGTGGGCTCACAGCGGGTGCGGGCGCGGTCGATCGGGTACACCTCCACCGAGCGGACCGTCACGGTGGACGCCGATCAGGTTGCCCGCGCGGACTTCACCCTTTCTCAGAGCGCCATCGCGCTCGACGAGGTGGTGGTGACGGCGCTGGGCGAGACCACGGCGCAACGGGCGCTCGGAACTTCTCAGCAGCAGGTGGGGGGTGGCGAGATCGTCCGGACGCAGCGCGAAAACTTCATCAACGCGCTGCAGGGGCGGGTCGCGGGCGTCGAGGTGGCGAGCACCTCGGGCGTGCCGGGTGCGTCCTCGCAGATCACGATTCGCGGCGTCAGCTCCATCAGCAGTAGCAACCAGCCGCTCTTCATCATCGACGGCCTGCCGATGGACAACAAGACGCTGCACACCGGGGTGCTGGCCTCGCAGATCTCCGGGACTGGTTTCGAGAACCGCGGTGTGGACTTCACCAACCGTGCGGCTGACATCAACCCCGACGACATCGAGTCGATCACCGTGCTTAAGGGTCCGGAAGCCGCCGTGCTCTACGGCATCGATGCGGCGAACGGCGCCATCGTCATAACCACCAAGCGCGGACGCACCGGGGGCGGCTTCGACTACAGCAACAACTTCCGCCTCGAGAGCACCAGGGCCCGCCCCGAGATCCAGCGCGTCTACGGCATCAGCACGATCGGCAGCCAGTCCTATCTCTACTGGGGCGAGCCCTACCCGTCGGGGACGCAGTTCTACGACAACGTCGACGGGTTCTTCCAGACGGCGATGACGCAGAGGCACAACCTGGCCTTCAGCGGCGCCGCGGCGGACAACAGCGTCAGTTACCGGGTAACCGGTGCCCTGACCCGTCAGAACGGCGTGGTGCCGAACTCGTACTACGACCGCTACAACCTGACCGGCGCCGGGCAGAGCCAGATCACGCGGTGGATGAACGTGGACATGACGACGCAGTACAGCTACTCCGAGAACAACCAGCCGTTCAAGGGCGCGGGCGGCCCGCTGCTCGGCCTGCTCGTCTGGCCGCAGTTCGACAACGCGAGCGATTGGCAGACGGAGGCGGGAACCCGGCGGCAGGTGACGACGCTGGCGGCGTCGGCGGAAGTCGACAACCCGTACTTCAACGTCACCAAGAACCGCAACGAGACGACCAACAATCGCTTGATCGCCAACCTGGGCCTCCGCTTCACGCCCTTCGCCTGGGGCAACCTGCGGACGAACCTCGGGACGGACACGTACACGAACAACCTGCAGATCCTCCGGCACCCGGAGAGCGCGTGGGGCGCCAACAACAACGGGATCATCGACGTCGCGAACGACAACACGCGCAGCCTCAGTGCGCAGACGCTGCTGACCATCAACCCGGTCGCGGTGGCGAGTGGCTTCTCCCTCGGCGGCCTGGTCGGCAATCAGATCAGCGACTACAAGTCGACGGTGGACGCGCTGTGGGGGCGGGACTTCCTCGAGCCGGACTTCGTGTCGGTCAACAACGCTGCCGTCCGGACGAGCCGCACCACGATCTCGCAGCGCCGCCTCGTCGGCCTGTTCGCGCGCGCGACGATCGACTACAACAACTTCCTCTTCGTCAACCTCGAGGGGCGGAACGACTGGACGTCCACGATCCCCACCGAACGCAACTCGTTCTTCTACCCGGGCATCTCGTCGAGCTTCGTCTTCTCGGATGCGTTCCCGGCGCTCGGCAACCTCTTGACGGGCAAGCTGCGTGCGGCGTACGCGCAGACGGGCAAGGACGCGCGTCCGTATGCCTACCGCCCGTCGCTGGAGTACAAGTCGACCTCGTATGGCGGCTACGGCTACGGCTTCTGGGGTCCGAACCTGAACCTGCGGCCCGAGTTCGCCCACTCCTACGAGTTCGGCACCGAGCTCGGCTTCCTCAACAACCGCCTCGGCATCGATGCCACCGTCTACCGCAAGGAGACCGACGACCAGATCGTCGAGAACATCCGCGGCAGCTACGGCACCGGCTTCATCCTCTTCAACCTGAACGGCGCCAAGACGCGCAACGAGGGGCTCGAGCTCACGGTGCGTGGCACGCCTTTGCTGGCGCGCAACTTCTCGTGGGACTTCATCGCCAACTTCGACCGCTCGCGGGGCAAGGTGATCTCGCTGCCGCACGAGCTGCCCGAGTCCTACAACTCCGACACCTGGCTGTATGGCAACGTGCGCAACGGCACGGCGCCGGGGCTCTCCACCCGCTCGATCACCGGCACCTTCTATCTCCGCAACGACCGGGGGGAGCTGCTGATCGACCCAACGACCGGTCTGCCGATCCGCTCGACGACCTTCATCGACGCCGGCTACGACCGCCAGCCGGACTGGACCCTCGGTCTGTCGAACACGCTCAACTACGGCCCTGCCTCGCTGACCTTCCTGTGGGACATCCGCAAGGGCGGCGACATCCTGAACGCCACGGAGCACTACCTCACGGCTCGTGGGCTGAGCACACGGACGCTGGACAGGGAGCAGCCGCGGGTGATCGAGGGAGTGCTGCGTGACGGCAGGGAAAACACCGCCAACCCGACGCGCAACAACATCGTCGTGATTCCGGCCATCGACAACGGCTACTACCTCGCGGCGAGTGAGGAGCTCTTCATCGAGCGGGACATCGACTGGCTGCGGCTGCGCGACGTGACGCTGAACTTCCTGCTGCCCGAGCGTCGCTTCGGACGGACCAGCGTCTTCGTCACGGGGACGGACCTGCTGCTCTTCACGAACTACTCCGGACTGGATCCGATCGTGAACGGAAACACCGCCGCGGTGGGCGGGTCGGGTGCCGTGGGCATCGACTTCGGCAACTTCCCCACGCCACGGGGCATCAATTTCGGGATCAGGACGAGCTTCTAACCATGAAAACACTACGCACGGCACTACTGGTCGGCTCCCTGAGCGTGGTGGGGGGCTGTGAGAACTTCCTGGACGTCAACACCAACCCGAACGCGCCCCAGACGGTCGCGGCGAATCTGTACCTGGCGCCGATGCTCCACTGGCTGGTGGCCACCCGGCCCTGGGACGGGCGGTGGACCGCGCAGTATACCCAGCAACTCACGCAAACCACCGTGACGAACTGGGATCGCATGGGGTACGTCCCCGGCAGCGACGCGGGCGGCGAGCACTGGCGGACCGTCTACTGGGTCTTCGGGCAGAACCTGATCGACATGATGGAGATCGCCGAGCGGGAGAGGCGGTGGGACATCCTCGGAGTCGGCTACATCCTCAAAGCCTGGGGCTGGCAGGCCGGTGCCTCGCTGCACGGCGAGATGATCGTCCGGGAAGCGTTCGACCAGACCAAGTTCGATTTCAGCTACGACGACGAGCAGTTCGTGTACCAGGAGGCCCTCCGGCTGCTCGACAGTGCGGTGGTGCACCTGCAGCGGACCGACGGCGCGGCGAGCGCCCAGTACCTCGCCCGCGGCGACCACATCTACAACGGCGACCGCCTGCAGTGGCTGCGCTTCGCGCACGGTCTGCGCGCCATCACCCTGAACCGTTTCTCGAATAAAACGCCGTACGACCCGGCGGCGGTGATCGCCGCCGTCGACGCCTCGTTCCGGAGCAACGGGGACGACGCGCTGCTGACGTTCCCGAACACGCAGAACGACGACCGCAACTTTCTCGGCCGCTCGCGCAACAACTTCACCTCCTTCCGCCAGACGCAGTTCGTGGTTGGCCTGATGGACGGGACGGTGTTCGGGGTCGAGGATCCGCGAATGACCCGCATGCTGTCGCCCTCCCCGGACGGGGAGTATCGGGGGCTGGATCCGAATTTCGCGGAAACGGCGATCCCGGTGAACCAGCGGCCGAACAATCCCTACGGCTATCCAGCCACTGGCGGTCTGCAGCAGCCGGGGCTGTACGTGTTCGCCGACCAGGCGAGGATGCCGGCCATGACCTACGCGCAGCTGCAGTTCGTCAAGGCGGAAGCTGCGTATCACAGGGGCGACAGGGCGCTGGCGCTGCAGGCGTACCGCGAGGGCATCTCGGCGCACATCGACTTCGTCAACGCCCGCAACCGCGACGACAATCAGTGGCCGACGCAGATCACGGCGGCGGAGAAGGAGGCGTTCCTCGCCGATCCGCGGATCGTGCCGACGAACCCGGCGGATCTGACGCTCACCCAGATCATGTCGCAGAAGTACATCGCGCAGTGGGCATGGGCATTCAACGAGCAGTGGATGGACATGCGCCGCTACCACTACACCGACGTCGATCCGGCGAGCGGCCGCCAGGTCTACCCCGGGTTCACCCCGCCGACGAACCTGTACCCGGACAACGCCGGGAAGCTGGTGTATCGCCTCCGGCCGCGCTACAACTCGGAGTACGTGTGGAACCAGGAAGGGCTCCGGCCCATCGGCGGGCTCGAGCTGGACTTCCATACCAAGCCGCTCTGGATCCTCCAACCGTGATCCGACCATGAACCTGTTTCGAGCATTCGCGGTGCTGCTGTGCGCCGCCGCACTGGCGGCGTGCGAGGAGAACGCCATTCCGGACCTCACCGGTCCGATGCCCTCGGCCCGCATCAAGTTCTTCAACTTCGGCGTAGGCGCACCCGGCGTGAACTTCTACGCCAACGACACCAAGCTGACGGCGATCGCCTCCGCTACGGGAACCGAGTCGACGGTGGGGGTCAATTACGGGGGCGTGGCGGCGGGGGATCGCTACACCGCGATCCAGCCCGGCCAGCACACCTTTTCTGGCCGGATCGCCGCCGCCACGGACAAGGACCTGCCGATCTCGAACGTGAACGCGACGATCGCCGATGGGCGGCACTACTCGTTCTATCAGAGCGGGATCTACGATGCCACGACCAAGAGGGTGGACGCGTTCATCGTGGAGGACGATGTCCCCGCCACAATCGATTGGACGGTTGCCCGCGTCCGGTTCGTGCATGCGATTGCCAACGCGAACCCGATGACGCTGTACGCCACGAACACGGAAACCGGCCAAGAGGTCGCCATCGGTGGTGAGGTCGCATACAAGAGCGCGGGCGCATTTACGGCGCTGCCCCGCGGGACGTATGATCTTCGAGCGCGATACGCCGGATCCACGGCGAACGTGATCGTCAGAACCGGCGTCGGTTTCGAGCCGGGGCGGATGTATACCATCGGCGCCCGGGGCAACATCACGGTGACTACGGGGGCGAACGAACCGGCCCTGGATCTGACGATCAACCGGCAAGGGTAGATCGACGGCCGAGCACCCCTTGTACCGTACATACAAAGGGCTGCAGGCGAGCCGGCCCGGCAGATCGCTTCGGATGGGCGTCGGCGCCTACCGATACAGAAGGTACGGTGCTCGCTGCTGCCGGAAGCGCTCCGCCTCGCGCTCCCACTCCTGCAGCAGCGCCGGCAGAGTGCCCTCCTCGATCGCGCGCCGCAGGCGGTCGGTACCGGCCAGGCGGTCGATGTGGGAGGGGATCCACTCGAACTCCTGCGGATGTATCCGCCGAATCGTGGAGATCAGGTGGAACACGGCATCCAGGGGCCGATAGCTGGCGCGGTCGGTGAGAATCAGCCGCACACCCGGAAGCCGCTGCCCGCCGTACTTCGCGGCAGCGGGGCGCACGGAGAACTCGACGGCCTGGAAGCGGACGCCGGGCAGCCGCATGGCGTTCATCTGCTCGGCGACCTCCGCGGCGCGCAGCCAGGGAGCGCCGGTCTGCTGGAAGGGGTGCTCGGTTCCGCGTCCCTCGGAGAGGTTGGTGCCCTCGAGGTAGACCGTGCCGGGATAGTGGATCGCCGACTCGAGGGTAGGAAGGGCAGGGGACGGAGCAATCCACTCCAATCCCGCCTCATCCCACCACATCTCGCGCCGCCATCCCTCCACCGGCACCACCGTCACGGCAGCGCCGAAGCCGAACTCCTGGTTGAAGAGCCGCGCCAGCTCCCCCGCCGTC
Organism: Longimicrobiaceae bacterium; assembly: GCA_051006015.1. GTDB lineage: Bacteria > Gemmatimonadota > Gemmatimonadetes > Longimicrobiales > Longimicrobiaceae > JBPCIT01. The sequence goes on from JBPCIT010000312.1 coordinate 19,663, forward strand.
ATCCCGTGCCGCGAGGCGATGGGATACATGCCCACGAAGGTGGAGAAGGCGGGATCGAGGATGTTCCCCTCGACCCTGGTGCCGGTGACCGGGTTGGCGCGGTCCAGCACCACGAAGGGGATCCCCTTCTCCGCGGCGGCCTGCATCCCGTACGCCATGGTGTAGACGTAGGTGTACTGGCGCGCGCCCACGTCCTGGATGTCGAAGACCAGCGCCTCGATCCCCTCGAGCATCTCGGGGGTCGGCTTGCGCGTCTCGCCGTAGAGGGAGTGGATGGGCAGCCCACTGCGCTCATCCAGACTCGAGGAGACCAGCTCGCCCTCGGCGGCGGTGCCGCGGATGCCGTGCTCAGGGGCGAAGAGCGCAACCAACCGCATGCGCGACGATCCCGCGAGCAGATCGATGGTGCTGGTACCGTTCCGGTCCCGGCCCGTGTGGTTGGTGATCAGCCCGACGCGCTTGCCCTCCAGCACGGCGGGCGGGCTGGAGACCAGCACCTCGACGCCGGGCCGGACCTCGGCGGAGAGGGTGGAGGGGGGAGCGGCGCCACCCGATCCAGCCGGCGCGCAGGATACGGCTGCGAGCAGCAGGGGGGTAAGGATCTTCTTCATGGATCTCCAGGTATGAGGGTGCGCTCGAAACATTATCGGTCCGCACTCCTCGGCGAAAGCCGCACGCCCAGCCACTCACCATCGGAAACACTGTCATGCTTCGCCGCCTCGCAACGCATCTGCCGGGCCTTCTGCTGCTCGGCGCCTGCGCCGTGACCCCTGCGCCCACTCCCACGCCACCCAGCGCGGACCCCGCCGCGGTAGTCGAGGTGGAGATCGGGGAGCCGCCGCCGTTGCAGCGAGAGTTCCGGGGTGTTTGGGTCGCCTCGGTCGCGAACATCGACTGGCCCTCGCGGCGCGACCTCTCCAGCGCGCAGCAGCAGGCGGAGCTGCTGGCGATCCTGGATCGGGCGGTGGCACTGAATCTCAACGCGGTGATCTTCCAGGTGCGCCCCGGTGGCGACGCCCTCTACGCCTCGCCGCACGAGCCCTGGTCGGAGTACCTGACCGGGAGGATGGGCAGGGCGCCGGAGCCCTTCTACGACCCGCTCGAGTTTGCGGTGCGGGAGGCGCACCGGCGGGGGCTCGAGCTGCACGCCTGGTTCAATCCCTATCGGGCACGCCATCCCTCGGCACGCTCGGAGGTCTCCGCGAACCATCTCAGCCGCACCCGCCCCGAGCTGGTCCGCAGCTACGGCAAGCATCTCTGGATGGATCCAGGCGAGGCGGCCGTGCGTGAGCACACGCTGCGAGTGATTCTCGACGTGGTGCAGCGCTACGACATCGACGGCGTCCACATCGACGATTACTTCTACCCCTACCGTGAGCGCGACGCAGCCGGGCGCGAGATCCCCTTCCCGGACGGTCCGAGCTGGAGCCGCTACGTCGCTTCCGGTGGCAGGCTCAGCCGCAACGACTGGCGTCGCCACAATGTGGACCTGCTGGTCGAGCAGCTCTACGAGGCGATCAAGCAGGAGAAGCCGTGGGTGAAGTTCGGGATCAGCCCGTTCGGCATCTGGCGCCCCGGCTATCCCGCGCAGATCCGCGGGCTGGACGCCTATCACGAGATCTACGCCGACGCGCGCAAGTGGCTGGTGAACGGCTGGCTTGACTACTTCACGCCGCAGCTCTACTGGCCGATCGCGCAGACGCCGCAGAGCTATCCGGTGCTGCTCGACTGGTGGGTGGGGCAGAATCAGCACGGCCGCCACATCTGGCCCGGCAACTTCACCAGCCGCGTCGGGGAGGGCACCTGGTCAGCGGGCGAGATCCTCGGGCAGATCCACGTGACGCGCGGGCAGGGCGGCGCCACCGGGAACGTCCACTTCAGCATGCGCGCGCTGATGCAGAACCGTGATAGCCTCTTCGATCGTTTGAGCCTCGAGGCCTACGCCGAGCCTGCGCTGCCTCCGCCCACACCCTGGCTCGGAGAGGGTCCGCCGACTGCTCCAGCAGTGACGCTGCAATATGACACCTCGCTCGGGCAGGACCTGCTCACGCTCGATCCGACCGACCAGCTGCCGCCTGCCTGGTGGGTGGTTCATACCCGCTACACGGAGGGATGGAAGACGGAGATCCTCCCCGGCTGGCACCGCACCCACCGCCTCACGGCGAGTGTCGACTCCGGCGCCCCGTTGGCGGTGGCAGTCTCCGGGGTGGACCGCAATGGAAACGAGGGACCGCTGCTGGTGCTGCGCTCCTCTCGTTAGAAGCCGGCGGGAGCGGGTACCGGGGCGCAGCAGCACTGCTTGACTTGCTCCGGGCGTCGCTCTAGGTTGGCCGCACGTTTCCACCCACACATACGTCTTCGCCGCGCGAGCCGCTCGCCGGTGCAGGGTGCTCGCTCCCGATTGGCCCGATCGATGAGATTCCGTGTACTCCTGCCTCTCGCGCTCCTGGGCGCCTGCGCGCCCGCAGCTACGCAGATGAATCAGCTGCCCGCTCCTGCCCGGCCGGTGCTGGCAGCGGAGCTTTCCGAGGAGGCACGCCGCTGGGTGGAGACCACCCTCGCCTCCCTGTCGCTGCGCGAAAAGGCCGGGCAGCTGGTGATGCCCTGGGTGGGAGGCGAGTACGCGGCCATCGATTCTCCCGAATTCGACCGCTGGCGGCAGTGGGTGGAGGAGGAGAAGGTCGGCGGACTGGTCGTCTCGGTCGGCATGCCGCACAGCTACGCCGCCAAGCTGAACGAGCTGCAGCGCCGCGCCGAGGTGCCGCTCCTCATCACCTCCGACATGGAGAACGGACCGGGGATGCGGATGGGCGGGATCTACTCCTTCCCCCATCTGCTGCCACAGGGAGGCGGGACCACCTTCCCGCCGGTGATGGCGCTCGGCGCCACCGGCTCCGAGGAGCTGGCCTACCAGCTCGGGCAGGTGCTCGGACGTGAGGCTCGCGCGGTGGGGGTGCACATGACCTTCGGGCCGGTGCTCGACGTCAACTCGAATCCCGCCAATCCCATCATCAACACCCGCTCCTTCGGCGAGGATCCGGCGCTCGTCGGACGGCTGGCGACGGCGTACATCCGGGGAGCGCGCGACGCCGGCCTGATGACCACCGGCAAGCACTTCCCCGGCCACGGCGATACTGAAGTCGATTCCCACATCGATCTGCCCTTCATCAGCGCTGACCGGCAGCGGCTGGATGCCGTCGAGCTGCCTCCCTTCCGCACAGTGGTGGGGGAGGGAATCGATGCGATCATGACCGCCCACATCGCCGTCCCCGGTGTCGAGGGGAGCGATGCCCGTCCGGCCACACTCTCGCCCTATTTCCTCACTGGCGTGCTGCGCGAGGAGATGGAGTTCCGCGGCCTGCTCTTCACCGACGCCATGGACATGGGCGCGATCGCCAACCGCTACGGCCGCACGGAGCCGCTGCTGCTGGCGCTCGAAGCAGGCGCCGACGTGCTGCTGATGCCGCTCGATGTACGGCAGGCGATCGAGACGGTGGTGGAGGCGGTGGAGAGCGGGCGCATCCCGGAGGCGCGGATCGACGCCTCGGTGCGCCGCATTCTGGCGGCGAAGGCGAGGGCCGGGCTGCACCGACAGCGGCAGGTGGACCTCGACGCGGTGGATCGGGTGGTGGGAGTGCGCGCCCACACCGAGGTCGCGCGGGAGATTGCGGAGCGCTCGCTTACCCTTGCCCGCGACGAGCGGGATCTGGTGCCGCTCTCCGGGCGGGCGCAACGCATCCTCGCGATCACCTACGCGGAGGCCAGCGACCCGGTGGCTGGACGGATCTTCAACCGCGAGTTGGCGGAACGTGGGCTGGCGGTGGAGGTGGCGCGGGTGGACGATCGCACCACCCGCGCGGAGTACGACGCCCTTCGAGCGCAGGCAGCCGCGGCCGACATCGTTCTCGTCTCCGCGTACGTCTCTCCGCGCGAGCACGCGGGCTCGGTGGAGGCGGGCGGCGGCTTCCCCCGCTTCGTCGAGGATCTCTCAACCGCCGGCAAGCCGGTGGTGGCGATCTCCTTCGGCAATCCGTACCTGCTCTCCTCCTTTCCGGGCGTGCCGACCTATCTGCTCGCCTGGGGTGGCGCCGAGGTGAGCCAGCGCGCGGCGGCGCGCGCCCTGCTGGGTGAGACGCCGATCACCGGCAAGCTGCCGATCTCGCTCCCGCCGCACCATGCACGTGGGGAAGGGATCGAGCGGGGGGTGAGGGAGAGATGAGATCCCCCTCGGCGCCCCCTCCCCCGGCCCCTCCCCCGGTCGTCCGGTCGGCGAAGCCGAGCGCCATGCTGGGGGAGGGGAGCACGACAGATCCTGCTGTCGCGCCAGAGCCGCGGTTTGGCAGTGAAGAGTTCCCCCTCTCCCAGAATTGGGGGAGGGGGCTAGGGGGAGGGGGCCGCCTGCGCCTGCTCCCCCTGCTCGCCTTCATCGCCGTCATCATGTCCGCCTGCGTGCCCACACCCCCGCCCATGGCTCCTTCGCCACAGCGGCTGCCGAGCGTAAGCACTCTCGTCGCCGCGCCTTTCGAGGAGGTGGGGATGCATCCGGGGCTCGGTCTCCACCTCGATTCCATTGTTGGGGCGGCGATCACCGATGGGGCGGCTCCCGGCGCGGCGCTGGCGGTGGGGCGCTACGGCCGGTTGGTGCACATGAAGGGGTACGGACGGCTCGACTGGGCGGAGGGTTCCGCGCCGGTCACGGACTCCACGATCTTCGACATGGCCTCGCTGACCAAGGTGGTGGCGACCACGACTGGGGCGATGATCCTCGAGGAGGAGGGACGGCTCGACCTCGAGCGCACGGTGCGCGAGTACCTGCCCGAGTTCGACGACCCGCAGAAAGCGCCGATCACGCTGCGGATGCTGCTCGAGCACCGCGGCGGACTGGAAGCCTTCGCCCGGCTCTTCACCGACTTTCGCGGGCGCGAGCAGTACCTGCAGCAGATCAATCTCCGGCCCCTCAAGCGTGCGCCGGGCACGGAGATGGAGTACAGCGACTGGGATCTCATCCTCGTGCAGCTCGCGATGGAGCGCGTCACGGCGCAGCCGCTGGACGCGTTTCTCGCCGAGCGCATCTTCCGTCCGCTGGGGATGCGCGACACCGGATTCAACCCGGAGCGCGCGCTGCTGCCTCGCATCGCACCGACTGAGCGGGACGCACAGGGCCGCGCCGGCCACATCCATGGCGAGGTGCACGACCCGAACGCCTGGGCGATCGGGGGGGTGGCGGGGCACGCGGGACTCTTCTCCACCGCGCGCGATCTAGCGGTCTTCGCACAGATGGTTCTCAGCGGCGGCACCTACGGCGACACGCGCATCGTGCACTCTGCCACGGTAGCGCGCTGGACGGCTCCGCAGGGCCCCGGCTCCAGCCGCGCCCTCGGCTGGGATACTCCATCCGGACGCTCGAGCGCCGGCCGCTTCTTCTCTCCGCGCAGCTTCGGCCATACCGGCTACACCGGCACCTCGATCTGGATGGATCCGGAGCGCGGCCTCTTCGTCATTCTGCTCACCAACCGGGTGAACCCTACGAGCGACAACCTGAAAATCGCCCCCCTGCGCCGCGCCGTGGCCGATGCCGTACAGGCGGCGATCCTGGACGCTCCGCTGATCGACTGGGAGGCGCGACGGCAATGACCCTGGCACTCAGTGACTGGCTCGTCATCCTCGCCTATTTCGTCCTGGCTGCGGGGATCGGAATTGCCTTCGCGCGGCGCGGTGGGCGCTCGCTGGCGGATTTCTTCGTCTCGGGGCGCTCACTCCCCTGGTGGCTGGCGGGCACCAGCATGGTCGCCACCACCTTCGCGGCCGACACCCCGCTGGCAGTGACCGGGATGGTGGCGGAGCACGGCATCGCGGGGAACTGGCTCTGGTGGAACATGGTGATGAGCGGCATCCTCACCGTCTTCTTCTACGCTCGGCTCTGGCGCCGCGCCGAGGTGCTCACCGACGCGGAGTTCGCGGAGATCCGCTACGCTGGCCGCCCGGCCACCTTCCTGCGCGGCTTCCGTGCCCTCTATCTCGCGCTGCCCATCAACCTCATCATCATGGGGTGGGTCAACCTGGCGATGGTCAAGATCCTGGATGTGACGCTGGGGCTCGATCCCTGGGTCTCGCTCGGGATTCTCTTCATCGTCACCGCGGCGTACGCGGCGCTCTCGGGGCTCTGGGGAGTGGTGGTGACGGACTTCATCCAGTTCGGCATCGCGATGCTCGGCTCGATCCTGCTCGCCATCTTCGCGATCAACGCGGTCGGCGGGATGGACGGGCTGCGCGAGGGGCTGGCGCTGCGCTACGGCTCCTCGGAGCAGATGCTCTCCTTCTTTCCGGTTGGCGGTGCGGCGTGGATGCCGGCGCTCACCCTCTTCGTCTACCTGGGTGTGCAGTGGTGGGCGGCATGGTACCCCGGCGCCGAGCCAGGCGGTGGGGGCTACGTGGCGCAGCGCATCTTCTCCTCGCGCACCGAGCGCGACGGCTTGCTGGCGACGCTCTGGTTCAACGTGGCAATGTACGCGGTGCGCCCCTGGCCCTGGATCCTGGTGGCGCTCGCCTCGCTGGTGCTCTATCCGGAGCTCGAGGACCCGGCGACCGGCTACGTGCGCACCATCGTGGATCTGCTCCCCTCGCCGATCAAGGGGCTGCTGCTCGCCTCCTTCGCGGCGGCGTACATGAGCACCATCTCGACGCAGCTCAACTGGGGCGCCTCGTATCTGGTCAACGACCTGTATCTGCGCTTCATGGACCCCGAGGCCTCCGAGCGGCGGCGGGTGATGGTCTCGCGGCTCGCCACGGTGCTGCTCTTCCTGCTCTCGGCGATCGTCACCATGAACCTCAGCTCGATCGAGGGTGCCTGGCGCATCCTGCTCGCGCTCGGCGCCGGGACGGGGCTGGTCTACATCCTGCGCTGGTACTGGTGGCGGATCAATGCCTGGTCGGAGATCAGCGCGATGGCGGCATCGCTGGTGATCTCGACGATCCTGCAGGCCGGGTGGAGGCTGGATGCCGGCAACCCCGAGCAGTTCGCCTATCTGATGCTCATTACCGTTGCCTCGACGACGGTGGTCTGGCTGACGGTCACCTACCTGACGCGGCCCGTCCCCGAGGAGACGCTGCTCGCTTTCTACCATCGCGTGCGTCCCGGCGGAGCGGGGTGGCGGCGCGTCTCCGAGGCCGCGGGCTATGGTGTGGAGCCGATCCCCGGCGGGGCGCTGAGCTGGACGAACTGGCTGGCCGGCGTGGTCGCGGTCTACACCACGCTCTTCGGCGTCGGACGCATCCTTTTCGGGCAGACGCTCGATGGCTTACTATTCCTGGCCGTGGCCGTGGGGGCTTTCGCCTGGATCGCAAGGTCGCTGCGCCACGAGCCGAGCGTCGTTGTGCGCTCGGCGGCTGAACCTTCGATTTCTTCCGTGAGGTAGGACGATGGCCGATACTCGCGAGCGGGTGCCGGTGGTGATCGCCGAGTATGAGGAGATCGCGCGCCAGGTAGCCGGACGCATCGCCGGGATCATCCGCGAGAAGCAACAGCGAGGCGAGCGAGCGGTGCTCGGCCTCGCCACCGGCAGCACCCCGATCGCCGTCTATCGCGAGCTGATCCGCATGCACCGTGAGGAGGGGCTCGACTTCTCGAACGTGGTGAGCTTCAACCTCGACGAGTACTACCCGATGCACCCGGAGAGCATCCACAGCTACCACCGCTACATGTGGGAAAACCTCTTCGAGCACATCAACATCCCGCGCGAGACCGTCCATCTTCCCCGCGGCGACCTGCCGCGCGAGGAGGTCGAGGCGCACACCGAGTCGTACGAGCACGCAATCCAGGAGCTCGGCGGAATCGACTTCCAGATCCTGGGCATCGGCAAGACGGGTCACATCGGCTTCAACGAGCCGGGCTCCGGGCGCAAGTCGCGCACCCGCCTCGTCGCGCTAGACACCATCACCCGGCGCGACGCGGCCGCGGACTTCTTCGGCGAGGACAACGTCCCCACCGAGGCGATCACCATGGGCGTCGCCACGATCATGGACGCGCGCGAGGTGGCGCTGATCGCCACCGGCGAGCACAAGGCGGAGATCGTCCGCCGCTCGGTCGAGGAGGAGCCCGATCCAGACGTGGCCGCCACCTACCTGCAGGACCACCCCAACGCCACCTTCTACGTGGACCCGGCGGCCGCTGCGGAGCTGACCCGCATCAAGACCCCCTGGGTCGTAGGCGAGGTGCGGTGGACGCGCGACCTCGAGATCCAGGCGGTGATCTGGCTGAGCGAGGTCACCGGCAAGTCGGTGCTCAAGCTCGAGACGCGCGACTACCGCGAGCACCACCTCAGCTCGCTGGTCGCCCGCTACGGCAGCGCGGGGCCGATCAACGGCGAGGTCTTCAACTGCCTGATCGCCAAGATCCGCGGCAAGAGCAAGCTCCCTTCAGGTAAGCGCATCATCGTCTTTTCCCCCCATCCCGACGACGACGTGATCTCGATGGGTGGGATCCTGAACAAGCTGCACCAGAATGGGAACGAGATCCTCGTCGCCTATCAAACCTCGGGGAACATCGCCGTATTCGACCACGAGGTGCGCCGCCACCTCGACTTCCTGCGCCGCTTCGGGCGTGACTTTCACGTCGGCACCCGCAAGGTCGCCGGGCTGATCGAGGAGATCGAGGAGTTCCTGGATCGCAAGAACCCCGGCGAGGTGGACACCCCGGAGGTGCAGGAGATCAAGCGCGCCATCCGCGAGGCGGAGGCGGTCTCGGGGATCGAGACCTTCGGGATGAGCCGCCAGCAGGCGTGCTTCCTCGACCTGCCCTTCTACCAGACGGGCAAGGTGCGCAAGGACCCCATCGGCCCGCGCGACGTGGAGATCGTGCTCGAGCTGATCGAGGAGCATCGTCCCGAGCTGATCTTCGTCGCGGGTGACCTCTCCGACCCGCACGGCACGCACCGCATGTGTCTGGAGGCGGTGCACCGCGCGCTCGAGCAGTACAGTGGACCACAGCCGGAGATCTGGTACTACCGCGGCGCCTGGCAGGAGTGGCCGGTCGCCGAGGCCGACGTGCTGGTGCCGCTCTCCGAGGATGAGCTGCGCCTCAAGATCCGGGCGATCTTCAAGCACCAGAGCCAGAAGGACAAGGCCCCCTTCCCGGGCCTCGACGACCGCGAGTTCTGGCAGCGCGTCGAGGATCGCAATCAGGCCACCGCCGCGCAGATCGACCGCCTCGGCCTGCCCGAGTACTTCGCGATGGAGTCCTACGTGGTGCGCAAGCACGGCGAGCGGATCGAGCAGGAGCTGGTCCCCACCAGCGCCCTCGCCCGCGAGCCGCGCGGCCGCTGGGCGCCGGACGGCGGCACCCCCGCGCCCGGCGGCGCCGAGTCGGGGGAGCTGGGCGGCCGCCTGGTGGAGGAGGGGGTGGCGCGGTAGGCGGCCACTGTGAGGAAAGGACAGCTATTCGAAACCATCCGACGGCTCGTTGCCGACGAGAGGTACGTGGTCGGGCAACACGCTTCAGAGCGGTTGGAGGAGCGGGGAATCATGGAGTGGCAGGTGGTCGCCGGCCTGGAACGCGGCAAGTTGATCGCCGAGCGGTCGGACGCACTGCCAAACCCGGCCGTCGAAGTGCGCGAGACGCTGCCAGACGGCACGTCGGTCAAGGCTGTATGGTCTCATTTGCGACAGAGTGGTGTGGCGAAGCTTGTAACGGTCCACTTCTTCGATAGAGGCTAACCGTGCGCATTCCTGGAGAGCGAATCAAGCGGACACGGTTGATTCAGACCGAGAAGTACGTGGTAGCAGTAGAGGTCGAGATGGTTATTCCCATCGATGACCCGAGCGAGCCGTGCTACGAATCGGAGACAGTACAGCTTCTCCGGGAGATCAAAGAGCGCGCGGAGGCGGAAGACCTGGACTGGTTGACCAAGAAAGGAAAAGTCTATGCCGCCGTCGAGGCCGCGTGACGGAAAGGGAGTGCGTGGAGAAATAGGCACCTGGTGAGCACCCACTTCACCACCCTCGACTTCCTCGTCCTCGGCTTCTACATCGCGGGGGTCACCGCCTGGGGGATCTGGCTCGGGCGCGGGCAGACGGGCGCACGTGACTACTTCCTCGGTGGGCGCGACCTGCCCTGGGGAGCGGTGCTCTTCTCGGTGGTCGCCACGGAGACGAGCACCCTCACCTTTCTGAGCATCCCCGGCGTCGCCTACGCGACGAATCTCTCCTTCCTGCAGCTCACCCTCGGCTACCTGCTGGGGCGAATCGTCGTCGCCTTCGTGCTGCTGCCGGCCTACTACCGCGGCGAGCTGGGCACCGCCTACGCGCTGCTCGAGACGCGCTTCGGTCTTGCCACCCGCCGCTTCGCCTCCGGGATCTTCATGTTCACCCGTGCGCTCGCGGACGGGGTGCGGCTCTTCGCCACCGCCATCCCGCTGGCGCTGATCACCGGCTGGAGCTACACGCTCTCCATCGGGGTGATCGGGGCGCTGACGCTGCTCTACACTTTCTACGGCGGTATCCGCGCCGTCGTATGGGTGGATGCGGCGCAGATGGTGGTCTACATCGGCGGGGCGATCGGGGCGCTCTTCGTGCTGCTCGCTGCCTTACCCGGCGGGTGGAGCGGCCTGATGGCGGCGGCCGGCGAGGCCGGGAAGCTCGAGATGCTGCGGCTGAATCTCGACCTGACGCAGCCCTACACGCTCTGGGCGGGGCTGCTCGGCGGCGCCTTCCTCTCGATGGCCTCCCACGGCACCGACCAGCTCATCGTGCAGCGGCTGCTCACCTGCCGCGAGCTGCGGCAGAGCCAGATGGCGCTGATCGGCTCGGGCCTCATGGTGATCGCGCAGTTCGCCCTCTTCCTGGTGATCGGCCTCGGGCTGTGGAGCTTCTACGCGGCGCGCGAGTTCGCCCGCACCGACGAGATCTTCGCCACCTTCATCATCGAGCAGCTCCCCCCGGGGCTGACGGGGCTGGTGATCGCAGCGATCTTCGCGGCGGCGATGTCCTCGCTCTCCTCCTCGCTGAACTCGCTGGCCTCCGCCTCGACCTACGACATCTACGCGCCGCTTCGCCGCGCGGGAGAGGCGGAGCTGCTGAGGGTGGGCCGCCTCATGACGCTGGTGTGGGGCGTGGTGCTGGTCGGGGGGGCGCTGCTCTTTCGCTCGCGCGAGACGCCGGTGGTGGAGCTGGGGCTGGCGATCGCCTCCTTCACCTACGGCGGGCTGCTGGGCGGCTTCTTCCTCGGCATCCTGAACCGTCGCGCGGTGCAGCGCGACGCCATCGCGGCGATCGCAATCGGGATCGTGGTGATGAGCCTGGTCGTCTTCGGCAGGTGGTACTCGACGCTCTTCGTGTGGATGGGGATCGATGGGCTCGCGGAGTTGACCGGGCGGCTGGCGACGATCGCCTGGCCCTGGCACGTGGTGATCGGCACGACCGTCACCTTCGTAGCGGGGAGCCTGCTCTCGCTCACTCATCCCGCGCCGCCGCGGTCCACAGCGCCGCCGCCGCGGCACACCGAAGCGAGCGCGGGGGTGTAGCGCGTGCGCTATCTCGTCGGCATTGACGGTGGTGGTACCCGCACGACCGTCGTAGTCGCGGAAGAGGGCGGTCGGGAGATCCTGCGCCGCACGGGCGCAGCCGGGCTGGTCGATCCGCGCCAGCCCGCAGAGAGCGCCGCAGAGCTGGTTCTGCTGGTCCGGCAGGCGCTGTCGGAAACGGCGCTGGATGCTCCCCCTGCCGCTCTATGCGCCGGGCTCGCCGGAGTGGGCAACCTCGAGGAGCGCGAGGTCGTGCGTTCGACGCTGGCGGCCGCCTCCCTCGCGCAGCGTGTCCACGTCATCTCCGACGGCGAGATCGCGCTCGAGGGCGCCTTTCTCGGAGGACCGGGCATCCTGCTGATCGCCGGCACCGGCTCGGTGGCGTACGGGCGTGGGGAGGATGGACGCATCGAGCGCTGCGGCGGGTGGGGAATGCTCGTGGGCGACGAGGGGAGCGGCTACGCGATCGGCCGCGCGGCGCTTGCCGCTGCGCTGAGGGCGGTCGACGGCCGCAGCCCGCACACCTGGCTGCTTCCCACCCTCCTCGAGCATCTGGGCCTGTCCAGCCCCCGCGGGATCCCGCCCTGGGCGGGGCGTGCGGAGAAGCGGGAGATCGCCGCGCTCGTGCCGCAGGTCGTCCGCGTCGCGGAGGAGGGGGACGGCGTCGCCCGCGAGCTGCTGCAGCGGGAGGCTCGCGAGCTGGCACAGCACGCGATTGCGCTGGTCCACCGCCTCGGCCCCTGGTCCGCCGAGCCTCCGGCCGTTTTCTTCGGCG
>JBPCIT010000313.1:0-10846 GCA_051006015.1 Longimicrobiaceae bacterium
CGCGCACCGGCCGCCTTCGCGAGCTGCACGGCGATGCTGCCGACCCCTCCCCCCGCGCCGTTGATCAGCACCTCCTGGCCCACCCCCAGCCGCTCGCCGTACCGGAGGTTGTGCACTGCGATGATCCATGCCGTGGGAACGGTGGCAGCCTGCTCGAAGGTGACACCGGGGGGCTTCAGTTCGAGGATCTCCTCCGGCACCGCGACGAATTCGGCGAAGGTGCCACCGTTCCGCCACTGGAACCCCCGATGGCTCTCGCCGAACACCTCGTCACCGACACGGAAGCGTGCCACCCTTCGCCCCACCGACTCCACCCGCCCCGCCAGGTCGGTCCCTGGGATGCGGTACTTCGGCCTGCGCACTCCTGAGCCCATGAGTCTCAGCACGTACGGCCGGCCAGTGATCACATGCCAAACGTCGGGGTGGACGGAAGCCGCGCGCACCCGCACCAGGACCTCGTCGACCGCGACCTTGGGCAGCGGGACCTCGCGCAGGTGCAGGACCTCGTCGACGGCCCCGTACCGATCCTGCACCACGGCTCTCATCACTCCGCTCATCGCGCCATCGGGTACCAGTTGAAGCCGACGTTCACGCGGCTGGAACCGAAACCCATACGGGCGTCGTCGGCGATCGTCCGGCTTCCCAGTGAGACGGTGGTGACCATCCCCATGTTGTAGCGGAAGTCAGCGTTGAGCGCGACCCGGCGGGTGACGAAGAAGTTGAACCCGCCCGCCACCGCAAGGCTGCCTCCGGTCAACTCCGCGCCGCCATTCTCGAACCCTTCCTCGAGCGCGAAGCCTCCGAGGGCCATTTCCATATAGGGAACGAGCGACCGGCTCGAACTGGCGAAGCTGTAGCGGACGGCCAACTCCACCCCGCCCAGCATGCGCTCCTCCTCCTCGTTCAGCACCACCCCGCCCCCGTGCAGCAGCACGCCGATCCCGGGGGCAAAGGCATAGCCGACGGTAAAATGCATCCCGCCGCCACCCTCACGCCCCCGACTGTCGAAGGTGTGCTCCTCGAAGGTGGCACCGTCCACGGTCACGAACGAGCCAGTGAGGTTGACGCCCAGGATGAGACCCGTTGGGCCGCGATCGCCGGAGCTCGACGGGTGTGGCTGGGCGGACAGCCCGGTGGCGGCCAGTAGCGCGCCGGCGAGGACGGTAGAAATCAGCAAGTTGCGCATGGTCATCAGGTTTCCAAGGTGGCGTAGGTGAGGGGTGACTTCACGGCGTGATTCGATGTTGGAACCGCGGGTCACGCCGGGTTAGAGCTCCAGCTTGAATCCGGCGTTGCCAAGGAACCCGAACCCGATGGGTCGCTCCACGCCCGTGAGGTCGGAGAAGCGCTCCTCGTAGGTGTTGAACCGGTTGTAGATGTTTTCCAGATCGAGAAAGGTGATCAGAGCGAGCGGACCCAGCTGCCTCCGGTAGTCCAAGCGGACATTGAGCAGATGGAAGTCGGGGACGCGGTTCGCGTTGCGTGCGACGACCTCCCGCGAGTACCGCATCCGGTCCGCGTCGCCGAGAACGTTCTCATGGACGATGAAACGGTCCTTCGGCCGCCCCGCCGCGTACCTGAACCTGCCGGAAACGAACCATCGGTCGCTCAGCTCGTAGCCGAACCGGGCGGCGAAGTTGTGCGGCTGGCTGAACGGCGCGTCGTATTCACCCATTCCGTCCTGGTCGTCGCGCCGGCTCACCAGATACGAATAGGTGACCTCCCCGTGGAACTGTCCGGTCAGGCGCCTGCGCACGATCGCGTCGAAGCCGCTGCTCCATCCGGTCCCGTCGTTGGTCAGCATGGCCCCCAACCCACTCGCCGGCGTGACCAGATCGTCCAGGCGCTTGTAGTACGCTTCCACCGTGACGGTGAGGTCGTCGCTCAGCTGATGGGTCGCCCCCCCGATGAGGTGGACGGAGCGCTCGTCGCGCAGCGAGCGGTTGGCCGCGTGCGCCACGACGTGCCGGTTGAGCGGGGTCTGGTGGTAGATGCCGGTCGCCAGCGTGAGCACGCTGCGGCGCGGCAGGCTGTACCGCACCCGGAGCCGCGGGGCGAGCGCGCTCCTTCCGCTGAAGCCGCTATACGAGTACCGGAGCCCCGGAACGACGTTGAACCTCCCTGCGTGCAGATCGTACGCCGTGTAGAGCGCGAGATTGGCCGCGGCATCGTCGAAGTGGTACTCCACGTCCTCGGGCCGGACAACGAGAAACCTCTGATCCGGATCCTGCATGTCGCCGGGCGCGAAACTGTAGAGGGTGTCCACCCCGTTCTGACTGAGCGCGTAATCGAGATGAATCGCGTAGAGGTCGGCGCCCAGAGTGAGGACCCCGCGCTCGCCCACCGAGCGAACAAAATGGGACTTCCACCCGGCTTCGAGCTCGCGCTCGTTCTGCACGTGGACCGCGTCCCGGACGTCGAGCTCGTCGAGCGTCGGCGGCAGCGCCCCTCCGAATCCGTCTGCCGCGGCGCGGCCGCTCGCACGGGCCCGGTCGTTGCCCCGCACGTAGAGCGTGTTCCGCAGGACGCTCCCTTCGCTGGTGAGGAGGCGCCAGTTCACCCCCGCGAGCCAGCGCGCTTCGTCGATGTCCCAGATCGCGTTGTTGGCGAGATCCCCGCCGCCCATGACGTGCCGCGGCGCCCGGACCAACCGGTCCGATGAGCGGATGCCCAGGACGCTGATCCTGTTCGCGGGGTTCAGGTAGGTCGTCGTCTTGACGATGAGGTCGGACATGACCGGATCCCCGAAGCCTTCCTCGCCTGCGATCGCCAGCGCGTTGACGAGGTCGAAGTCGCGATAGTTGACGACCAGGGAGGTGTTGCTGAGCGGATACGCCGGGCCGTCATAGTTGAGCTCGAGGCCGAGCAGGTCGTAGCTCCCGCTCACCGTCCGCGACACCATGTTGCCTTCCCTCATGGTGAGGTCGAGCACGGCGGCGCCCTTCCGCCCGTACTCGGCGCCGAACCCGCCGCCATGGAAAGTCGCCCGCTCGATCAGCCCCGCGGTGAAGATGCTGAAGCGGCCCCCCTGGGCCTCCTGCTCGTCGCTACCCCCCTCGAAGTGGTTGATCTTCTCCAGCGGAATGTTGTCGATCAGAATGAGGTTGTCATGCACCCCGCCCCCCCGCACCGTCATCGCGGAGAGCTCGCCCTCCGAGGTGCTGACGCCGGGCAGCGTGCCCATGGCGCGCACCACGTCGCCGGACCCGCCCGGGGTGCGGCGAATCTCCTCGCGCTGGAAGGAGTGGCGCGACCCGCCCGCTTCGGCGATCCCGGGAGCGACCGTCACGCCCCCCATGGCCACGGGAACGGGGGCGAGGCCGATCTCGTCGAGGTACGTCGTCTTTCCCCGCACCACCACGACATCGGTTGCGAGGTGGGCCGCGTACCCCATAGAGCGCACCTCCAGGCGATACACGCCCTCGCCCAGATCTTCGATGCGGTAGAGACCGGCGTCGTCGGCTGTGGCCCGGCGTGGGTGTCCCACGACCTCGACCCGGGCGCCGGCGACGGGCTGCATCGTGATCGCATCGACGACCCGCCCCATGATATGGCCTCGCGGCTCGTCCGGAGCCGGATGTACAAGAACGGGGGAGAGCATAAGGACCATGAAGCCTTGAACAGCAGTCATCTGTGCACCTTCGGGTAGATGGTCGGATCGGGCCTGCGTCGTTCGCTCCCGGAGTTTAGGGAGTGCGCGGGCCGTTTCCATTGGCCGGAAGGTGCAGCGGGGAGTGTAGTGCGGGGGTGTAGCGGTGCGGGGCGGCCTACAGCAGCTCGAGTTCGGTAGCCCGCGCCACGGCCGCCGTCCGGTGCCCGACGTCGAGCTTTCCGTAGGTGTTGGCGATGTGGCGCTTGACCGTGGTCAGACGGATGGAGAGCTGGTCGGCGATCTCCTGGTTCCTCATCCCCGCGGCGATGAGGCGGAGGATTTCGAGTTCGCGGTCCGTGAGAGGCCGCGCGAGCCCTGTCGCATGCGGGTGCGGTCCCGTCTCGGCGGGCCGTGGCACATCGAAGGCGGCGAGCAGGTCGCGGGTATATCCGCCCGCGATCCCCGCGGCCGCCGCGCGGCGCAGCAGGAAGCGCATCGGCTCCCCCTCGTCCACGAAGATCCGGAAGAAGCGCTCCGGCTCCGCCAGGAGGAGCGCACGCTCGAGGGGACCGAGCGCTCGGGCGGTACTGCCACGCGCCTGCTGAGCGAGTGCCCGGAGAATCAGGATCTCGACCAGGCTCCCCGTTCGCTCCCCGGCCTCCGCCGCGTCCGCGAGGCGGCCGAGCAGCCCCAGCGCGTCCCGACCGGAGTCTTCCCCCCCCTCGCCAGCAGGCAGGGCGAGGAGCAGTCGCGCGAGGGTGAGGTGCTCGAACTCGCGCAGGTAGCCGGGCTCGTCGTCGGCGGACAGGCCCCGCTCGCGGACCCAGGCGCCCGCCTCGTCCAGCCTGCCCAGGGCCACCCAGAGCCGGGCCCGCAGCGCCGCGGCGGGACGCACGTCGGGGAGGGGGCTCCGGACGTGCATCCGCTCCGCCTCCTCCAGCAGGCCGAGGGCCCGCTCGAGATCACCTTCGGACACCCGGAGCCGCGCCGCCGCCACCCGCCAGCGGTGCCCGGCGCCGAGATCTCCCCCCCGGTCGTACGCCTCCCTCGCTCGCTTCAGGAGCCGCGCGGCGCTTGCCAGATCGCCGCGCTCGCGGCGCAGGTCGGCGAGGCCGAGGTACAGGCCTCCGACGCCGGGGAAGTCCTGCGGGGAGAGCTCTGCCGCAAGCTTCAGCAAATTCTCATGGGTGCGGGCTGCCTCACGGAGCCGGCCCTGAGCGGCTCGGATATCACCCAGGATGAAGGATCCCCCGATCGCGGACAGGGGGTCGCCGCCCGCCCGCAGGCTGTCCATGCCGGCGCCGAACGTCCGGTGGGCCTCCTCCAGATCTCCGGCCGTCCAGTGCGCGAGACCGAGGAGCGCGGCGGCGGGGGCGCGCGCCAGATGGTCTTCTTCGGCCAGGAGGCCCAGCGACCTCCGGGCATGCTCGATGGTGCCGGGCACGTCGCCGCGTGCCTGAGCCAGGTAGGCCCGCGCAGTGGCGACCGACGCGGGAAGGGCCCGGAGCTGCTCGGAGACCGGCCCCCCTCTCTCTGCCGCCTCCACCGTTCGCTCGGCGTCGCGCAGCCGCGCTTCGGCCTCCTCCAGCTCCCCTTCGTTCAGCAGTGCCCAGGCATACCCCACGCTGAGGACGGGGCTGTCGCGCACCTGTGCGTCGGGCAACGCCCGGGCCCAGCCGAGCCAGGTAGCGGTCTGGTGCGCACGATTCATCGCGGGCCATGTCAGTTCGAGCAGCTCTGCCACCTGTTTCATCTCCCCTGCGGCGAGCGCATGGCGCACCGCGTCGCCCGGAGAGCCCTGCTGCTGGTGCCACGCGCTGGCCCGCCGGTGCAGCGTGCGGACCCGCTCCGGCTGGTCCTCCGCCAGATGCGCCTGCAGAACCTCCGCGAAGAGATGGTGGTAACGATACCACTCGCGCCGGTCGTCGAGCGGGACGACGAAGAGGTTCCGCCGCTCCAGCTCCTGGAGCATGGACCTGCCGTCCTCCCCGCCGGTGACCGCGTCGCAGAGGGGGCCGCTCAGTCGCTCGAGGACGGAGGTCCGCAGCAGAAAGTCGCGGACGGCCTCCGGCTGTCGCTGCAGCACCTCCTCGCCCAGATAGTCCGTGATGTACCGGTGGTCACCGGAGAAGGCGTGGACGAACTCCCGGACATCGTCACGACCTTTCATCGACAGGGCCGCCAGTTTGAGCCCCGCGATCCATCCCTCAGTGCGCTGCTCCAGTCTGGTGAGGTCGGCCGCTCCGATGTCGAGCGCCATCTCTTCATTGAGGAAGGCGCTCACCTCATCCGCTGTGAAACGAAGGTCGGCATGCCCCAGCTCCATCAATTCTCCGCGGGCACGCAGCCTGGAGAGAGGCAGGGGCGGCGCGGAGCGACTGGCGAGAACTAGGTGCATCCGTGACGGCAGGCGATCCAGCAGAAAGCTCAACGCCTCGTGGATCGCTGGTGCCTGGATGACGTGATAGTCGTCGAGAACCACCAGAGTCTCGGCATCCAGCGCATCGATCTCGTGGATCAACGCCCTCAGAAACGGGTCCTCGAGTGGCGGCTGGGGTGATCGTAGCAACGAAAGCGCGTGCTCCCCGACGGTGGGGTGCACCTTCTGAAGTGCCCTGATGAAGTAGGCCCAGAAAAGGGCGGGCTCATTCTCGGTGGCGTCGAGTGACACCCATCCGGCTGTTCGCTCGCCGGCTGCCGAGTCCGCGAGCCATTCGGTCAGCAGCGTCGTCTTGCCGAAGCCGGCCGGCGCCGAGACGACCGTTAGCTTGCGCTCACTCACCTCCTGGAGACGCTCGACGAGCCTGGGGCGAGAGACCAGGCCGGCACGCCGCCCGGGGACGTAGAGCTTGGTTTCGAGTACCGGGATCACAGCGATCACATGGTTTGACGCTTGGTCCGACGAGGCCATGGCTCTCCTGATAGCACGACTTCAACTCACAAGCATACTTGCGGCAGCCCAAAGCACAAAGCCGCTGGCGGCAAGCGATACCATCCCAATCAACCTCGAGCGTCATCGCTTCCACGGCGATTGGAACTATACCATCCATCCGGTTGTCCAGGGAAACTGACGTATCTGTCAGTTATTTCGTAACGGGCCCTTACGTCGCCGCCGTGGCATCAGATCAACTACGGTAAGTCTGGAAAGATAGCGGGTAGACTTACAGTGTAAATAACATTATCTTACCTTGTAAGTTCATCGGTCGCAAGTGAGCAGCTCACCGCTCGCGCCGGATATCACATGAAGTTGTCACGGGATCGGTTCTTCATCGAGTCCTCGATTCCGTTCACGCACTGGCCGATCAGCACGAATGCCCCGGCCGCTTTCGCGGAGAAGGACAGCAGGTGGCCGAACTACTTCCTCTTTGAACCCGGGCTGCACTTCGGAGTGAAGTTCTGACATACGGTGGCGCACCTTGCAGCCACTCGATCCATAGGGTGATGCCGTGGCGCGGCCGCACGTCCGGCCCGGCCCCCGCGTCCCGACTCGGCGCCGTCGAAGGGGACGCCAAAGCCGAAGAAGACGGCGCCGCCCCAGCTTCGTCAGCGCCGCGGCTGTGTGACGGCGGCGTCCGGTGCGCTGAAGCGGCTCGTCCGGCGCGGCCGATGAGCGCGCCCGTCTCGTCGCTGAGGGGTCCGTCAAAGGTCCGTCAGATCCATGTCATTCTCCATGAATCGACCTCGCTCCGTTGTCACGACAAAAAGCCCGGAAATCCGCATGAAAAGCGGACTTCCGGGCTCTATGCGTCACGATTCCGTGACATCAGATCAGCGGAGGCGGAGGGACTCGAACCCCCATGCGGTTGCCCGCGCCGCATTTCGAGTGCGGTGCCTTACCAGTTAGGACTACGCCTCCTCTACCGAATCGGAGCCCCAGCGGGCCCTTCAGTCGGGACGGGCGGATTTGAACCGCCGACCCCTCGCTCCCGAAGCGAGTGCTCTACCGGGCTGAGCCACGTCCCGTCACCTGCACCTACGAATGGAGCGGACCGGGTGGGATTCGAACCCACGAGAGCGGTAAAACCCCACACGATTTCCAATCGTGCTCCTTAAGCCGCTCGGACACCGGTCCCCAGCAGCGGAGACGGAGAGGGCGGGATTCGAACCCGCGTGCGCCTTTTGGACGCGACGGTTTAGCAAACCGCTGGTTTTAGCCGCTCACCCACCTCTCCCGATCCTCAAACGACAGCCGCGGGCCGGGCCCGCGCTGCCGAATGCCGCCTGCCGATGGCGGCTCACGAAGTTGCCCCTCCAGGGCTCGAACCTGGACTCTCCTGATCCAGAGTCAGGCGTGTTGCCAGTTACACCAAGGGGCAATCGATCCTACGAACCTGAAGCGGGAGACGGGGCTCGAACCCGCGACCCTCAGCTTGGGAAGCTGATGCTCTGCCAACTGAGCTCTGGGCAACATCATCATCAAGCCGGGCGATACGCTGCTGCTGGAGGCGCGCCCCGCATTCGTGACACGGCAGCGCTACCTGGGCGAGTCGCGCGGACGACTGGACCGCACGGGACTGGGCGTACAACGTCCTCATGAGCGTCGAGCCGTATGGCGTGCTGGTGACCAATGGCGACAACGATTCGTTCCCGATCTGGCACCTGCAGCACGTCGAGCGCATACGCGAGGATGTGACAGTCGTGGTGTCGCCGTACCTGGGCACCGAATGGTACGCGCGCCAGGTGCGGAACATGAGCCGACCGTGTCCGGAAGGAGTCGACCCCGGCCGCGATCACACGGTGATCACCTGCCAGCGGCCGTTCCGTGCCGACCGTGTGAGCGAGCGACTGCTCGCACCATGGGGTGGTGCACCGCCCGAGCCGCCACGGGACTCGGTGTTGCCGCTCGACGATGCCGAGATCGCCCGCATCGCCGCCGGCTACTTCGTCGCCGACCGGCCGCTGACGCTGCAGGTGCGCGGACTGGATGCGACGATTGCGCAGGGCACCTTCCTCACCCCTATCGACACGTTCGTTGCCGCCATCCTGCAGAGCTCATTCGGCGAACGGCCGATCCACTTCATGACGCCCGCGCCGCCCGTGAGCAAGCTCGGTCTCGAGGACTACACTGTACGCGTCGGGCTCACCTACCGACTGAACGATGGCATGAGCGGCCGCACCATCGTGGCACTGCCGGAGAACGTCGGCCGCAGTTCCGCCGGCGCCGCGATCGACCTCGCCCTGACGGACACGCTGCTGTCCGACGTGTTCATCGTGCGCGGCCGCGTTGCGGATCCGCGGCTTCCCTGGGTAGACCACGCGAACCTGACGATCCCCTCCCAGTACTCGCTGGCGCACTACGCCGCAGCTGTCGGCCACCAGCTCACCGGCAACCGTGACGCCGCGGAGCGGCACGCCAGACGAATGCACTTCTGGAGCCGCTTTCTGGATGGCTGACTGACGCCGGAGCTGGTCCGGGACTGGCCATGGTCGGCCTGTTCGGTCACGCAGGTGCCGCAGCCTCTGGCGCCAGGATCCGCGGTGATGCGCCCGCCGCTCACAACAGTTCCGCCGCACGACACCACACCGTCGCAGGGATGTCGGCGGCGCGTCTCCAGCGCGCTGTGTTCGTCCACCCGTGCGGCTCGATGCCGCGCTGCCGATGCTCCCCGATCAGCTGCTGCACTGCGTCCTCGCCTGCTTCGGTCGGTCGGCGCCGGCCTTCGTAGTGCTCGTGCCCGTGCGGATCGATGAACACAGGGTGTCCGTCACCCCACCACCGAACTGTCCAGCCGCCTTCGTGCACCAGGCGGTGATGATGGCCGCACAGCAGCAGGCAGTTGCCGAGACTCGTCTCCCCGCCGTTCGCCCAGTGCTGCACGTGATGCGCGTCCGTGAAGCGGCGACCGCACCCCGGGAACCTGCAGCCGCCGTCCCGCACGTCCAGCGTGCGCCGCAGCGCGGGCGGAATCGTGCGCGTGCGACGTCCCACGTTCAGTACCGAACCATCCGCAGCATGCTCGACCTTCACTATGGCCGCATCGCACGTGGCGCGTTTCGACGTTGCCGCGGAAACGCGCGTGCCGTCCTCCAGCTCCGATCTGCCGGCGTCGCCCTTCTCCGACAGAGTCGACTGGTCCACATGCAGCACGACCTGGTACTGCTCGGCGCGCGTGCCGCTGACCGGCGCACGGTCGTGACCAAAGCCGACGCTCAGCGCGCGTTCCGCAAGCAGTGCAATGGCGTCGGCGCGACGCTGCGCTGCGGCTTCATGCTGCCCACCTGAAGCACTACGAGAGCCACCCGCTGCCCTGTGCGCCGGATCACCGTGGTACAGCGCGTCGCTCGCAGCTTCTATCACGCGCATGAGCAGCGCGCCCGCCTCCGGCGTGAGCCGACCGCGGATCACGTACATGCCGTCATCATCCGGGAAGATGGTGAGGCTGCGCGCCGCTCAGCTGCGGGCTTTTGCGGCGGCAGGCCAAGGCAGGGCGTTGACCCGCCCCGCCATTCCACCGCCCCAGCTATCACCGTACCCTCGTCGGCATGCCCTCGCCCGCGCCGTCCCGCACCGGCTGGGCCGCACCCCGCGGCCCCTTCCCGCAACCACCGGCGCAGCCGCGGCCCGACGGCCTCGCCGCCGTCTACCGGCGCCGCGATCCCACCATCACGCCCCTCTACCCGCTGGTCCAGCACCACCTCGAGACCTTCCTGGCCGACAGCGCCGCGGCCGACCCCGACGGCGATGGCGTCCCGCGCTGGGTCGAGGACGACTTCCGCGCCTACCTCCGCTGCGGCATCCTCGCCCACGGCTTCGCCCGCATCCGCTGCGACGCGTGCGCCGCCGAGCGGTTGGTGGCCTTCTCCTGCAAGGGCCGCGGCGCCTGTCCCTCCTGCAACCGGGGCCCCCGCGAAATGCTTGCATTTCGTGGGGTGGGAACGCCCGCCGCATGGTGGAGGTCGCCGCCCACCTCACTGACCATGTCCTGCCGCCGCTGCCCGTCCGCCAGTGGGTGCTCTCGCTGCCGAAGCGGATCCGCCCCTTCCTGCCCCACGACCCGCGCCTCGCCGGCGATGTGCTCCGCGTCCTGCTCCGCGGCATCCGCTCCACGCTCCGGCACGCCAGCCCCGGCGCCGCGCCCGACGCTCAGCTCGGCGCCGTCTCCTTCCTGCACCGCTTCGGCTCGGCGCTCAACCCCCACTTCCACTTCCACCTCGTCGTCCTCGATGGCGTCTTCTCCGAGGGTGAGGACGGCGCCGTCACCTTCCACGGGGCACCGCACCTCTCTGCCGACGACGTGCAGCGCCTCGAGCGCA
>JBPCIT010000314.1:0-7335 GCA_051006015.1 Longimicrobiaceae bacterium
GGGTGCGGGCACCGCGATGTTCAACCTCGTCAACTCGGTGCTCCTCCGCCCGCTCGACTTTCGCGAGGCGGAGCGACTGGTGATGCTCTGGGAACGGAGCCCGCGCGGGAGCGAGCAGAACGCCGTCTCCCCGCGGAACTTCTTTGCCTGGCGGGAGCAGGCGGAGAGCTCCGAGGAGCTGGCCGCCACCTACGACCGGCCCCGCAACCTGACGGGCGGCGGAGAGGCGGAGCAGCTCCTGACGAGGCTGACCACGGCGAACTTCTTCTCGGTGCTGGGGGCGAGCGCGCATCACGGCCGCACCTACCTGCCCGGCGAGGATGCCGAGGACGTCGTGGTGCTCAGCCACCGTCTCTGGCAGAGGCGCTTCGGCGGGGACCCGGCGGTGATCGGCCGCACGGTCACCCTTCACGATCAGCCGCTGACGGTCGTCGGAGTGATGCCGCCGGACTTCCGCGCCGTGGGTGCGAAGCCCGATCTCTGGGTGCCGGTCGAGCTGGATCCGGAGTGGCACGGGCGCTTCCTCCAGGTGGTGGGGCGGCTGCGTCCCGGCGCAACGGTCGAGCAGGCACGGACGGAGATGAGCACGATCGCGCGGCGGCTCGCGGAGGCGTACCCGGAGTTCAACACCGGCTCGGGCATCAACGCGGTTCCGCTGCACGAGCAGGTGACCGGCGAGGTTCGCCCCGCGCTCCTGGTGCTGCTCGGCGCCGTCGGACTGCTGCTGCTGATCGCCTGCGCGAATGTGGCGAACCTGCTCCTGGGCCGCGCCGCCGCCCGCCGCAAGGAGATGGCCGTCCGCCTCTCGCTCGGCGCGACGCGCACGCGGCTGATCCGCCAGACCCTCTCGGAGAGTCTCCTGCTGGCCGGCATCGCGGGGGCTCTCGGACTGGTGCTGGCGGTCTGGGGGACGGCTGCCCTCGTACGGCTCCTGCCACCCGATCTGGCTCTCCCGCGGCTGGATGAGGTGGCGGTGGACGGGCGCGTGCTGGGCTTCGCGCTCGCCGTCTCGCTGCTCACCGGCATGCTCTTCGGAATCGCCCCCGCGCTCTTTGCCTCGGCGGTGAATCTCGCGCAGACGCTGCGGGAGGCGACGCGCGGCTCGACCGCCGGGCGCAGCGGGTTCCGCAAGGCGCTCGTGGTCGTCGAGGTCGCCCTTGCGGTGGTCCTGCTCGTGGGCGCGGGTCTGCTCGGCCGCAGCCTTCAGAGGCTGCTGGAGGTGGACCCGGGGATGCGCACCGAGCAGGTGCTGACGATGCGAATGTCGCTCGCCGGCACGACGTACCAGGAAGATGCGGCGAAGAGGAATTTCATGGGCGATCTGCTTCCGCGGCTGGAGGCTCTCCCCGGCGCACGCTCGGCGGGCGGGGTGATGCACCTGCCGCTCACCGGGCACTCGCTCGGGCACTCCTTCTATCGCGCGGATCGCCCGCGCCCGCTGCCGGAAGAGGAGCTGAGCACCGACATCCGTGTGGTCGCGGGCGACTACTTCCGCACACTCGGCATCCCGCTGCTCGGCGGCCGTGCCTTCGATGCGCGCGACAATGAGAACGCGCCCGCGCTTTTCGCCGTCAACGAGCAGCTGGCCAGGCAGTACTTCCCCGGCGAGGATCCGCTCGGCAAGCAGATCAGCTTCGAGTGGTTCGACGATCAGATCACGGGTGAGATCGTCGCGGTGGTGGGAAGCGTGCGGGAGTCGGGGCTCACGGCGGAGCCCGCCCCGGCGATCTACCGACCCTATGCGCAGATGCCCTCGCCGCAGATGACGATGGTGATCCGCTCGCAGGGGGAGCCGCTGGCGCTCGCCGCCGCCGCCACCGCGGCGGTGCGGCAGATCGACCCGAACCAGCCGGTGGCGGAGATCCGAACCCTCGAGCAGGTAGTGTCGGACACCGTCGCGCGGCCACGGCTTAACCTCTACCTGCTGGGCGGCTTCGCCGGCGTGGCACTGCTGCTCGCCGCGCTCGGCCTCTATTGCATCGTCTCCTACTCGGTCACGCAGCGCAGCCACGAGATCGGGGTGCGGGTCGCGCTGGGCGCGAAGCGTGGCGACGTGCTCCAGCTCATCCTGCGGCAGGGAATGGCGTTGACGGGGCTCGGCCTGGTGCTGGGGCTGGGGGTCGCGCTCGCCGCCACGCGGGTGATGGCGAGCCTGCTCTTCGGCATCGGCGCGACGGATCCCGTCACGCTCGCTGGCGTCTCCGGCTTCCTCGCGCTGGTGGCGCTGCTCGCCAGCTACCTGCCCGCGCGGCGCGCGGCCCGCGTCGACCCAGTGGTCACCCTGCGCGCCGAGTAGGCGAAGCAGAACCCGAAGCGACTGCCGGATCGCCGCGACGGGGCGCGTCGGCAGCTCAGGCGACTCACTCACCGGAGAAGAAGCGAAGATGGAACAACTGCTCCAGAACACGCGCCTCGCGCTGCGGACGCTGCTGCGCAGCCCCGGCTTCACCGCTGTCGCGGTGCTGACGCTGGCGCTGGGGATCGGCGCGACCACCGCCCTCTTCAGCGTCGTCAACAGCGTCGTGCTCGAGCCGCTCGACTATCCCGCTTCCGACCGGCTCGTCCACCTCGAGCACCCGGTCCCTGGGCTCAATCCGGACTGGAAGTGGGGGCTCTCCGAGGGCGGCTACTTCCATCTGCGCGAGCACAACCGGAGCTTCGAGGAGATCGGCGTCTACGAGCTGTGGAATCTGACGCTGGTCGGCGAGGGCTCGGCGGAGCGTGTCGAGGCGGCGGCGGTGAGCGCGAACCTCTTCGGCATGCTCGGCGGGCGCCCGCACCTCGGCCGGCTCCTCCTCCCGCAGGAAAACCAGCGCGGCGAGTCCGGAACGCGGGTGGCGGTGCTCGACTACGACTTCTGGAGAACGCGCTTCGGCGCGGACCCGGCGATGGTCGGCAGTACGATTCAGATCGAGGGCAATCCGGTGGAGGTGGTGGGAGTCAGCGCGCCGGGTCTGCAGCTCCCGGATCGCCGCACCGATCTCTGGATGCCCGTACAGATCGATCCCGTGAGGGAGGCGGTGAACTGGCACCGCTTCCAGGCGGTGGGCAGGCTGAGGGACGGCGTCACTCCCGACGCCGCGCAGAGCGATCTGGCGCGGCTGCTGGGGCAGTTCGCGGAAGCGATGCCGAACGCCTACGGCGGCGGCTTCATGGAGCGCTCGCACTTCGCCGTCGAGGTCGAGCAGCTCCGCAGCCAGGTGGTCGGCGACATCGTGCGAGTGCTCTGGGTGCTGCTCGCGGCGGTGGGAATCGTCCTGCTGATCGCCTGCGCGAACGTGGCGAACCTCTTCCTGGTGCGGATGGAGGCGCGGCGGGGCGAGGTCGCGGTGTGCACCGCGCTCGGCGCCTCCCGCGGCGACCTGGCGCTCCGCTATCTCACCGAGAGCGTGGTGGTCGCGCTGCTCGCGGGCGCGGGCGCCCTGCTGCTCGCCTATGGCGGGATCCAGCTTCTCCTCGCGCTCTCGCCCGAGGGAATTCCCCGCCTCTCCGAGATCGCGCTGGGCTGGAAGGGCGTCGCATTCACGGCGCTCGTCGCGCTGGGTACCGGCGTCATCCTCGGACTTCTCCCGTCGCTGCGACGCGGTGAGAACTTCGCCGCGCTTCGGCAGGGAGCGCGTGGCATGACCGCATCGCGCGGCCAGAATACGGTGCGCGGTGCGCTGGTGATCGGAGAGATCGCTCTGGCGCTGGTGCTGCTCGCGGGCGCCGGGCTCATGCTGCGCACCTTCCAGCAGCTCCGCAGCGTGGACCCCGGAGTCGATCCGCAGGGGGTGCTCACCCTCGACCTCTCCCTTCCCGCTGCGAACTACCGCGGCTACGAGCCGGTGAGCCAGTTCTACCAGGAACTCTCCACGCGCGTCGCGGCGCTCCCCGGAGTGACCGCGGTCGGCGCCACGCAGCAGCTCCCGCTCAAGGGCGGCAGTGGCTGCGCGCTCGTCTTCACCGACGACCCCGTGGCACAGGAGCGCAACAACGAATGCTTCGCCTCGACCATCCAGGTCACACCCCACTACTTCCGCGCGCTGGGCATCCCCGTGCGGGGCAGCGTGCCGAGCTGGAGCGACGTGGAGCGGCGCAGCGGCGAGGTGGTCGTCAGCCGCGCCCTCGCCGAGCGGCTCTGGGCGGGTGAGGATGCGATCGGAAGGGGCATCAGGGGCAACGGGTCGGAGCCGCCCTTCTACCGCATCGTCGGTGTCGCGGGGGACGTCCGCGCGAACGGGCTCGACCAGCCGCCGGTCGAGCAGGTCTACTTCCCGATGCTGCCGATCGAGGGTGCGCCGCTCTGGTCACCGCCTCACTCCATGACGCTGGCGGTGCGGACGGCGACCGCGCAGCCGGAGGATCTGACGCCCGCGATCCGCCGACTGGTTGCGGAGATGGACCCCGCGGTGCCGATCGGCAGCGTGCAGACGATGCGGCAGGTGATCGCCGGCTCGACGGCGCGCACCTCGTTCACCATGCTGCTGCTGGGAATCGCTGCCGGCGTTGCGCTGCTGCTCGGCGTCATCGGCCTCTACGGCGTCGTCTCCTTCGTCGTCGAGCAGCGGCGTGGCGAGATCGGCGTCCGCATGGCGCTCGGAGCGAGCACGCGGCAGATCGCCGGCATGGTGGTTGGCCAATCTACCCGCCTGGCGGTCGCGGGTGTGGTGCTGGGCGTCCTCGCCTCGCTGGCGGTGACGCGCGTGCTGCAGTCGCTGCTCTTCGAGACCAGCCCCACGGATCCGCTCACACTCGCGGCGGTCTCGCTCCTCCTGACCGGGGTGGCGCTGCTCGCCGCCTACCTGCCCGCGCGCCGCGCCGCACGGGTGGACCCGATGATCGCGCTGCGCGCCGACTGAGGCGGTACTCCGCTACCACGCCAGAGGAGGATCTATGGAACTGCTGCTTCAGGATCTGCGCTTCGCCTTCCGGACCCTGCGGAAGAACCCGGCCTTTACGGCGGTCGCGGTGCTCACCCTCGCGCTCGGAATCGGAGCGACCACGGCGATCTTCAGCGTGGTCAATGGGGTGCTGCTGCGCCCGCTCCCCTACGCCGAGCCGGACCGGCTGGTGATGCTCTGGGGCGTCTACCCGGAGTTCGGCCAGACCTCGACCTCGCTCCCCGACTTTCGCGACTGGCGCGAGCAGAGCACCAGCTTCCGCGAGCTCGCCGCGCTGACGAACTTCAACTCGAACCTCGCCGTGCAGGGAGGCGAGCCGACGCAGGTGAGGCGCGCGAACACCACCGCCAACTTCTTCCGCACGCTCGGCGTCTCTCCGGCGGCTGGGCGCTTCTTCCTCCCCGAGGAGGAGCAGGAGGGCGCGGAGCCGGTCGTGGTGCTCAGCCACGGGCTCTGGCAGCGGCAGTTCGGCGGCCGGGAGGGAATCATCGGCGAGACGATCACCCTGCACGGCAACCCCTTCACCGTGGTCGGGATCGCGCCCTCGGGCTTCCGCTTCCTGGAAGACACCGAGCTGTGGACGCCGCTGAACCTCGAGGGCCCGCAGGGCCGCCGCTCGGAGTTCCTCACCGTGGTGGGACGTCTGGCGCCAGGCGTGACGCTGCAGCAGGCGCAGGACGAGATGACGGCGATCAGCGAGCGTCTCGCCGAGGAGTATCCGCAGACGAACTCGACCATCCGCTCGGAGGTGGTGTCGCTGCACCAGCAGGTGGTGGGCGACCTGCGGCCGGCGCTGCTCGCCTTCATGGCGGCGGTGGGACTGGTGCTGCTGATCGCCTGCGCGAACGTGGCGAATCTGATGCTCACGCGCGCCGCCGCCCGCGAGCGAGAGATGGCGATCCGCGCGGCGCTGGGGGCGGGGCGCAGGCGGATCGCGCGGCAGCTCCTCACCGAGAGCATCGTCCTCGCACTACTCGGCGCCGTCTTCGGGCTGCTGCTAGCGGTAGCGGGAATCGCCGCGCTGCGGGGTGCGCAGGCGGAGCTGCTCCCGCGCCTCGCGGAGGTCGGCATCGACCTGCGCGTGCTCGGCTTCACGCTGGGGCTGGCGCTCCTCACCGGCCTGCTCTTCGGGCTCGCACCCGCGGTGCAGCTCGGGCGGCGCACGCTGGGCAACACGCTGCGCAGCGGCGGGCGCGGCATGGCCGGCGCCACCGGTGTGCGCCGCCTGCGCGGGGCGCTCGTGCTCGGGGAGGTGGCGCTCGCATTGATGCTGCTCGTCGGTGCCGGGCTGCTGATCCGCAGCTTCGAGCGGATGCAGCGGGTGGACGCGGGCTTCGACGCGGGCGGGGTGCTCACCGCCAGTGTCGCGCTCCCCGTCGCCCAGTACCCGGAGCCGGAGCTGAGGCGCGGCTTCTACGACCGGCTGCTCGAGAACCTCGCCGCGGCGCCCGGCGTCCAAACGGTCGGGCTGGGCAACAATGTTCCGCTGAGCGGCGGCGCCGGCTACTGGAGCTTCAGCATCGAGGGCCGTGCCGACGGCGAGTTCGAGGGGATGCAGGACACCCAGCCGTTCGCCGTCACCCCGGGCTACTTCCCGGCGCTGCGCATCCCACTCCTCGAGGGGCGCCTCTTCACCGAGCAGGACCACGCCGACGCGCCCGACGTGGCGCTCGTCAACCAGACGATGGCCCGCCGCTTCTGGCCGGACCGGAGCCCGATCGGCAGCCGCATCACCTACGGTGACCCCGCCGACACCGCCAGTGTGATGACCGTCGTCGGGGTGGTCGGTGACACGCGTATCACCGGCCCCACCGACGAGCCCTACTCGCAGACGTACGTGCCGTATTCGCAGGCGGGATTGGCGAGCATGACGGTCGTGCTGCGCACCTCGGGCGATCCGGAGCGGATGGTGGGCACGGTGCGGCAGGCGGTGCGCAGCCTCGACCCGACCATTCCGCTCTTCAACGTCAAGACGATGGAGCAGCGCACCTCCGAGGCGATCGCGCAGCCGCGGGTGAGCACCGTCCTGCTGGGGATCTTCGCGGCGATCGCGCTGGCGCTCGCGGCGATCGGGATCTACGGCCTGATCTCCTACACGGTGGCGCAGCGCACCGGGGAGATCGGCGTACGGCTCGCGCTCGGCGCGCGCCCGGCCGACGTGCTGCTGCTCATGGTGCGGCAGGGGATGGCGCCGGCGCTCGGCGGCATCGTGGTGGGACTCGTCGGCGCCTGGGCCGCGACGCGCGTGATCCGCAGCCTCCTCTACGACGTCAGCGCGACGGACCCGATCACTTACCTCGGCGTGGTGCTCTTCCTGGGGGCGGTAGCGCTGCTCGCCGCCTATCTCCCGGCCCGCCGCGCCACCCGGGTGGACCCGATGATCGCGCTACGCTCGGAGTATGCCCTCACCCCCTAACCCCCTCTCCCAATGCTGGGAGAGGGGGAACAGAAC
>JBPCIT010000315.1:0-13676 GCA_051006015.1 Longimicrobiaceae bacterium
GCCCAGCGCCGCAGCTCGGCGTAGCGGGAGCTGCCGGCATCCAGGGCGAAGGCGATCTCGCGCATCGCCGCGCCGCGCCGGCCGGGCGCCACCGCGCTGTTGATCGCCGCGCGGTAGACCTTCACCGGATCATGCAGCGGCGTCTCCTTGCTGATGACGATCTTGCTGGCGACGAAGTTCTCCTCGAGCGCGCGGTGGTGCAGCGCCTCGAGCAGGTGCGACTTCCCCGAGCCGAAGTCGCCGCCGACGAGCAGGCCGCCGGCCATGTCCCCGTCACGTGCCGCGTCGAGCTTGCGCTGGAAGCGCTGCTCGATGGCGCTCTGCGCCGAGCCGAGCGCGCGCACCGCGTCGCGGTTCGGCACCCCCGAGCGCAGCGCCTCGATCGCCCGCCGCTGCTGCACCCGGTGGTCGTTCATGCGTACCTATCCAGGCTGGTGTGGTGCTTCGGCAGGGCCCCCCTCTCCCCGACCCCCTCCCCCCGATTTCGGGGGGAGAGGGAGAACAGCAGGAACATCTCTGCTTCTCGCTGTTCTCCCCTCCTCCGAAGTCGGGGGAGGGGGCGCCGTTCGGGCCGCGGCTGGATCGTCATCATGCGGCCGTCCAGGGCGGAGCCGTTGGCGACATGCGGAGCAGCGCCGAGAGCGGGTTGGCACGCCGGCGGTCGTGCACCTCGTCCCAGATGCGCAGCTTGAGTGCGTGGTAGGCGTCCAGCCCGCGCGACGGATCGCTGAGGAACTCGGGTGCGCAGGTCACCAGGGTGAAGCAGGCGCTCAGCTCGTCGGTGGCATCGATCAGCTGGCGCAGCACCTCATAGGCGTCCATCACCGCCGGCCGCGAGTAGTAGAGGCCCTCCTCGGGCGCGGGGCGGCGCGCCTCCGTGCAGCGCCGGATATCGAGGTCCAGCACCAGCCCGCTCCTGCCGGTGCGCGTCAGCCAGCGCGCCAGCGAGAAGAGCATGTGCCGCGCGTTGTGCCGGGCGATCTTCTGGAAGATGAGCGCCTGCTTGAGCACCGAGATGCGCCGCAGCTCGCCCGTCAGCCAGGCGATCACGTCATCGCGCTCGGCGCGCGCGGCCGGGCTGGGGTCGAGCTGCGCCTGGCAGAGGCGGATCATCGCGATCCGGAACTCCTGCGCCATCTCGTAGTCGTGGAAGACCTCCTCCTGCAGCCGCCGGTTTACGTCGCGCCGCAGCTCGTGCTCGTCGTAGTCGTTCAGCCGCGCGATCGCCGTGAGCGTGAACTCGCTTGCATCCTCCGGCAGCACGAAGCGCAGCTCCTCGAGCAGCCGCGCGACCTTGAAGCGCGCGAGCCCGTCCCAGTCGATCTGCCGCGCGACGGTGTGGAAGACGCGGTCGATCATGTGCACCTTCACCTCGGCGGCGTCCACGCGGGCGTAGGCGTAGCCTGCGGCGGCGGCGGCGTCGCGCAGGCCGGCGCGCAGCTCCTCCGCCGAGGCACCCTCGAGCAGCACCGCGAACTTCACCGCCGCGCCGCCCGCGCGGACGAAGTCGGCGAGGTACTCCTCCCCGACGAAGGCGAGATAATCCTGCGGGCGGATCATGAACGGAAGGCGATCCCGAAGTAGGTCTTCAGCTCGCCCTCCTTCGTCACCGTCGAGAGGGTGGCGCTGGTGCGCGTACCGGACGCGGCGGGGAAGCCGACCCGCTGCCCGTCCCGCGTCTCCTTCACCCCGCTCTCCTCGAGCAGGTAGAGGTCGCGCGCGAACTCCTGCTTCGCGTACTCTCTCGACTGGCCAGGCAGGACGGTGAGGATCTGGTAGAGGTCGAGCAGGCGCACCGTCGCGCCGAGCTCACGCTTCTGCTCGGCGAGCGCCAGCCTGTAGGCGCGGTAGAGCGATTCGAGGAACTGCTCCGCCTTGAAGCGCGGCTGCCGCTGCTGCAGCGCCTTCAGCTGCTCGGCGACGACGGAGGGGCGGAGGCGCCGCTCGCGCTTCTTGTCGATCTCGAGCGCCGCGTCGGCCGGCAGCACCCGCGCCACCGAGGGGTAGCTGAGGATGCGGTCGTCCTGCTCGAAGAGGCGCACCCCCCGCTCGCGCGCCGCCTCGATCAGCTCCGTCGTGTAGGCGCCGGACTCGAGGTGCGCGCGCTCGTCAAAGCTCCACCCCGTGCGCAGCGCCCGCACCGAATCGCGCAGCGCCTCCGCCATCTGCTCCGCGGCCTCGAGCGCCCTGCGCAGGTCGCGGATGGTTCCATGACTCGCGGCCGCCTTCGCGCGCTTGATCTCCTTCACCGCCGCCGCGGCGGCGCGCGCGGCGGCCTCCGCATCGGCCTCGGTGCGTGCGAGCGCGGCCTCGAGTCCGTTCTGGTTCTGATTGCTCAATCCCGGTTCTCACGAAGTTGTGGAACGCCGAGCCGAAGCGAAACGGCGCGAGATGGGCGGCTGCAGCCAAGCGCGATGGATATGCCGCCACAGGCCGCACTGTGCTGAGCTGACATTATCGGCAGGGAGATTCTTATGCTGGCGCGGGGCGCACCGCAAGGGGGTGGGGAAGGGTGCTGCCGGTCTGATCTAGGCGCTGCGCAAGCGGGTTTGGAGTGAGCGCCGCCGCTCCGGACCCCCCCTCCCGCGGCCCCTCCGGGCCCTCACCCCCCGACCCCCTCTCCCACAAGGAGAGAGGGGGAGAACAACCGGTGTGGTGACGTGGGGAGCGTCCGGAGGACGCTTGCAGTTGACTGCCGGGTCGTTTATCGGCCCGGCAAGGGCGGCGTGCACGACCATGTCCGATCCCCGAGGAAGGATGCTGCCGCTCTGGTCTAGGTGCTGTGTGGCGGCCGAGCACCGCCCAGGCTTCTGGTCAGCCGCTCGCGCAACCCGATCACCGTCAGGCCCGCGAACTCGTTCCGGACTTCATCGTACCGTGCAATGGTACCATCTCCGGTATCGATACCCACCGCCGGGCGAGGATCACCGAAGGAGAGGTAGAGGACGTCGGCCTCTTCATCATAATCCCAGGTAACCGTCTTGGAGCTATCCAGGATCTTCAGCGCTTCCATGATGTAGCTTCCCCTGGCTGTAGGCCTGTCGAGCCCTTGATCAGCACGCGGGGTCCGCCCCGTACCCCGCGCGCCGCCGCCTCGCGCGAGATCTGGCGCAGCTCCGCGAAGTTCTCGGGTCCGAAGTAGTCCTCCAGCAGCCCCGCGTGCTCCCCCGTCTGCAGCGCGGTCTCCATCGTCTCGTTCTTCAGCTCGAACTCCGAGTGCCCCTCGGGATCCACCTACTCGGCCGCGCCCGCCTCGACGGGAGGCATATCTTCGTGCCTGGTGGCCGGCGCTGCCTCAGCCCCCGCGGCGGGTGTCCTGCGCTTGCGGCTCGCCTTCTACCGTTCGGCGATCGTGGTACCCTCCAGGGCGGGTGATTTGCGGAGTGTATGAGCTGTAGTCCCGCAGCCGACAATCTACTGCGGCTCTCCGAGCGATTCGAGGTTGCCCCGCACGACTCGGGTACTCGGGTGATCCGGCCCGAGAAAATGCTCGAAGATCTGCAGCGCCCGCTCGTAGGCGGCCTTGGCCCCCGCATGATCCCCCAGAGCCTGAAGCACACTGCCCAGGTTGTTCACGTCTGTTGCTACTTCTGGGTGCTCGGGTCCGTAGAGCGCCTCATCAATCCGCAGCGCCCGCTCGAAGGCGGCCTTGGCACCCGCATGATCCCCCAGAGCCTGAAGCACACCGCCCAGGTTGTTCACGTCTGTTGCTACTTCTGGATGCTCGGGTCCGTAGACCGCCTCATCAATCCGCAGCGCCCGCTCGTAGGCGGCCTTGGCCTGTGCGAATTCAGCTCGGACGCGGAGGTACGACCCCGCTTCGTTCAAGAGGCGACCCACGGACTCGGACTGAACATCCATAGCAACCGCATGCTCCGTCGCCTGCAATACGTGGGGCAGAAGCTCGGCGGACGAAGGCCAGGTCTCGGGGTTGTGCTGGTCGAACGGGAATGCCGCAGATAACACCTCGACCAGCCCGGCGATGACCTGCTGGCTGTAGTCCTTACCTAGCCGGTCGCGGATAACCGCCTGCACGACGCGGTGCATCGATAGATTGTCGCCCACCACCTGCGCCAGCGAGAACTTGCGAATCGCGCTCCTGGCATCCGCACGCACGATCGCATCATCTGCCAGCTTCTGAAGCTCCGCCGGCAGCGCCTCGCCGGCATCGGTCAGCACCGTAAGGGGAAAAGCCTCCGGCGCCGCGAAGGCCAGCAGGTTCAGAAGCTCGGCCGCCGCGGGCGCCTCCGCGGCAAGGCTCTTGATCGAGATCTCGTAGGTCGTGGCTACCGAATGAGGATACTCAGCCGACTCCGCACGCCGGCCTCGCAGTTCCTTCCCCTGCTCTCGGTACAGCTCCCGATACTCGGCAATCGTGCTGCCCGACGTCTCGATGAATGCACCTGCCTGTTCCAGCGCCAGCGGCAGGTCGTCCAACTCGTCCGCTAGCAATTCCGCGGCTGCACGGTCGTTGTCACCGGAGAGCTTCAAGAGGAGATCCACGGAGGCGTCGCGCTCCAGCTTCGGGACCTCCAAGCTCTTCGCCATCCTGCGCCAGTTTGGGTTCCGTGAGGTAATGAGAACGTGGCCTGCGGAGCTTCGTGGGAGCACCTCCCGCAGCGCCGCCGGCTCGGTTGCGTTGTCATAGATCAACAGCCAGTTGCGCTCGGCTTCCAGCCGCCGGAGAGCAGCAGTAGCGGCAGCGGACAGGTCAGAGGACGCGGCCTGTGGAAGGTCCACCGCCCGCGCGAGCGCGGCGAGATCCTCCAGCAGAGTGGTCGGCTCTTCCGCTCGTATCCACCACGCCAGGTCGTAGTCGTCCGCGTGGCGGTAGGCGTACTCGATCGCGAGCTGCGTCTTGCCGATGCCTCCAAGACCGGCAAGCGCCTGCGTGATGGCGCTCGGCTGTCCGGAGGTGAGATCCTCGCGCAGCTGCGTCAGGAGTTGGTCGCGACCTGTGAAGTTGGGGTTGCGGAGGTGTGGGATGTACCAGAGCTTCTTCAGGCCGGAGTCCTCCTGCTTTTCTCGCTTCTTCTTCGTCACCCATCGCGTGAGCGCAGGAGCAATGTTGATCGAGGACGGATCGAGACCGAAGAAGCCTGCGACCTTGTGCTCCATCAGCTCCGCTCGCCAGGCGCGGAGTTCGGGATCGCGGTCCAGCTCATCGAACTGGCGTGGCCACGGAGCATCTTCATCGAGGAGATGGACGAGCACGTCCATCTTCTCACGTTTCGCCGCCTCGTACTCTAGCTGCGTGATGCTGCGCGTCTCTCCTTGCGGAACGTGGCCGCGGCGGAAGGCCACGAGGAGGACGCACAGGTCACATCCCACGACTCGCTCCTGCGAGAGAGCCTTCGGCTCGTCCGAATCGGCCGTCCACTTCTCCATAGGGTCCACATAGATCCCGGCATCCTGCAACGCCGCGATTACGTGAGCCCGGTGGTCCTTCAGGTCCTTGTACGTCGAGGAGACGAATGCGCGATAGCTCATAATCGGGTTCTCAGGTTCTCGCGACCGTCAGAAGTTGGAGTGGCCTCGTCGGGCACAATCAACCGCCGATCTCCGGGACGGAAAGGTTGCGGCAGATCTTTCTCGCCAGCTGATTTGCGATCTCGGTTTGGCGGGGCACGCTTCGACGGCGCCGGTGCGCGGGTTGGAGCATGGCGAGTGGAATCCGCCCTCACGCTTCAGAACGCAGCCGTGCATGCGCAGATGCCGCAGCAAACGGCCCCGGTTCGCTCGACTGTCACCACCTCACGAATCGCATCGTCGGGAACGCCGCGCAATCCCTCCTCCCGCCGGTCCTCGAGGATGAGCGCGATCGCCTCGGAGAGATTCTCCAGGCACTCCGCTTTGGTTCTTCCCTGGCCGTTGGCCCCGGGAATCTCCGGGCAGCAGGCGACGAACCACTCGCCGTCGCGCTCGATGATCGCCGTGAACTCGTTGCGCATCCTCGCTCTCTCTGCTGAGTTCTACTCCTCGAATATCGGCTCCGGCAGCATCTCGGCAGCTCGGAGTGTGCGACTACCGAGCGGTCATGCTGCAGGTAGCGGGGCCAGCTCCGCCGCTGAGGGTCTGCCCAGGCCGAGACGGTCGAAAACCGCCAGGATCTCCTCTACGCTGACGTAGCCGGGTGAGACGATCTCGATCCCGATAGGTGTGCCGTCGGCAGCGTAGTCAATCAGGAGGTCGGGACCGACCTCCTCGGTTCGCGCGCTCTTCTGCCCGGGCTTGCGGGGGAGGTACAGATAAGCGGCAAACGGCTCACCCTTCCGATAGGTGATCTGCAGCGAGAGAGTGGTCATCGTCGTGGTTCTCGCGGATAGGCAGTTACGATAAGCAACAATTCCAGCGCGGGATCAGGCTCGACCACCACGATCCAGGGCCAGCCTGCATGGCGGGTATGCACAATCCAGCGACCCGGCCGGCGGGCCGGCAGAACTGTTGTTGCATCTTCGAGCATAGCCCTGAGTTCCACTTCCGAGGTTCCACGTTCTTCCATACGGACCTCGGAGTGGGATGTGAACACCAGCTCCCAATCCCACCAATCTGGCCGCTCCAACCGACTTTCCGCCATGATGTTTGCCGAACTCCACTTCCCCCACTCACTCCGGCACCGGCAGACGAATCTTCTTCGCCCCGTCGGTCTCCTGCAGGAAGGATGGGGAAGCGGCAGGCTCGTTCTGCGGCTCGGGCGGTCGCTGGCCGTCGCGCGCCAGACCCGCCGCGCCGGCCATGCCCATGATCCCGGGAAGGTTGAGCGAGTCGGCGAGCCCCGAGGGAACCACCATCAGCGAGCCGCGCTTCACGATGCTCTCGTAGAGCATGTTCATCGCGCGGAGGTTCAGGGCGACCGGGTTCTCGCTGTACAGCTCGGCGGCCTCGACGAACTTCGAGGCGATCTCGGTCTCCGCGGTGCCGAGGATGATGCGGGCCTGGCGCTCGCGCTCCGCCTGCGCCTGGCGTGACATCGCCTCCTCCAGCGCCTGGGGAATGATGATGTCGCGGATCTCGACCGACTGCACCTGGATTCCCCAGTCGTGCATCTTGCGATCGAGGGATTCCTGCAGGCCCCGGCCGAGCTCCTGCCGCGACTGGATCAGCTCCGCCAGGTCGTGCTTGCCGATGGCGTCGCGTAGCGCGGTCTGGGCGGCAAGCGTCACCGCCTGCTGGTAATCCTGGACCTCGAGCGCCGCCCGCTCCACGTCGTAGACCACCCAGAAGGCGATGGCGTCGACATCGACCGGCACCGTATCCTTGGTGAGGCAGGACTCGGCGCCGAAGGCGGTGGTCCGGATCCGCTGATCGATATGGTAGCCCACCCGATCCAGGATGGGAACCACCGCGAAGAAGCCCGGACCACGGAGGCCCTGGTAGCGCCCGAGCCGCAGGACCACGGCCTTCTCCCACTGGTCCGAGTACTTGATCGAGGAGGCGACCAGCATCCCGGCGACTACTCCCGCGGCCGCGAGCACGGGCGCCGCGACGCCGGCCAGGAAGAGGCCGCCGGCAATTGCTCCGCCGCCCAGCAGACCCGCGGTGACGGCGGGGACGGGGTAGCGTGTGTCGATCGGGGAGCTCCCGGTGTCGGTCGCGCTCCCGTAGCTGTGAGGGGATTCGCCGCGCTTGGTGCGGACCGGGACGAAAGGTGAGGCTGTCATCGGATACCGTCCGGGGAAGAGGGTTCTCGGTTGGCGGTGCGGCATTCGGCCAGCGCATCGAGGAGATCGTCCACGCTGAAGCCGAGGCGCTCGGCGCGTTCGACGGCTTCGCGGCAGAGCGCGGCGAACTCGCGATGGCGCGTCTGCTCGGCCTCGGAGGAGGGGGCCAGGCTGACGAAGGTCCCCTCGCCGCGGCGGGTGGCGATCACACCGCGCCGCTCCAGCTCGGCATAGGCGCGCCCGACGGAGCGGGGGCTGATTCCCAGAGCAATGGCGAGCTGGCGCGTGGTGGGCAGCCGCTCGCCACTCCCGAGGCTTCCCTCCACCACCGCGAGCCAGATGTCCTCGACGATGAGGTGCGCCACCGGCACTCCGGTGCCCTCAGCAAGACGCGCTGCCAGTCGCTGGGTGATCCTTTCCATCGCCCGAGTCCTCCACGTACGCGGATTGCCCGCGCGAACCGCCGGGCGCCTGACATGGCTGTGCCTGCGGGTAGGTGAGTCCTCCAGGTCAGCGGGAAGCCGGGGGCGACATCAAACGTATCAGCCGCTCCGGCTTCCGCCAAGAGTTTCCGAGTTCCGGGGAGCGCACGCGCCGCAGCGTACGGAGCCGTCAGGCGGCGTGTCGATCTCAGCGGATCCCCACCACTCCGCGCACCGACTCGATCAGCTTCGCCGAGTCGTAGCCGATGCCGTCCTTGAAGACCAGTGTGACGTTGCGGATCTCGGCAGGAGTACGGATGGGGTCGCCGCGGATCACGACCAGGTCGGCGAGCTTGCCGGCGGCGATGGAGCCGAGCTTCTCCTCCTCCCCCAGAATGCGGGCGCCATTGTGGGTCATGATCTGGAGGGCCTCGACGGGGGTGAAGCCCGCCTCGATCAGCAGCTCGTAATTGCGCTGGTCGCCGAAGCCGGGGAGCGCGCCGCCGATGCCAGTGGGGTCCACGCCCGCCCCCAGCAGCCCGCCCGCCCGCACGAAGGCGCGCTCGAACTCCTGCGCCTTGTGGAAGACGGTCGGCATCTGCGACTGCGCCGCCTGCGCGGCGATCCCCTCGCGTGTGGTCAGGTACTCCTGCCGCACCTCGGGCGCCAGCACCTCGAGCACCCGCTCCTCGAGCGGCGGGCGGTTGGGGTAGGCCAGCTCGTAGACCGCGAGCGTCGAGGTCATCGCGACGTTGTTCTGGATCATGTCGCGGAAGGTGGCCTGCACCTCCGGACCGTTCACGTCTACGCTTACCAGGCTGGCGTACATGGTGTTGGGGCAGTCGTCCGGCTGCTTGTTCGGATCGTAGTCGCTGTTGGTGAAGAGGCCGTGCTCGAGGTTGTCGATCCCCAGCGCCACCGCCTCGCGGAAGGAGACGGAGCAGAGATGGCCGGTGAACTTCAGCCCCCGCCGGTGCGCCTCTTCAATCGCGGCCTGCAGTTCCGCGCGGCTGATGCGGGTGTACGCCTTGAACCAGGTGGCGCCCTCCTCCGCCCAGTAGGCGACGACGCGGCGGGCGTCCTCCGGGGTGGAGACCTCGGTCATGTAGCCGCCGCCGGGGCCGGTGATGTAGGGCCCGGTGATGTGCATGCGCGGTCCCGGCGTCCGCCCGTCCTCGATGGCGCGCTTCAGGTTCAGCTCGCTATAGGGATGGTAGCTGCCGGTGGTGCGGACGGTGGTCACACCGCTGGCCAGGTAGAGGCGGGGCGCGCTGAAGCTGATCTGCGCCTGGCGGTTGGCGGTGGTGTAGAAGGTGTGGTTGTGCATCCCCACGATGCCGGGGATCACCGTATGGCCGCGCAGGTCGAGCACCCGCGCATCCCGCGGCACCCGCACCCGCCCGGTCCTTCCCACCTCGCGGATCCTCCCGTTCTCGATCAGCACCGTCTGGTTCTCCACCGGCGCCGCGCCGGTCCCATCCACCACCCGCACGTTGGTGAGCGCGATGAGCGGTGCCTCGACGCTGACGAACTCGCGCACCGCGGGCGAGAGCGTCGGCTGCGTCGCCTGGGCGAGCGCGGTGCCAGCGTGGAGGAGCGCGAGGATCAGGATGAAGAGGAGGGTGCGCATGGATTAGCTCCGAGCGTGAGAGTAAGAGACTGGCCTGGGATCGTGCTCAGCGGATGCCGACCTGGCCATTCACCGATTCGATAAGCTTCGCAGAATCGTAGCCGATCCCGTCCTTGAAGACGAGCACCACGTTGCGGATCTCCGCGGGTGTACGGACGGGATCGCCGCGCAGGATCGCCAGGTCGGCGAGCTTGCCTGGTTCGATCGAGCCATAGAGGTGGTCCTCGCGCAGCAGCTTGGCGCCGTTCAGCGTCATGACGCGGATCGCCTCGACGGGGGTGAAGCCGGCCTCGACGAGCAGCTCGTAGTTGCGCTGGTCGCCGTAACCCGGGAGGCTGCCGGTGCCCCAGGGATCGACACCGGCGACCAGCATCCCGCCGCGGCGCACGAACTCCCGCTCCCAGCGCATCATCTTCTCGAGCAGCCGGAGCGGGACGACCAGCCCACGCCCCTGCTGCAGATCCTGCCGGAACTGTGTCAGCGCCTCGCGCGCCTCGGGTGCGAGCGCAGCTTGCACGCGTGGGTCCGACGGCGCGCGATCCGGCACGAACCCCTCGTAGACCGAGAGCGTGGAGGTGATGGCCACGTTGCGCGCGATCAGATCCCGATACGTCGCCTGGACCTCCTCGCCGTCCAGATCCACGTCCACCTGCCGGATCATGTTGTCCGGCGGGCAGACGTCGGGCTGCTTCTCCGGGATGTGATCGCTGTTGGTGATGAGGCCGTGCTCGAGGTTGTCGATCCCCAGCGCGGCGGCCTCGCGGAAGGTGACCGAGCAGAGATGGCCGGTGAAGCGGATGCCGCGCTGGTGTGCCTCGTCGATCGCCGCGCCGAGCACGGCCCGGGTGATGGTGGAGGATGCCTTGAGCCAGGTGGCACCCTCCTCGGCCCAGTAGGCGACCACCCGCCGCGCATCCTCCTCCGTGATCAGCGAGTGAGAGGGCGTGCCGGGTCCCACCAGACCGGTCAGATACGGTCCGCTCGCATGCACTCGCGGGCCAGGGACGAGCCCATCCTCGACTCCTCGCTTCATGTTCAGCTCGGCGTACGGATGCTGCGCGCCCGCGGTGCGAATGGTGGTCACGCCGTTGGCCAGGTAGAGCCGCGGACCCGTGTACCACATCTGCACGCTGCGCCCGCCATAGGCGTAGTAGGTGTGGTTGTGCATGCCCACGATGCCGGGGATCACCGTGTGCCCGCGCAGCTCGATGACCCGCGCGCCGCGCGGCACCCGCACCCTGCCCGTCGCTCCCACCGCCGCGATGCGCCCGTTCTCGATCAGCACCGTCTGCCCGTCCGCGGGCGGCGCTCCCGTTCCGTCCACCACGCGCACGTGGGTGAGCGCGACGGCCGGCGCATCCACGCTGACGAACTCGCGCACCGCGGGCGAGAGGGTCGGCTGTGGGGCCTGGGCGAACAGGACCCCGGCGTGGAGGAAGGTGAGGATCAGGAGAGAGAGAAGTGTCCGCATGGGATAGCTCCGGCTGAAATCAGGACAGGAGTTCGGACATTGCGCAT
Organism: Longimicrobiaceae bacterium; assembly: GCA_051006015.1. GTDB lineage: Bacteria > Gemmatimonadota > Gemmatimonadetes > Longimicrobiales > Longimicrobiaceae > JBPCIT01. Next base: position 11,232 of record JBPCIT010000315.1, read on the forward strand.
TTACCGGCCGCTGCGGGCCCTCACCCCGCTCGCTGAGGCTCGCACCCCTCTCCCAAGTCTGGGAGAGGGGTTGATGCTGGCCCTGGCACTGTACTGTTCCTCCTCTCCCCTCGTGGGAGAGGGGGTCAGGGGGTGAGGGCCACTACTGAACAGTGAAGACCATGTGCATTCCCGCCTCCAGGTGCTCGGCGATGTGGCAGTGCAGCATCCATCTCCCCGGATTGGAGAGCTCCAGGAGCAGGTCCGCCGTGGTGCCCACGGGGAGGAGCACGGTGTCCTTCCAGACGAGATTATCGTTGGGGACGCCGTTCTGCGCCAGCACCAGGAAGCGCTGGCCGTGGATGTGGATGGGGTGCTGCATGGCGTGCAGCACGTCGCGCCGGTTCGAGAGGCGCAGCTTCACCAGCTCGCCCTGCCGGAAGCGCCAGTCGATCTGCATGTTCTCCCTGCCCGTCTCGCCGTCGCGCAGGATCCAGCGCACCTCCTTCCCCGTCGCCACCCAGTCCATCTCCGGCATGGTGCCGGCCCACTCGACGGGGTTGAAGTAGGCGGAGTCCATCCGCATCAGCGGCATCAGCGGGAAGGGCAGCCCGTCCACCTCCAGCGAGAGGATCAGGGTGTGATCCACCGGACGGTCGAAGTGCGCGCGGTAGCGGGCGATGTCCGCCTGCACGTCCGCGTTCTCGCGCAGCCGCCGGAACTCGGCCGAGTAGTCGCGCGTCGCCGGCTGCTCGGAGACCTGGATGCGCGTCAGGGTGTCCACCTCCGGGAAGAAGTTGCCGTAGAAGTGGTCGAGCGCCTGCACGTAGTTGGTCATCGCGACCTCGACCGGGCGGTCGAAGCGCACCTCGACGATGTAGCGCTCCGCGGGGGCGATCACCACGTTCTCCGTCCACTCCTCCCGCTCGAACTTGCCCAGATCGGAGCCGACCACTTTGATCGGCAGGCCGCCGAAGGAGAGGTTGTAGGTGCGGGTGTTGGCGACGTTGGTGAGGAAGAAGCGCACCACCTCGCCACGCCTCACCGCGAGGCGGTAGTCGGGCTCGCCGTTGACCAGCAGCAGGGTGCCGAAGCGTCCCATCAGCGCGTGCGTGGCGGCCTCGCGGCCGTGGGGGATCAGCCCCTCATCGCCCACCAGCAGATCGTCCAGCATCAGCACTTCCTCGCGGTTGGCGGGGCTGAAGAAGCCCGGCACGCGCGAGTTGACCAGCAGGTTGCCGTAGAGCCCCAGGTCCTGCTGGATGTCCTCCCGATGATGCGGGTGGTACCAGTAGATGCCGGCGTCGGGGAAGTGCACCACGTAGCGGAAGGATCCGCCGGGGGGCACCGGCTCCTGTGTGACGTGCGGCACCCCGTCGAAGCGGTTGTCCAGCCGGATGCCGTGCCAGTGGACGGCGGTGGAGTGCTCGGTGCGGTTGTGGAAGTTGACGATGATGGTGGCGCCCTCCTCCACCTGGATCAGCGGACCGGGGTACTGGCCGTTGAAGCCGTACATGGTGTGGGTGCGCCCGTGGATGGTGCGGAGCACCAGCCCCGCCTCCAGCTCCAGCGTATCGCCGTCGGCCATCTTCACCAGGCGCCGCGGCACCGCGTGCGGGATCGGTCCCGCCGCGTGCTGCCCGGGGACGAAGGGCTGCACGCTCGGCCGCAGCCTCATCAGCTCGTGCGGCATGGGCACCTTCGGGTGCATCGGCGGGAGGCTCCACGCCGCGTCGCCCTCCGCATGCTCTCCGGCGTGGTGTGCGTGGCCGCCATCCGAGTGTTCCGCCGCCGGCGTTCCACCCGCCGCGCTGGCGAGCAGGAAGGGCAGCTCGTGCGGCTGCATGCGCATGCTCGGCGAGGTGCCGCGCAGCACGATGCGTCCCTCGCGCTCCTCGACCTCCGCCGTGGCCTCGGCGGTTACCAGCACCAGGAACTTGTTGAATCCCGCGCGCCCGAGCCGGTTGGTGCCGTTGCGCACCTCGCCGAGCTTGACCATCGGCCGGAGGAGCGGCGTCGTCGCCCAGGCGACGTATGTGGTGTACGGCCCCAGCGCGGCGGGATCAGGGAGCCCGTCGAGCTGCAGCGTGAACTGGTAGAGGTGCTCCCCCTCGATCGTGACCGCGACGCCGAATGGGGAGGGGACGCGCCCCAATTCGACGGTGCCGGAGGCGGTCGGGACGTCCGGGACGGGAACCAGTGGGATGCAGTACAGATCCGTGCTCGGCTGGTCCGCCGCCTGCGCTGCCTGCTCGCAGATCCCGGGTGCGCTCGGAGCGGCCCCGGTGCTCTGCGCTGCGGCCACGCCGGCGAAGGCGAGCAGATGCAGGCTGATTAGCAGGATGCGGAGGGGGGACCCCCCTTCCCCGGCCGGACGGATCCCCCTCCCCCGGCCCCTCCCCCAATGCTGGGAGAGGGGAGAAAAGCACGTGCAGTCCACCCTTTCCCCCAGAATTGGGGGAGAGG
>JBPCIT010000316.1:0-6414 GCA_051006015.1 Longimicrobiaceae bacterium
GCCGGCCGCGACGGCGGCGCGCTCCTCGGCGGTGTAGGGGCGCTCCGCCACCCTCCCCCGCCCCGGCATGGTGATGCCGCCGTGCCCCGCGATGCCCCAGCGCGCGGTCACGTCCAGGTCCCCGGCCTCCGGGCGCAGGCTGCCCCCGCCCACGCGCGAGATCACCCCGACGACGCGCAGCTCCGGCCGCACCTCGCCGCCGGTGACGCCCGGCACCGGCAGCTCCGGGTTCAGCAGAGCCGCCAGCCGCCGCCCCAGCTCCGCCGATGCCAGCAGCGCCTCGCGCGTCTGCGGCAGCGGCACGCGCGGCCAGTCCTGCCGCAGCGCCCCGGCGTTCTCCTCCCGATACGCGGGCGCGTGCAGCACCGCGATCGTGTGGTGGAAGAGGTGCTCGGGCTCGGCCTCCAGCTCCGCCAGGTACGCGGCGGCGCGCTCGCTCACGTTGGGGCGAGGGGCGGTGTCGCCGGGCGCGTCGAAGAGCGTCTCGGGAGATGAAGGAGGAACGAGGTAGAGGGGAAAGAAGCTCGAACGGCCACTTCCAAAGTTATCTGCGAGCACCGTGACAACGTAGCCGCGATCGAACTGCGGCTTCGTTTGCCGCTGTCGCGCCTCGATCCAGAGGTTGCCTTGGAATACATGTGGGAAGTACTCGGCACGTTTTTCGTCGAGCAGCTTCGTTTCAGGCTCCCAATACAGCCATCGCACATCGAACGGACGATAGCAATAGCGGACGATGTTATCCCGCAGGAATCCGCGCCGAAGTAGATACTCTCGGACGGGTTCAGCAGCAAACCTGCCGACGCTCTCCATCAACTCGGGTGCAATGCGGCGCACCTCTTCGTTCGAGAGGCTCGGATCGAAATACCTCTCCATTCGCTGAATTAGCCGCTCACGGTCCGTGGCTACGAGTTCGTTGTCACGGGCCGTCGTGATCCCCGCAAACCATGTGGGAAACACCTCCGGCAGCAGCGGCCAGGAAAGGTACTGCTCCCCCACTACGCGAGGATTGAATGGGTAGCCGAACCCCACGTCCGGCGTGATCTCCTCGTACAGCGACACCCCGTCCTGCTCCGCCGTCGCCTCCAGTTCCTTCCACTTCCCCTTCCCCCACAGGTTGCGGAAGCGGATGGAATCCGTCTCGCCGTGCGGCTCGGTGCGCACCAGGGTAGCGATGGCGGTGCCGACCTGGATGCCCTCGCGGTTGTACTCGGTCGAGAAGATGCTCGGGTCGGGCGCGCCCTCGGGGGTGAGCTTGCCGGTGCGATACTTGTCGCCGTTCAGCGAGTCTATCCAGACGCGGTCGAAGACCTGCAGGTAGCGCTCACGCATCCCGGTGAAGGAGAGCCCGTCCAGCCAGGAGTAGTTCGAGATGAAGCAGACCACCCCGCGGCCCGTCATCTCGACGATCTTGCGCTCGGCCATGCGGAAGAAGCGCACGTAGAGGTCGTTCAGCCCCTGCCCCTGCGGCGCGGGTGCGCGCGTGGTCCTGCGGTAGGCGTTCACCAGATCGCGCTCCTCGCCCATCGCCACGCCGGAGTAGCCGTTGTAGGGCGGATTGCCGATCACCACCAGCACCCGCTCCTGCTGCTTCACCTTCGCGGCGGCGTCGCGCTCCGTCTCCAGCTCGGGGAAGGCGATGGGGAGCTGGTCCTTGGGATCCTTGGGCGGCACCCAGCCGGTGAGCGCGTTGGTGAGATACACGCCCGCGCGCTCCTTGCCGGCGAGCGGCGCGTCCGCGTCCTGCAGCAGCAGCCCGAGCTGCAGGTGCGAGACCACGAAGGGCGCGGGGAGGATCTCGAAGCCGAAGACACGCTCGATGGCGGCGCGCTTGAGGTCGCTTCCCAGCAGCGCGTCGTCGCCCCGGCGCGCGAGGGTCTCGCGGATGCGGCGCAGCACCTCGACCAGGTAGGCGCCGGTGCCGCAGCAGGGGTCGAGCACCACCACCCGCGAGTCCGCCAGCCCGTCGGCGATCCCCAGCTCCTCGCGCAGCACCGTGTCCACCCGCGCCACCATGTAGCGCACCACCTCCGGCGGCGTGTACCACACCCCCAGCTCCTTGCGCAGCGCGGGGTCGAACGCCTCCAGGAAGGGCTCGTAGAAGTACTGCACCGCGTGCTCCTCCTCGAAGCGCGCGAAGAAGGCGGCGCGGTCCACGCGGTTCAGCGCCTCCGCCGTCCAGTCGAGTACCTCGACCAGATCCAGCCGCTGCAGCCGCTCCGGCTCGGCGATCTGGTGGAAGAGCGCGCGGATCATCGGCACGTGCAGCGACCACTCGGACATGCGCCACTCGAAGCGTCCGTTGCCGTTCTGCTTGTGCCAGAGCACCCAGGCGGAGAAGACGCCGTAGAAGAGCGTCTGCACCAGCGTCGAGCGGAAGAAGTGCTCGCCGCGCGTGCCCTCGAAGCGGATGCCGAGCGCCGCCTCCAGCGACTGGCGCAGCGCCCTGAGCGGCAGCGCGCCCGCCTCCTCGGAGCGCTGCCGCGCCTCACGCGCATAGGAGGCGAGGAACCAGGCGACCTCCTTCGGGTCGGCGAGCGGGGCGGGACGCAGGAGCACCCGCTTCAGGTACTCGAAGAGCCCGTCGCCCTGCTCGCGCGCGAAGCGGGCGGGCTCCTTCGCCGCCTCCCAGAAGGCGGCTTCGCTGGCGGTGAGGCGGTAGCTCTCGAGGATGCGGCGGCGGCCGGCGTGGTCGTGGCCGACCAGCACCCAGTCGCGCAGGTTGGTGACCAGCACCTGCCCGTACTTCGCCAGGTATTTCGCCACCTGCTCGCTCTCCGCCACCTTCCAGGCGTCCGCGCTCGTCCCCTTCACCTCGAGCGCGCCGCGCGCGGGGAGCTGCCCCGGCAGTGCTTCCCCCTCGGCGCCGCGGGGAAGCTGATCGGCGGTGAAGAAGCCACCGTCGGGAATCCCCGCGCCGCGGTTCTGCAGGTTGATGAAGCACTGCACGCGCGGGCGCAGCGCCCTGCCCACCTCGTTCAGCAGCGTGGCGAGCGGGCCGTAGTAGGAGGTCTCCTGCACAGCGGCACCGGAGTAGCGGATGTCACGGATCTCGCGGAGGTAGCTTTCGAGCGGGTGCATGAGATCGAAGCTGGCGGCAAGGCTTGGCTCCGGCATTGGAGCGGGGGCGGAAAACATAGGGCAGCCCGAACGGCGGCGCCACCGGGCCGATGAACGACCCGGCAGGAAACTGCGGGCGTCCTCCGGACGCATCCAACTGGACGGCGCGGAGTTCCGAGCACTTTCGGCCGCCTCTCGCCCGGCGGTTGAAACCGCTGCAACAGCTGCACGAAGTCCGCCGTCGCGGACTGAACTGCAGCGGCACCAGCAGGGTAGTTGAAGCCCACGCAGGTGGGCTTTGCGAAGTCGTAGCAGCGAATTCATTCGGCAGGCTGGAGAGCGGCGGATACCGGGAGAGCTTCTGAACACCGACCGAACGGCGGGTTTCCGCATAAGCACGGCTGCAGCGGCGCTGCACGCAAGCCTGCAGCGGATTACTCCCTGCCGGGTCGTTTCCGGGCCCGGCGGTGCCCGCTGGCGCCGCCTCACCCGAACCTCCCCCAACGCGCCGCTGAGGTTGACAGCTCTCGCGCGTCGTGGAGATTGAGGTACGACTCCGTTTCGCTCACCCGCACCGGAGATGCCCGGGTGTACACCCCCGTCGTCGAGGACTACCTGAAGGCGATCTGGTCGCTGCAGCAGATCGAGGCGCCGGTCTCGACCTCGCGCATCGCCGAGCGGCTGGGGCTGACCGCGGCGGCGGTGACCGCGATGGTCAAGCGGCTCGCCGAGCAGCGGCTACTGCGGCACGAGCCCTACCACGGCGTGCGGCTCACGCCGGCGGGGGAGCTGGCGGCGCTGCGCATCATTCGCCGCCACCGGGTGCTGGAGCTCTTCCTCACCGAGATTCTCGGCTACGAGTGGGACCGGGTGCACGAGGAGGCGGAGCGGCTGGAGCACGCCGCGAGCGACGAGCTGATCGAGCGGCTGGCGAAGCTGCTGGGGGAGCCGGTTCGCGACCCGCATGGCAGTGCGATCCCGACCGCCAGCGGCGAGCTGGATGAGGGGAACTATCCCACCCTCGCCGAGACCGGCGCGGGTGAGCAGGCGAGGGTGCTCGAGGTGCAGGTGAACGATGCGGAGATGCTACGCTACCTCGGCTCGCTCGAGCTCTATCCGGGCGCTCACGTCGAGGTCCTCGAGCAGGCGCCCTTCGGCGGACCCGTGTCGCTGCGAGTCAACGGTACGCCGCAGGTGCTGGCCCGGGGCCTCGCGGCGTGCATCCGTGTCGAGCCAACCGCGGCCGGCGAATGGGGAGATCTCAGCGCCGCGCCCGGACGATCTCCATCAGCAGACGACCCACCTGGTAGTTCTCCTTGATGCCGCCGAAGCGCTCAGCCCCCGGTCCGTAGGCGAAGAGCGGCACCATCTCCCCGGTATGGTAGTCGGTGCCGTACTGCGCGCGGAGCTGCCCGTTCTGCTCGGCGATCGAGAAGCCGCCCGTCTCGTGGTCGGCGGTGACGACCACCAGGGTGCGGCCATCGCGGCGCGCGAAGTCTAGCGCCACAGCTATGGCGCGGTCCGCGTCGAGCATCTCGTTGATCAACTCCTCGATCGGCTCGTTGTCGTGCCCGCGCCAGTCGGGCTGGCTCGGCTCGATCATGACGAAGAAGCCACGCGGGTGGCGAGAGAGCTTCTCGAGGGCGGTGCGCGTCATCTGTGGGAGGATCTCCCGCCGCTCCAGAGCGGGCTCGAGGTGCTCCTCCGCAAAGAGCCCGACCAGCGGGCGATCGTCCGCGCGGTAGCCGCGCAGCTCCGCTGGCTGGGTGAGGCAGGTGGCGCGGCGGCACATCTCCTGGTGCAGGTTCTGCCCGTCCGGGCGCAGCCTGCCGTCGAAGAAGCCGAGGCCGCCTCCGAGCAGCACGTCGAGCTCGGCGGTGGCGAGCTGCGCTGCGATCTCCGGCTGCATGCGGCGGTAGGGCACATGCGCGGCGAAGGAAGCCGGCGTCGCATGGGTGACTGACGAGGTCGCCACCAGGCCGGTCGCCATGCCGCGGGCCTTCGCCACCTGCAGCACCGTCTCGAGGGGGTCGCAGGCGGCGGGGTTCCGCATCACTGCGGCGGAGTCCGCGCGGAACATCTGCGCGCAGCGCGGCCCGACCCCGATGGCCCCGTTGTACGTCCGCTGCCCGGTGGCGTACACCGTGGCACCCGCCGCGCTATCGGTCACCCGCGAATCGGAGCTTCGGGTATCCACCAGCCCGACGACCGGCATCGTCGCCACCGCGAGGCTGTCCTGCGCAAACTTCGCCGCGCTCCAGTAGGCGGTACCCGCGCCATCCACGATGAAGAGGATGACATTGTCGATGTGCGCATCCGCGCGTGAGGCCGCCGGATTCGCGGCGGGCACCCCGGCGGGGGCCGCTGCCGTGCAGGCGGCGAGCAGCATCAGGCACACGATGGCAAACGACTTGCACGTTCCCCGCATCATATCGATTCTCCCTGACAGCGGACGTTATCTATGGACACTCGCACACGGCTCATGATCGGTCTCGCCTCCGGCACGGTACTGGGCGTGCTCACTCTCGCCATGCGGAGGTGGCAAGGGGACACGCAGGCGTTCGACTCCCAGCCGCTCGCGCTCCCGGCCCCGACCCGTACGCCGGACATCGCGCCGCGGCATGAGGACGAGGAACCGATCCTCGGCTACGACGGCATGGACGCCGAAACCCTGATCGACTGGCTCGAGCGGGCGGACCTCGATACGATCGCGCTGCGGCGAGTTCGGGGCTACGAGACCCGGCACCGCGACCGGCAGGACGTGCTCCAGGTGGTCGACGACCTGCTCGGCTGAGCAGGCGCCGGCCAGCGCGCTACCCCAGCTCCTCGCGGGCGAGGCGGTTCAGCTCGCGCCCGTCGAAGCGGCCCTTCACGCGAGGCATCACCGCCTTCATGACGGCGCCGACGTCGCGGGCGCCCCCGGCGACCGCCTCGCGCACCATCCCCCGCACCTCCTCCTCGGCGAGCTGCGGGGGGAGATAGCTCTGGAGCAGGACGGCTTCCTGCTCCTCCTTCGCCGCCAGCTCCTCCCGTCCGCCGCCGCGCATCTGCTCGGCGGCCTCGCGCCGACGCTTGATCGCGCTGGTGACGACCGCCTGAACGTCCTCGTCGCCGATCTCCCGGCCGACCTCGATCTCCCGATTGCGGATCTCCGCGAGAAGGGTCGAGAGCACCGTGGTGCGGAGCTTGTCGCGCTCCTTCCGGGCGGCGCCGAGGTCCGCGCGAATCTGCTCCTTGAGGGGTATCTACGCCATATCGCCTCCTGATTGATGGTGCCGCCGTGCACCGGCAAAAACGCGGGGTGGAGAAGGCATCCCCCTGCCCCTACCGCCGCGGCGGGAGGCACGCACACCAGAC
>JBPCIT010000317.1:0-5390 GCA_051006015.1 Longimicrobiaceae bacterium
CATCGTTGGTTAGCCGCCGAGCGCCCCCTCCCCCAGCCCCTCCCCCAATGCTGGGGGAGGGGAGCACTGCAGATCCTACCGTGACGTCAGCATCGAGTTCTGGCAGGAAAGTGTTCCCCCTCTCCCCTCGTGGGAGAGGGGGTTAGGGGGTGAGGGCCCTTCGGTACACCCGCACATAGTCGATCTCCATCCTCTGCGGCCAGATGGTCGGATCGACGCCCCGCACCCCGCCCCACGAGCCACCAACCGCGATGTTCAGGAGCAGGTGGAAGGGATGGTCGAAGGGCCACTCCTTGTAATCCGCCGCGGGATCGGTGAGCCGTTCGTTCCGGAAGGTGAAGTAGTGCTGATCGTCCACGTAGGCGCGGATCTCCTCCGGCGTCCACTCCACCGCGTAGAGGTGGAACTCCGTCCGCGCGGTCGGTACCTGGATGGTGTCCGTCCTCTGCGTGCCGATCGAATGGTAGTAGGCGCGGGTGTGCACCGAGGAGTGCACCATGTCGGGATCCCACCCGACGTGCTCCATGATGTCGATCTCGCCATTGTCCGGCCAGTACGCCTCGCCGTAGCTCCGCTGACTCGCCAGCATCCAGATCGCCGGCCAGGTGCCGCGGCCCGAGGGCAGCTTCGCCCGCGCCTCGAAGCGCCCATACGTCCAGTCACCCTTCCCCTTGGTGACCAGCCGTGCCGAGGTGTACTCGTGCCCCTCCCATCCATCGCGGCGCGCCTCGATGATGAGGCGTCCACCCTCGACGCGCGCGTTCTCCGGGCGCCGCTCGGTGTAGAACTGCAGCTCCTGATTCCCCCAGCCGTGCCCGCCCACGTCGTAGCCCCACCTGGTCGAATCGGGCAGGCCGGTGTAGTCGAACTCATCCGCCCAGACGAGGGTCCACTCCCTCGCGGCCTCCGGTTGCGGGGGAGCAGGCGGCTGATGGCACCCGGGCAGAACCGAGAGCAGAAGCGCAGCGCTGAAAAACCGGGGAATCGCTGAATACATCACCCTTCCTGCGGAGACTGTTCGTTCTCTTCCGAGCGATCGTGCAGCACTCGAATACTACACGCTCTCGTCCGGGAAGCGCCAGGACGAAGCGCACCGGATACGAGAAGCGGTTCGGGTGGGGTTTCCCTGCGGCCGCTCAGCCGATAGCTTCACGCCCGCGTGCCACCCCGCCACTGACGGGTGACTCGGCCAGGGGGGCGGAAGCTGCCCAGGAATCCACGTTGACCTGACATCCGACGCAATGACGAGTAGCATGACTCCGAGCGGTGGATCCGTCGGCTTCGTCGTCCCACCCGCGCTTCGCGCCGTCCTGGTTGTCTTCTTCCTCTACCTCTTTCTGGTCGGCGTCGCCTTTCTGGAGGCGGGCATCGCCGCCATGGGGGCAGGGTTCCAGGCCGGCCTCCTGCGGGAGGTGTCTCACCCGATCTCCGGCCTGTGCGCGGGGATTCTCGCCACCGTCCTGGTGCAGTCCTCCTCGGTCTCCACCGCCACGATCGTGGGGATGGTCGGGGCGGGAACGCTGCCGCTGGGGCTGGCGGTGCCGATGATCATGGGAGCCAACATCGGTACCACGATCACCAACACGCTGGCCTCGCTGGGCAGCATCCGGCGGGCGGAGGAGTTCCGCCGGGCCTTTGCCGCGGCGACGGTGCATGACTTCTTCAACCTGATGGCGGTGGCCATTCTCCTGCCGCTCGAGCTCGCGACGGGTGTGCTCAGTCGGATGGCGGGGGAGCTGACGGAGCTCGTCCACGGGGCGGAGTTCGACGTGACGCAGCCGGGGCGGAGTCCGATCCGTGTCGCCGTGAAGCTGCCGGTCGGCTGGGTCGAGGGACTGCTCGAGCCGGTGCCGCTGCTGGGATTCCTTCTGCTCGGGCTCGGGCTCGGGTTGATCTTCCTGGCGCTTACGCTGATCACGCGCAACATGCGCCGACTGGTAGCCGGCGGTGTAGAGCGAGTGATGAATCAGCTCATCGGTCGTGGGGGTGGAGCGGTGGGCATTCTGGTGGGGATAGGTGTCACGGTGGCGGTTCAGTCCTCTTCGATCACCACCTCGATCCTGGTTCCCCTGGTGGCTGCCGGGGTTCTGACGCTTCCCAGCGCCTACCCGATTACCCTGGGTGCCAACGTGGGGACCACGATCACGGCGCTGATCGCGTCTCTCGCCGTGCTCCGCCCGGAGGGCCTCACCATTGCGCTGGTGCACCTGCTCTTCAACGTGGTGGCGCTCGCATTGATCTACCCGGTACGGCAGGTGCGGGTGATCCCTGTGCGACTGGCGGAGGCACTCGCTGACGTGGCCACGCGGCGGCACCAGGTGGTGTTCGCCTATGCCGTGACACTATTCCTCGTACTCCCGCTGCTGGGTGTGTTCCTGATTCGGTAGGAGGCGGACCATGGTATTCAAGTTCCTGTGGAGCAAGGGCGGTGAGCGGCTCGAGAGCATCGAAGCCAAGGTGCAGACGATGCTCGGTCACAGCCGCTACGAGTTCGATCTGGCGATGTCCGCGCTACTCGGCGACGTGGTGGGCAGGGAGGTCAATGCCGACCTGCGCGCGACGGACCAGAAGGTGAACCAGCTGGAGAGGGACATCCGCCGCGAGCTGGTGATTCACGCCAGCGTCTTCGGCGGCATCGAGTCGCCCGCCGTGCTCATCTACATGTCCATCGTCAAGGACGTCGAGCGGATCGGCGACTACGCCAAGAACCTCCTCGACCTCACCCTGGATGGAGCCAGCTTCGCCGAGGTTGAGGATGCCGCGGAGTGGCGACGGCTTACCACCGAGCTCTCACGATATATCGCCGACGCAGCCGGGGCCTTCCGGCAGCGCGACGTTCCCAGGGCGCGAGATCTCCGGGAGCGTGGCGACGCACTCCTGGACCTCTTCGACGACCGGGTCTCCGCGATGATCCGGGCGGAGGACCCGGGAGCGCAGGCGGTCGCCCGGGCGCTCGCCTATCGCTACCTGAAGCGTGTGGTCGCTCACCTGATGAACCTCCTCTCCTCGATCGTCGTGCCATTCGACCGGCTCGACTTCTTCGACGAAGACCCGGAGGACCGCCTCAGCTAGCGAGCCCGCCGCGAGGCTGCCGGCAGCCTCGTATCCGGTGGTCCTCCCGCAGCAGGAGATGTAACGAACGAGCTCCACCGCCATGCTTCGGAACGGATTCTCGTCTGTGCTCTGCTCGCTCGCCGCCTCCCTTGGACGCAGATGCGGGCCTGGAGCTGGAGTCTCTGTACCACCACCTGGTAAGAGTAGAGGCGGCGAGCCACCTCTCGAGGTTGCCGGCAGCCACGGCCGGACGTAGGATTCCGCATCTCTCATCCTCGATCTCATCGCGTCATCCCGAAGCGACAGTGGAGTGCGCCAACGCGCGGCTCCAGCGCGGATCGAGGTCCAGTGCATCCTGAATCGCACGGGCTATGAAGCTGCCGACGAAACCGATCCTCCCGCTCCTCGCTCTGCTCACGCTCCTGCTGTCCTCTCCCCTCATCGCTCAGCAGCTCAGGATCGACGTCAAGCAGAAGACGCTGGAGAACGGCGTGACCGTGCTGGTGTGGGAGCGGCCCTCCGCGGGGCGGATCGGGACGCGCATCTTCTACCGCGTGGACATCGCCGCCGAGCGGCCAGGCACGATCGGGCTCACCCACATGCTCGAGCACCACCTGTTCAAGGGCTCGGACGTGTCGGGGACCGCCGACTGGGCGGCGGAGCGGGCGATCGCCGAACGGGTCGAGCGGCTGGCGCGGGAGGTCATCGACGAGGAGAACCGCAGCCATGACTGCCTGCGCCAGCGCGACGTCTTCGCCGAGGTGGAGGAGGAGTGCCGCACCCCTCGCCTCGACTCCCTGCGCGCCGAGCTGACGCAGGCGACGGAGGCGCAGAACCGGATGGCCCACACCACCTGGTACGATTGGGCGGTGCAGTCGGCGGGCGGGACGAACTCGACCGCCTCGACCGGCCGCGACTGGATGAAGTTCGACATCGACCTTCCGGCCAACAAGCTCGAGCTCTTCATGTGGACGGAGCGCAACCGGCTCGAGCACCCGGTCTTCCGCCACTTCGAGCCGGAGAAGGAGGTGGTGGTCGATCAGATCCGGCGCTACGACAACCGGCCGGATGGCAGGTTCGCGCGGGTGCTCCGCTCGATGACCTACGACGCGCACCCCTACGGCTGGGCGCACTGGTTCAGCGACCTCACCCGCGCCACGCGTGAGGACCACTGGGAGATCTTCTACAAGTACTTCATCCCGCAGAACACGATTCTGGTGGTGGTCGGGGAGGTGAAGGCGGAGGAGGTGTTCCGCATGGCGGAGGCGTACTGGGGCGACTGGCAGCCCGGACGCCCCTCGCCGCGGCTCCGCACCGTAGAGCCGGCGCCGGTGGGGCAGAAGCGGCTGACGGTCGATGCAGCGGCGGGACCCACCCTCCAGATCCACGTTCCCATGCCCGCCGTCGGCCACGCGGACGCGCCCGCCTTCGAGGTGCTCGCCGAGCTGCTGGGCGGACCGCAGGGACTGCTCACCCGCCAGCTCGTGACCGAGCGTGAGCTGGCGACCCAGGCCGGCGCCTCGAGCTGGACCTCGAAGTACCCCTCGCACTTCGAGCTGCGCGTCGATGGCCGCGCCAACGACGATCTGCAGGCGATCGAGGCGGGGATCAACGAGATCCTCGCTGGAATCGGCCAGGGCGAGCTACCGGCCGCGGAGATCGAGGCCGCGGCGAGCCGTCTGGTGCTCAGCCTGGCGCGCAACCTCGACGAGATCGGATCCAGCGCGGTGACCATCGGCAGCATGGAGGCGACCCACCGCTGGGACCACCTGAACGAGATCCCCCGGCTCTGGGGAGCGGTGACGCCCGCGGACCTCGCGCGGGTGGTGCGGAGCTACTTCGCTCCCGAGATGCAGACGGTAGGTGTGCTGCGCCGCTCCACCGCTGGCGCGCGTACCGCGATGGCTGATGGCGACGCGGAGGTGGGGAGCGGGGGTGGCGAGCTGGGGCGGCTGGGCGCCGCGGAGCTGAACCGCGTGCGACCGGGCGAGTGGCCGTATGGCGGGCCCGTGGGCGAGTGGTTCCTCGACCCGGCGCCGCGGGCACACACGGCGCCGCAGGAGGAGACAGCACCCGCGCCAGAGCGCGCTCACACCGCGCTGCGGGAGCCGGCGGGCGCGCTCGCCACGCGGATCGAGCGGATCGATCCGGAGACGCCGCTCGCGATCGCCGAGCAGCCGTGGTACGCCCCGCCCTGGATGGCGGTGCGGCGCCCCAGCGGGTTCGCCACCCCCGCGCCCGTGCCGAACTACCGCGACCTACGTTTCGCGCCGGTCGCGTTCACCCCTCCCGACCCGGCGGAGTACCGCATCGAGCTGCCGAGCGGAGTGACGGCG
>JBPCIT010000318.1:0-9500 GCA_051006015.1 Longimicrobiaceae bacterium
AGATCAGCTCGCTGCCCGAATAGGTGATGGCGTTCTCGCGGCCGAGCGCGTTGCGGAGCTGCAGATAACCGCTCAGCTCGACGGCGCGCACGCGGCGGGTGTACTCGGTGAGCAGATCCAGCGTCGCGTAGGGTGGGGTGCGCTGCGCGCTCGGCAGCTCCACCCGCGAGGTGTCGCCGGGGAAGAGGCGGGTGAAGGGAGCGCCCGAGGCCGCGCTGAATGCCGCGCCGAGCCGCAGTGAGTTACCCACTCGCAGCGCGGAGGTCGCGTCGAAGGTGTGCCGCCGGTCGGCCGAGCCGGGGAAGCGCATTCCCGCCGCCTCCATCTCGGAGATGCCATACGCGTAGCCGAGCGACGCGGTCCAGCGGCCGATCAGCCGCCGCACCGACAGCTCGACGCCACGCGCGGTATTCTCAGCCTCGACGAAGAGCGGGCGGTTCACCAGCAGCCCCGGCGTGGGGTCCGGCATCGCGATCCCGCTCGAGAGCCTCAGGTAGCCGTTGGCGGAGGCGATCCACGCCGATCCGATCCACCGCTCGAGACCGAGCGTGGTGATGTCCGAGCGCACCGCCGGCACCCCCTCGCCCGCCAGCACCCAGAGGTGGCTCAGATGGAGCTGCGGTCCGAGCGCGATGCCGGCCGGTGCGATCGCCTGCGCGTACTGGTAGCTGCGCGCCCAGCCGGCCGAGAGAGAGAGCGCCGGCTCCAGTCGGTAGCGCGCCGAAAGGCGCGGTGCGAGCCGCACTCCCCCGCCATTGACGACCGGCTCTCCGATCTCGGCTCGGAGTCCCGACTGCAGCGCCACCCCCGGTAGCGGCGCCCAGCGCCGCTCACCCCAGAGCGCCGCGTGCTGCAGGGTGCTCTCCAGAAAGAAGGGGAATCCGCTGTAGGAGCCGGAGCCGCTGTCCATCTGCGGAGCAGCCAGACGGGTCGCGCCCGCGAAGAGCAGCGGGATCGGGGGATAAACCGCGCCGTCGTACCCTGCTCCCTGGGCGACGAGCTGCGCGCCCGCCGACCAGCGAGGCCCCTCGCCCGGCGTCGCCGCCGGCTCGATCTCGGTGCCGAGCGACGCGTAGGCGATGGTGTTGTTCATCGGCGGCGCCGTCGGCGGCAACGGAGACGGCACCGGCGAGGGGGCCATGTTGGCGGCCGGATCCAGCTCACGGCGAACGTGCGCCGAGTACCAGCTCATCCCCGCCGTGTGGCGCGCCCGCAGCGGACCGAGGGGCGAGTGCAGCGAAATCCTCCCCGCCGAGTTCCCCCAGCGCGCGCGGTTGCCGTGCAGCAGCTCCGGCAGGTCGCCCGTTACCCGGTCCCACTCTCGCAGGATGCTCGACTCGAGCGCCCACCCTGCGCCGAGGCGCAGGTCGGCGCGCGCGACGATGTCGGTGAAGCGGTAGGGGATGTGCACGTCCTCCGCGGAGGTCCAGGACTCGAGCGCCTGCGTCAGCCAGTCGAGGTAGCTCCGCCGCGCGGTGAACATCCATCCCCCGCGCCCCTCGCCGATGGGACCGTCCGCCGCCAGCCGCAGGCTGACCAGCGAGAGCTCGCTCGAGCCCTGCACCCGCTCCTTCCCCCCGCCGCCACGCGACTTCAGGTCGAGCACCCCGGCCGCTCCCTCGCCGAGCGAGGCGGAGCGCACGCCGGGATGAAAGAAGGCCACACCGATCGCCTCCGGGTTCACCCCCGCCACCGTCCAGCCGGCATGCGTGGGGTTGTAGAGCGGCAAACCGTCGAAGTAGATGCGCGTCTGGTCCCAGAGGGCGCCACGGGTCCAGAGGATGGCGGTGTAGTCGTCGCGCGCGCTCACCCCCGGCACACGCTGCAGCGCGCGGAAGAGATCCGTCTCGCCGAGCGTCACCGCCTCGACCACGTCACCGTGGGTGAGGGCGCGCACGTCGCTGGTGAGGAAGTCGTACTGCCGGCTCTGCTCGACGGCGGCGCGTGCCCCCTGGATCTCCGCCGCGGCCGATCGGGTGCGCAGGAAGGGCGGCGGGGGAGCCACCTCCACGTCCAGCGGGTGCAGCGCCAGCGGCTTGATCCCCAGCCCGAGCGAGAGGCGCGTATCCACCGAACGCCGCAGATCCACCTCGACCGAGGCCGGTGTGTACCCGAGCCGCTGCGCGTGAAGGCGGTACGCGCCGGGCGGCAGGTCACGGAAGGTGTACTCGCCCCCGGGGCCAGTCAGCGCCGAGCGGGTTCCCTGGATGAACGCCGAGCCGCCGGAGCCGCGAGTGGGGAAGGCACCCGCCTCGAGCGGCTCGATCGCGACGGTAGTACCGCTCAGCGGCAGGCCGGTCGCCGCGTCCACGATGCGGCCGGTGATCGTACCGCTGGCCGCGACCACCGTCGAGGCGCTCTGCCCCACCGCTGCGGATACCATTACAGTCACCGATGCGGCGGCGACGCAGAGAGTGCAGAGTAGTAGATTGCGCAAGCTCATGACGAAGCGGTTGCTCCAGGTACGACCACGGTCACAGCGTAGGACGAGCCATCGCGGAAGATTCTGACGAGCTGCAGAGCGCCCTACCCCGTCCAGAGGTTGTTCGCCCGGTCCACGTCGGGAAACGCGTGTTCCGCGTCGATCTCCACCCGCACGACCGACGGGCCGGCCGGCAGGAGGATCGAAGCGGTGCGGAGCCCCGCGAGCCAGCTCTGCACAGGGATCTCCCGGCGCACCACCTCGCCGTCGGCGTGAGTGATCGTCAGATGGACGGGCATCGGGATCTCTCCCAGGTCGCTCACCACGATCGTGGTGCCGCCGCTGCCGGTGGTCACGCTCTCGACTGCGTGGTCCAGCACCCAGGTCTCATAGTACCAGCTCCGCCAGAACCAGCCGAGATCTTCGCCGCTGACGCTCTCGAAGCTGTGGAAGAGGTCCCAGGGAGTCGGATGTCTGTACGCCCAGCTGCGGAGGAAGGTCCGGTAGGCGCGCATGAAGATCTCCTCCCCCAGCACCCCGCGCAGCGCCACCAGCACGCTGGCGGGCTTGGCGTAGGAGGCGACGCCCATCGCCGGACCCGGGTAGTGGAAGTCCGTCCAGCGCATCATCTCCCCCTCGATGCCGGCGAGTGCGGCCTCGAGGTACTGCTGCCGGTCAGGGTCGTGGTGATCGCGGCCGGGAAAGAACTCCATCCGCGCCTCGTTCTCGGCGAAGGTGGTCGCCCCCTCGTCGATCCAGCCGTAGCGCTTCTCGTCGCTGCCCACGATCATCGGCACCCACATGTGGGCAAGCTCGTGCGCGGTGACGTAGTAGAGGGCGCTGTCGCCGCGCACGTTGTAGTCACCCATCAGCGTCATCATCGGGAACTCCATCCCGCCGGTGATGATGCCGCCCCCCTCGACCCCCGTCATGTGCGGCCAGGGATACGGGAAGCCGGTAAAGCGGGAGAGGAAATCGATCGCATGCCGCTGGTAGCGGGCGACCTGCGCCCAGCGGGGTGCGCTGGGGCGATAGAGCGCCTCGATGCGGGCGTAGTCCGTCTCGCCATCGCCGCTCCGATCGCCGACCGGGGTGCGGGTGGCGTCCCAGAGGAAGCGCCGCGTCGCGCCGAAGGAGAAGTCGCGCATGTTCTCCGCGCGGAAGTGCCAGGCGAGGCGACCTGCTCCACCGCGTCGGGTGGCGCGCCCCGGCTCGAGGTCGGCGGCGGTGAGCACATGCACCACCTCATCGCTTCGCTCGGCGCTCCGCAGGCGCTCGAGGACCTCCGGGGCGAGGAGCTGCTCGGCGTTCTGCAGCTCTCCGGTGGCGCGCACCACCCATTCCTCCGGCAGGGTGAGCGTGACGTCGTAATCGGCGAAGCCCAGGTAGAATTCGGCGGCGCCCAGGTACTGATCGACCTGCCAGCCGACGACGTCGTCGTAGACGGCCATCTGCGGATACCAGTAGGCGAGGAAGAGCAGATCGTCGCCGTCCCATCCCATCCGTCCGGCTCCGCTGCGTGGGATGGTGAAGCCCCACTCGACCTCGACGGCGACGGAGTCGCCCGGCAGCAGCGGCCGCTCCGGTCGCGCGGCGAGCACCGTTCCCTCCACCTCGTATCCCGGGCCGGAGACAGCGCCCGGATCGAGGGTGCGGCCCGCGACCGTCAGCCGCCGCAGCTCGACGCCTCCCGTGACCTCCTGGAACTCGTTTCGCACCGCGCCAGGCGCGTGCAGGTTCTGGTAGAGGTGCAGGAAGAGGACGGCGAGCGTATCCGGGGAGCGGTTGTGGTAGACGAGTTGCGCGGTGCCATCCAGCCGCTTCCGCGCGGGATCCACGGTAGCGGAGATGCGGTAGCGCGTCCACTGCTGCCAGTAGTTCGGCCCCGGCGCTCCCGTCTCGGTACGGGTGCCGCGCGCCACCGCCCGCCGGAACTCCGCGGGTGGGACGACCGGCTGCGGCAGCGGCCGCTCGAGCCCGATCCGGGCCGCGGGAATCGCGGGCGCAGGGGTGGCCGGAGGAGCGGCTGGAGCACAGCCGGCGAGCAGCACGACAAGAACGGCCGACCAGCGCTGCGACATGGGCAACCTCCTGCGGGGAAATGATTCTGATCTTGCGTACGGGATGCGCCGCGAGGGGCGGAAGCTACGCCTCGGTCGAAGGGGGTCGCAAGCGTCGAGAGGTGAGGGGCGCGGTCCGGCGCAGGCCACGTGGACGGAGGAGGAAGCGGGAATGGAACTTGCCTTTCGCGGCGCTCCACCGTATGCTTTCCTGTTGTCCGACAACGCGTTGCCGGGCTCCTTCCGCCAGCAGCAGGAAACAAATTGCAGTTCTTCACAGCCCGCCAAGCTGCGGAGGTGAACAAGAGACAGATGCAGGGTTTCTGCCGACTGATCGCACGCGCCGGCAGCCTTTTGACGTGCCTCGTCCCCATGCCGCTCTTCGGGCAGCCACTGGGCCTGATCCAGCTTCGGGAGGGTGCCAACCTCCTCCCGGCGGTGATGCTCGCCGTGGTCGCGCTGCTGGCGGTGCTCGGCATGCTGCTCGTGCGGCGCAGGCGGCAGAAGGGTGCATCGGGCCGGCAGGCGTACCCCGATCCGCCCCTGGTCTTTCCCATCCCCAATTCCGCGCCCCGCGCGCCCGCCGCGCTCCCGCAGATGGACACGGCGCACTATGCGCCGCCGCCGGAGCGTGCTCCCGCACCGCCTATCGAGGCCGCACCGCCACTGCTGGCCGCCGATGGAGCACCTCCGACCGCGCCGGTCGCCACCGCGCCCCCTACCGAGGAAGTCCGCTTGCCGCCCAAAGAGCCGCTCACCGCTCAACCCGCGGTCGACCACGACGGAGCGGCCAATGGGGGAGAGTACGTCGAGGGGAGGACCGTACGCTATTACCGGCCGGTGGACGACACGGTGCAGTTCCTCCCGGGCCGGCTCGAGATCGTCGAGGGAGAGGACCGCGGGCAGGACATCCGCTTCATCCGTACCGCGGGCGTTGTGGCGGAGATCACCTTTGGGCGCAGCTCGGGCCCTCCCCACCGCCACGTGCAGCTCCGCGCGCGCACCGTCAGCCGCGATCACGCACGACTCCGCTACGAGAGGGACGGCTGGCGCGTCGGGAACCTCTCCCGGACCAACCCCGTGGTGGTGAACGGCGAGGAGCTGCACTCGGTCGAGGATACGCGCGCGCTGAGCGACGGCGACCTCATCGAGATGGGAGAGGTGGTCTTCCGCTTCCGCGAGCGCTGATGGCGGTGGCCCGAGAGCGCGCCCACTACAGCCACGCCGGACGGCGCCGCGCCAACCAGGACGCCGCGGTCGCGCGCACTCTCCCCGACGGGCGGGAGCTGCTCGCCGTGGCCGACGGAATGGGCGGCCATCTGGCTGGCGAGATCGCGAGCGCGCGTGCGCTCGAGGCGCTGATCCGCCGAATCGAGCCGGGAGCGAGCCTGATCGAGGCCGTTCGCGCCGCGAACGCCGCCGTCCACTCCGACGCCAGCCGCTCGGCGGAGCTTCAGGGGATGGGCACGACGCTGGTCGCGCTGCTGCACGACTCCTCCGGATACGACATCGCGAACGTCGGCGACAGCCGTGCGTATCGCATCGACGAGGATGGCATCCGTCAGCTCACGCTCGACCACTCCTTCACCGCGGAGGCGATGCGAGCCGGCACCATGTCCTCCCAGGAGGCCGCTAGCTCGCCCTGGCGCAACGCGCTGACCCGTGCTGTAGGCACGGATGCCGAGGTCGAGATCGACCACTTCGGTCCCTTCCCGGCCGAGCCGCCGCACGTCGTGCTCCTCTGCAGCGACGGCCTCTACAAGGCGGTGTCGGAGCCGCTCATTCGCGAGTACGTGCTGGCCACCGAGGATCTGAACACCGCGGTGCATTCCCTCGCCGCGCTCGCCTTCCGCAATGGGAGCGACGACAACATCACGGCGGCGGCGCTCGAGCTGGGCTCGCTGCCGCGCCGCCCCGCGACGATCACCCTACCCGTCCCCATCAGCCGGCAGGCATCCGTTGCGAAGAAGCCCGCCGTACCGGAGCGCCGCCCGGAGCGGCAGGAGGCGCCCCCCTCACAGCCGGGGAACGCACGGCGGCCACTCGCGTATATACAGCTCGCTCTGCTCCTCCTTCTGGTCGCCGCGGTGCTCGGGTTCCTCTGGATCCTCCTGGCGTAGTGACGCCCCGCCGCTGCCCGCAGTCTATCGTAGCGGCGGAGAAGTTGCGCGGCGTGGCCTGCAGCGAGGCTGATCCTTTACCCACCGAGCGTGTGGAGAACCCTCTCGGCGACCAGGAGATCGATGGCATTCGACGAGACGGAAATCCCTGCAGGTCTCTACGGACTCGAGGCTGAGTACGAGATCCTCGGCGAGCTGGGCCGTGGGGGGATGGCCGTCGTCTACCTCGCGCGCGACCGCGCATTGCGCCGCGAGGTCGCCATCAAGGTCATTCGCGCCCGCTACATTGAGGATGAGGAGGCGCTGGCGCGCTTCGCCCGCGAGGCGCGCACCGTCGCAAAGCTGCAACACCCCGGCATCGTAAGCGTCCACTCCGTCCATAAGCTCGGGGCGAAGGGTGTCGCTCTCGTCATGCAGTACGTTCCCGGACGCACGCTGAAGGCGGCGCTGCGCGAGGACGGCCCCTTTGCTCCCACGCGCGCGCAGCAGGTGCTCCAGGACATCGCGGAGGCACTCGGCTACGCGCACGGACGCGGAGTGGTTCACCGCGACATCAAGCCCGAGAACATCTTTCTCGACGAGCGCACCGGCAGAGCCCTGCTCTCCGACTTCGGCATCGCGCTCACCCTGGAGAGCGAGACGCAGCTCACCCTCGCCGGGACCGCGATCGGCACGCCCACCTACATGTCGCCCGAGCAGGTGGACGGGGAGGAGGTGGACGGCCGCAGCGATCTCTACAGCCTCGGGCTGGTCGGCTGGGAGATGCTGAGCGGCCGGCGCCCCTGGGACGGGGAGGGCCTGTACAGCATCATCTACAAGCAGAAGCACGAGGAGCTGCCGCGCGTGCGGGCGCTGCGGCCTGACGTCCCGGCCCGCATCGCATTCGCGATCGAAGGCGCCCTCCACAAGGACCGGGAGCAGCGGTGGCAGAGCGCGGAGGCGTTCGCCGAGCAGCTCCTCGAGCGCACACTCGCTGCCAAGCAGCGGCGCTGGCGCGGGGCGCTGCGGCCAGCCCCGGCCGCAGTGATTTCCGGCACGCCGCCTGCGGAGGGGGATGGGCTCGACGAAGCCACCGTTCGCTACCGCCGCCCCCACGCCGGGGCGACCGTTCCGCCGCAGGCGGCGCCGAAGCAGCAGCGCGCCCGCCGCGTCGTGCAGGCGGCTGGCGCGCTGCTGCTCGTGGTGATGAGCGCCGCGCTCGTCTACGCGATCAGCAGCCAGAATCAGCCGCCGCCCCGCGCGCCAACCGCCGAGCGCTCGCCCCCGCCTGCGCTCGCCGCGGCGGACCTCCCGGCGGAGACGGGCCTGCCTCCATTCGATTCAGGAGCCGCGCCGGACGACGCGCCGCTCGCTGACGAGATGCTTTCCGCGCCTGGTTTCGGCGAGCAGTTCGAGCCGGCGACATGGCCAGCTGCCGGGGCTTCCGCGGCGGCATCGCCTCCGGGCGCCAGTGAGTCCCCGCGAATCGCGGCCGCGCCTGAAGCCGGCAGGTCAGCCGGCGCCGCACCCCCGTCGTCCCCGCCGCCGCCGAGCGAGCCGGCGCCCACACGAGGGACGAGCGCCGTCGTTGCGGGCGGCGGGCACAGCTGCGTGCTCGAATCCGAGGGCTCGGTTTACTGCTGGGGGAGCAACGATCGGGGCCAGCTCGGCAACCGCGGCACGCAGCGCCACGCCACTCCCGTGAAGATCGCCAGCGACGAGCGCTTTTCCGCGCTGGCCGCGGGTGTCGCCCACAGCTGCGCGCTCACCAGCGCCGGGAGCGTCTACTGCTGGGGAGCCAACGACGCCGGCCAGCTCGGTGACGGCAGCACCGCCACCCGCTCCGTCCCCACGCGCGTGGCGGGTGATCTGCGGCTGCAGCGTCTCTGGACGGGGAGTGCCCACAGCTGCGGTATCTCGCGCGGCGGGGAAGCCTTCTGCTGGGGCCGCAACTCGAATGGCCAGCTCGGCGACGGCAGCACCACCGACCGTTCGACACCCGTGCGCGTGAGCGGGGCTCCCCCATTCTCCAGCCTCACCGCCGGCAGCCTCCACAGCTGCGGTCTGGCCCGCAGCGGCGAGGCCTACTGCTGGGGGCGCAATAGCTACGGCCAGCTCGGCGACGGCAGCACCACCGACCGCGCCACTCCGGTGCGGGTCCAGGCCGAGACCCGCTTCACCAGCATTCACGCGGTCGGCGCCCACACCTGTGGCACCACCACTCGCGGTGAGAGCCTCTGCTGGGGATACAACGTCGAGGGCCAGCTTGGCGACGGCACGCGCAGCAACCGCACGCGGCCGGTACCGGTAGCGATACCCAACATCTGATCGAAGAGAGCCATGTCGTGCTTCAAGCTCCGTCTCCCGCCCCGCCACCTGCTGGCGGCTACGCTGGTACTCGCCGCATGCGGCGGAATCACCGATACCGAGCGGACGCAGGTCTCCTCGGTCACCCTCTCGCAGAGCGCGGTGAACCTCGAGGTCGGGGCGAGCCAGCAGCTCACTGTCGAGGTGCGTGACGCGGCCGGCAACCTCCTCAGCGACCGGCAGGTGTTCTGGTCGAGCAACGACACCACCATCGCGCGGGTGTCGGCGGCGGGAATGGTCACCGGCCTCGCCCCCGGTGCCGCTCAGATCGCCGCGAGCGTCGAGCGTAGCTCCGACGTCGCCAGCGTGGCCGTCCTGCAGCGGCCCGTCGCCTCCGTCGGCGTCGCTCCTGGCAGCTCCAGCATTGCGGTCCGGCAGGTGATACAGCTCACCGCCACGACCTACGATGCACAGGGGCAGGTGCTCGTCGGCAGAGCGGTGAGCTGGGAGAGCAGCAACCTCGAAGTCGCCACCGTCGATCCGAGCGGGCAGGTACGGGGGGTCAGGCCAGGAACGGTGACGATCACCGCCACTTCCGAGGGCAGGAGCGGT
>JBPCIT010000319.1:0-2552 GCA_051006015.1 Longimicrobiaceae bacterium
CCGCGGTCGTAGTCCCCGGCGTCGCGCCGGGCACCGCCGCGGAAGTAGCCGGCGCCTCGATCGTAGCCGCGGTACTCTCCACTGTAGCGTGCCATGTGAGCCTCCTGAAGAGAGCGTGAATGCGGTCGAGTCGCTCGCAAGTTGAACGCCCGCCGCCCCTGGTCACACCAGTGCTGCCACCGCATGCCGGATGCCCGCGCTCGCGGCGACCTTGCCTCCACCGCCGCCACGCTCTACCTTGAGAGACCGGGAGAAACGTCTGCTTCTGCGGCTCGCCGCAGGTGGCCTGCCGGGCTTGAGAACCCCGCCGGTACGATGACCTCCCACGTGCTCTCGTGCCGCGGAGGTCGGCACGCGCGGGAGCCGCGCACCGCAGAGCGCTTCCGGTTGCTCACGACCGCGTTAGCCGGTCGTCCGCGTTTAGACCAGAGGGTATCCGCCATGCAACGCCTCGCTCTTCTCCTCGCCGCGTTCTTGCTGCTTTCCGGGGACCCCCTCGCCGCGCAGACGATCGGCGGACAGCTCCTCGACAAGGAGAACTCGAAGCCGATCGCGGGCGCGACGGTCGTTCTCCTCGACGCGGAGGAGAACGAGCGCACTGGAGTTCTCACCGACTCGGCCGGGGCGTTCTCCATCCGCGCGCCGGCGGCCGGGCGCTACCGGCTCCGGGTCGTACGCATCGGCTATGCTGCCGTGGTCACGGATCCGATCAGCGTCGGCCGCCGCGAGACTCTCGACCTGGAGCTGCTGCTGGCCACGCGGGCGGTGCCGCTGTCGGGAGTCGCGGTTTCCGTGCAGGCGGCGAACCGAAACCGCCGGCTCGAGAGCCGCGGCTTCTATGACCGCCAGCGCAAGGCGTCGGGCACCTTCATCACCCGCGACGCTATCGAGAAGCGCCGGGCCAGCGACCTGATCGAGATCTTTCGTGGGGTACGAGGATTCAAGCTGCAGCCCAACCAGAGGGGTCCGGGCTATTTCCTGGTCGGAAACCGGGACACCCGCGGTTGTCTGCCGCTCGTCTTCCTCGACGGAGTCGAGCTGAGGCGGCTCCCCGGCGACCGGTCGGACGTGATCTACGCGATCAGTCCCGCGCATGTCGAGGCGATCGAGGCGTACGCCAGCCGGATGGCGGTGCCACCCCAGTTCCAGCGGCCGGATCTGAGCTGCGGCGTGGTCCTGGTCTGGACGCGCTGAGGCTCTCGCCGCCCTAGCAGCCCTGGCCTATCTGGCGAGCCCCGCCTCCGCCACCACCAGCAGCAGCGCCTGCTGGATCGCGACGTGCCCGTTCTCGTTCAGCCACCACTCGGTGAGCGCGTGGGCGTCGCCGCCCTGGCCGCCGCGGCCGATGGTCACCGAGGGCACCCCGAGCGAGAAGGGGATGTTCGAGTTGGTCGAGCCGCTGCCGAGCACCGGCTCCCGCCCGAACTGCTGTACCACCGCCGTGGCGCGCTGCACGAGCGGCGCACGCGGATCGACACGCCCTGAGGGGCGGTTGCCCACCATCTCCGCATCCACCGTAAGCATTTCGCCGCGTCGCGCAACGGCGTTCTGCTCCTCGAGCGCCTGCTGCACCGCGGCACGGAAGATCGAGTCGATCCCCTGCAGGCTCGCGTCCTCCTCGGAGCGCATGTCCACCTCCAGCCATCCCTCGAAGGCCACGGAATTGACTGAGGTGCCGCCGCCGATCCTGCCGACGTTGTAGGTGGTGCGGGCGTGGGAGCGGGTGAACCGATCCGCTCCCTCGTCGAAGATCCGGATCGCGCGCCCCGCCGCGTGAATCGGGTTGGCGGTGCCGAAGGCGCCCCACGAGTGTCCGCCGGGGCCCCGGTAGGTCACGCGGTAGCGGTGGGAGCCGATTCCCTGCACCGAGATGCGGGTCTCCTCCCCGCCGTCCACCGCGATATAGCTGTCGATCGGGCGCGCCCCCTCGCGGAAGAGATGCTTGACGCCGCGCAGATCGCCGAGCCCCTCCTCCCCCACCGTGCCGACGAAGAGCACGTCGCCAGCGGTGCGGATGGCGGCGGCGTTCATCGCCCGCAGCACCTGCAGCACGACGACCAGCCCGCGCGTATCGTCGCCGATCCCCGGCGCGAAGAGGGTATCGCCGCGCATCCGCACCGTCACGTCGGTGTCCTCCGGGAAGACGGTGTCCAGATGCCCCTCGATCAACACCGTCCGGGCGCTGGCGCGCCCTTTCCGTACCGCAATCACGTTGCCCACCTCGTCGAGGTAGACGGAGTCCGCCCCCGCCTCGCGCAGCATCTCGGCGAAGTGGCGGGCCCGCTCCTCCTCCTTGAAGGGCGGCGCAGGGATCTCAGTGAGGGTGATCAGGTCACGGGTCGCGCGCTCGTCCGTGCGCTCGATGAACTCGAAGGCGCGCCGGATCGCCGGCTGGCCGGCCAGGCGGCGGATCTCGCCGCAGTGGCGGTTCTCGCGCGGGTTGCAAGCCGCCTGCGCATGGAGCGGCTCGGGCGTCGGGGCGGCGAACGACAGCGACGCCAGGAGAGGCAGCAGTACGGCATAGCGGGTCATGCTCGGAACCTCACAGTGGA
>JBPCIT010000320.1:0-8768 GCA_051006015.1 Longimicrobiaceae bacterium
GCCGACCATCACCGCCACTGGGCTTTCCTGCAAGAACTTCGAGAACACTTCCCCCCAACCATCACGCGGCTCCTCCTGAGATTCCATTCTCCAGGCTGCGATCCCAGAGGAGGTTAGCACGATTCCATAACACCCTGAAAGGGCTGGCTTATACACTTAGCCCTCGTGTCGTGGCTGTTCCTGGGGCTTGATCTTGCGTGGTTGGCCACTGCTGGCGTCTACCTCTTGATCGCGGGTCTCACGATTATCTCGACTCCGCTGTACCTCCAGCGGCCGGTTGCCCTGGTCATGTATACCGGCAGTCTTGTCGTCGCCATATACGCACTGGCGCCTCCCGCGGGCATGGAGTGGTTTCTTCCGCTGTTTTACCTGAAGCTGCTGGTTGCCCACCTTCCGAAGGAAGAGGCCTACAGGCCGAAGGGGGGCGGCAACTAGGCGCTCGCGCCGACGGCTTCACCTTCGGCGAACCCGCGGCTCAGCTTTGTCGTTGGCCACTACTCCTCTGTCTTCGGACCGGCTCCTGGCCCGCCGTCCGGAAGCGCAGCTGTGGCTGCAGCGCGCTTCAATCGCCGCAGCCGACGGATCGAGGTGGAGCCACGAGATGGCTGTATGTTCGCCTTCCCCGCAGAGATTGCCGAGGGATTGCGCGGCGCCACGGCAGAGCAGCTTTCCGACGTACCGGTGATTGGCAACGGTGCCGTGCTGCGCTGGAAGACCTCGACGCCGTCTTCACGGTGCCAGGGCTGCTTGCCGGACGGTTCGGCAGCGCGCGGTGGATGAGCGAGCTCGGCCGGGCAGGAGGTCGAGCAGCTCATAGGGCAGACCTCGCGGCCTCACCTACCTGCCATCCCTCGCGCAACCCATTACATTCCCCGGTACATCACGATCGTAGCAGGTGCCATTCACCACGCGGGCAGGGTCTGGCGGTGCGGGGGTTGCAGGCACCCGTAACGGCTGCGATCAGCTATCGTCTCTGGATCTCGAAACCTCGGCTATATGAGCACTCATACAGACACCTCTCTCGGACCGGCCGCCGCGGCGCGCGGCACGACTCTCGGCGACCTCTGCGCCTTTCTGGAGCGCACCAGCACAGGGGAGGACGCGGATCTCCTCTGTAGCCTCGCACGCCGCATCTTCGGCAAGGTCCCGCGGGCGCTGCTGCAGGAGCGTGCGGTGGAGCAGCTCGCGGCGATTACCGTGAGCACCTTCCGCTTCCTCGAGGACGCGCATCCGGACCGCGCCGACGTGCAGGTGGTCAACCCGGAGGAGGAGGGGTGGGAGGCGCCGGTGACGGTGATCCGCGCCGCGGTGGGCGACCGCCCCTTCGTGGTCGACAGCATCCGCGAGTTCCTGGGGCCGGAGCGGGTGGTGATCCATCACTTCATCCATCCGGTGGTCGGGGTGCGCCGCGGAGCGGAGGGGGAGATCGCATGGATCGGGGAGGCGGGAGAGGGAGAGTACGCCGAGGCGGTGGTCTACTGTGAGATCACGCGCATCCAGGATCCTGGCCGCCGCCGCGCGCTGGAGGAGGAGATCGAGCGGCGGCTCGGCGACGTGATCGCCGCCACTGACGACTTCCCCGCGATGCTCGCCGCGCTGGACGAGACGACCGCCACCGTCGAGGGCTACGCCGAGCGGCTACCGGAGCGGCGGCACGAGCTGGAGGAGATGATCGAGTTCCTGCACTGGCTGCGCGACGGGAACTTCGTCTTCCTCGGCTACCGCAGCTACGACATCCACGACGGGGCGCAGCCGGAGCTGTACGTCGAGCGCGGCTCGGGGATGGGGATCCTCCGTAAGGAGTCCGAGTCCGCGTACGCGCGTGGCGTGCTGGTCGCCGACCTACCAGAGGCGTTGCGCCGCCGGGTGCTGGAGGGGCCGCTGCTGATCATCAACAAATCCAACGCCGAGTCCACCGTGCACCGCCGCGCGCGCATGGATTACATCGGCATCAAGAAGCTGGATGAGGCCGGACAGGTAGTGGGGGAGCGGCGCTTCCTCGGCCTCTTCACCTCCAAGGCGTACGCCGAGCACGCGGACAGGATGCCCATCCTGCGCCGCAAGCTCGAGGCGATCCTGAAGGATTCGGGCGCCCCTGCGGGGTCGCACGACTACAAGGAGATCATCACCATCTTCAACTCCCTGCCCAAGGAGGACCTATTCCAGGCCTCCACCGAGGAGCTCGAGCACGAGGTCGAGACGGTGCTGGCGCTCCTCTTTGCGGACGAGGTGCGGGTCACCCTGCGGCCCGACCCGCTGGGGCGCGGGCTGAGCGTGATGGTGATCCTGCCGCGCGGCAGGTTCAGCGCCGAGGTGCGCCACCGCATCCAGGATCTGCTCACCGGGCACTTCCAGGGCACGGTGCTGAACTACTACCTGGCGATGAGTGCCGGCGACCAGGCGCGGCTGCACTTCTACCTCTCCGCCCCCGCCGAGGCGGTCGAGGGCACGAACCCGCACGACCTCGAGCGTGAGATCGTGCAGATCATCCGCTCCTGGGACGACCGCCTACTGGACGCGATCTCCGAGCTGCACCCTCCGGGGGAGGCGCAGCATCTGGCGCGCGTCTACGCTCCGGGCTTCAGCGAGGAGTACCGCGCCGCGACATTGCCCACCGTGGCCATCCACGACGTGGAGGTGATGGAGCGGATGCGGCGCGAGGACATCGACGTCGCCATCGACCTGCGCTCCCCCCGCGGACGCGGCCGTGCGGAGATCTATCGGGGCGTGACCGTCCTCAAGCTCTTCCTGCGCAACCAGCGGCTGGTGCTCTCGGAGTTCATGCCGATCCTGGAGAACGCCGGGCTGCGGGTGATCGAGGTGATTCCCTTCACCGTGCAGGGTGCGGAGCTGCCGGACTTCATGATCTACTCCTTCGCGGTGCAGGGGCCGGAGGGAGGGCCGATTCCACTGGATCGCGCGCCGGTGCTGACCGAGTCTATCCTGGCGGTGCGCCGCGGCGACACCCCGAACGACGCCCTCAACGCGCTGGTGCTCACCGCCGGACTGCGCTGGCGCGAGGTGGACGTGCTGCGCAGCTACGCCAACTACATCTTCCAGATCGGCGCGGTGCCGGGCCGCCTCTCGATCACCCGTGCGCTGACGCGCAACCCGGATGTGGCGCGCCTGGCGTTGGAGCTCTTCCGCGTGCGCTTCGAGCCCAACGGCGTGCTCGGCGACTCCCCCGAGCGGCGGGCGGAGGCGATCGAGGCGCTGCGCGGCGCGCTCTCCGGAGCGCTGCAGGAGGTGAGCGCCCTCGCCGACGACCGCGCGCTGCGCCGCCTCTGCACGGTGATCGAGGCTACCGCGCGCACCAACTACTTCCGCCACGGCGGCGCGGATCCGACCTTCATCAGCGGCGGCGTCCCCTACATCTCGCTCAAGATCCGCACGGCCGACATCGAGGAGCTGCGCCGGACCCGCCTGCTGTACGAGCTCTTCGTCTTCTCCTCGCGGATGGAGGGGATCCACCTGAGCGGCGCGCCCGTCTCGCGCGGCGGCATCCGCTGGTCCGACCGCCCCGACGACTTCCGCACCGAGGTGATGGGGCTGGTGCAGACGCAGATCGTCAAGAACGCGGTGATCGTCCCCAGCGGCTCGAAGGGCGGCTTCATCGCCAAGCGCCACTTCGCCGACCGCGACGAGATGATGCAGGAGGCGGCCGACCAGTACCGCACCCTGATCCGCGGGATGCTCGACATCACCGATAACTTCGTGGACGGACGAGTCGTCCCCCCGCCGGGGGTGGTACGCCACGACGGCGACGACCCCTACCTGGTGGTGGCCGCCGACAAGGGCACCGCGCACCTCTCGGACGTGGCGAACGCAGTGGCCTCCGAGTACGACTTCTGGCTGGGGGACGCCTTCGCCTCCGGCGGCTCGCACGGCTACGACCACAAGAAGGAGGGGATCACCGCGCGCGGCGCCTGGGAGTGCGTCAAGCGGCACTTCCGCGAGCTGGGCAAGGACATCCAGAGCGAGCCCTTTACGGTGATCGGCGTCGGCGACATGAGCGGCGACGTCTTCGGCAATGGGATGCTGCTCTCGCGGCAGATCCGGCTGCTCGCCGCCTTCGACCACCGCCACGTCTTCATCGAGCCCGATCCGGACCCGGCGATCTCCTACGCGGAGCGTGAGCGGATGTTCGCGCTCCCCCGCTCGAGCTGGGATGAGTACGACCGCTCGAAGCTCTCCCCCGGCGGGATGATCGTCCCGCGCACCGCGAAGGAGGTCGTCCTCACCCCCGAGGCGCGCCGCGCGCTGGGGCTGCCGGAGGCGGTGGTGAAGCTGGACGGCGAGGCACTGATCCGCGCGGTGCTGCGGGCGCCCGCCGAGCTGCTCTGGAATGGGGGGATCGGCACCTACGTCAAGGACCCGGAGGAGACGCACGCCGACGCGGGCGACACCTCCAACGACCCGGTGCGGGTGGACGCCACCGAGCTGCGCTGCAAGGTGGTGGGCGAGGGGGGCAACCTGGGCTTCACCCAGCGCGGGCGCATCCGCTTCGCGCTCGGCGGCGGGCGCATCAACACGGACGCGATCGACAACTCGGCGGGCGTCGACATGAGCGACCACGAGGTCAACCTCAAGATCCTGCTCAACCCGCTGGTCAGCAGCGGAAGGATGGAGTTCGAGGCGCGCAACCGCCTCCTCGAGGAGATGACCGGTGAGGTCAACCGCCTGGTGCTGCGCAACAACATCGGCCAGTCGCTCGGCGTCTCTCTCGACGAGGAGCGCGGCCGGGAAGTGCTGAGCGACTTCACGGCGCTGATCACCGCCTTCGAGCGCGACAAGGTGCTCGAGCGCGGCGCCGAGGGGATTCCCAGCAGCGACACCCTGCAGGAGCGCGCCGAGGAGGGGATGGGCCTCACCCGCCCCACCCTCTGCGTGCTGCTGGCGTACGCCAAGCTGCACGCGCACACGCACCTGCTCGCCTCGCCGCTCCCCGACGACCCGGCGGCCGCTCCCTATCTGGTCAACTACTTCCCGCACCAGGCGGTCGAGGCCGCGGGTCCGGAGCGGCTGCAGTCGCACCGGCTGCGCCGCGAGATCGTGACCACCGAGCTGGTCAACGAGCTGGTGGACCTGATGGGCTCGGCCTTCCTGCACCACGCCGCGCGCGACAGCGGGAGCGACATCCCCGCGGTGGTGCGCGCCTGGATGATCTCCGCGCAGCTCGCCGGCGCGGCACAGCTCCGCGCGGATCTGGCGCAGCTCGAGGGGAAGCTGCCCACGCGCATCGTCTACCGCTGGTACTTCGGGCTGGCGCGGGTGCTGGCGCGCACCACCCGCTGGGTGCTCGCCAACGTGGCGCCCGATGCACCCGCTACCGCGGTGGTCGAGCAGCACCTCGGGGGGCTCTCGCAGCTGCGCGGCGACTTCGGGCGCGTCGTCTCCGGGGAGGACCGCCGCACCTTCGAGTCGCTGCTCGAGGAGATCCGCGCGCTGGGGATCGACAGGACGCTCGCCGAGCGGATCATCACCCTGCGCTTCCTGCCGCAGCTCCTGGACATCCTGCGCATCGCTCAGGAGGCCGACGAGGATCCGCTCGACACCGCGCGTGCGTACTACCTGGTCTCCGAGCGCTTCGCCTGCGCGGCGCTGCGTCAGTCGGTGCAGCAATGCGCCGGCGAGAACCGCTGGGAGAAGCGCTATGCGCTGGCGCTGATCGAGGACATCGATCGCGCCCACCGCGGCATCGCGCGCGCGGTGCTCGGTTCCGGCGCGGAGAGCGACGGGCTGGTCCTCGCGCTCGAGGAGTTCGACCACGCCCACGCCCGCACCACCGTTGCCTACCGCGACCTGCTGCGCGAGCTGCAGACCGGCGACGGCGTCCCGCTCGCCGG
This sequence comes from Longimicrobiaceae bacterium, assembly GCA_051006015.1. Taxonomy (GTDB): domain Bacteria; phylum Gemmatimonadota; class Gemmatimonadetes; order Longimicrobiales; family Longimicrobiaceae; genus JBPCIT01. The sequence continues at coordinate 5,847 of JBPCIT010000320.1, forward strand.
CTACGCGGTGGCGGTGCGGCTGCTCGGGGAGATCGTGTCGGGGTGAGCAGGAGGGCGGGTGCCTTCCGCGGCTCGTGAGCGCCTGGCGGGATCAGGCCCCCGCTAGATCTCTCCCGCCGGAAACCCCCCGCTCCGCCGGATCCGCTCCACCTGCCGCATGTGCCGCTGCCCGTGCGCGGCGAGGATCGCGAAGCAGTCGCCGAGGTTGAGCCGGATCAGCTTGCTGACCGGGGAGGAGGTGCGGATGCGGTTGAGGTCAAGCCCCTCGGCCCGGTGCAGCAGGGCGGTCAGCTCCTCCTGCGTGTGGAGGAACGCCTCGACGGCATCGGCTCGCGGCTCGGTCCCCGGGCGCCAGCTCCGTGGCGACGGTCCCCTGCGCTCGTTCTTCGGGTCCACGGAGCGGAGCAGGAAGCCCCCGGCGAGGCTCGGCCGCCACTCGCCGCGCGCGGCACGATCGCCACGCTCACGCGCAGCGTCGATCACCTCGGGCAGCTTTTCCAGGTAACCCGTGTGGGAGGTCACCAGGTGCTCGAACACCTGAGCGATGCTCCAGCCGCCGCTCGGGGGCGGCCAGCGAAGCTGCGCCGCGGCGAGATCGCTGGTGAGCTGGCGCGTCTGCTCGCTCACCTGCTCGACCTCGCGCAGCCGGTCGTGGATGAAGCTGTCCTGCGCGGTTGCGATTGCCATCGTCAATCTCCCGGGAAGAGGGTGAATCAGGAGTCGCCGCCGCGGCGGTAGGATGCCACGACGCGCTCGATGACCTCATCCAGTGGGTAGCTCTCGGGGTCGAGCACGTAGTGCTGCGAGACGCCATCGATCAGCGCGAAGAGGATCGCAGCCTCGACGGCCGGCACGTCAACGCCCGCCTCGTTGAAATAACCCTCGAGCGTTGCGCGGATCGTCTCCGCCCAGTGCAGCACCTCATCCCCGAGAGCAGCCAGCACGGGCGCCTGCATCCGCACTCCATAGGAGAGGCGCCAGAACTGCTGGTTACGCCGCAGTACCTGAAAGCTCGCCCTGACGAGTCGCTCGATCCGCTCCTCAGGCGTGTCGGCGGCCTCCGCCTCCGTTACGGATTCGTGCACGTCACGCATGCTCTGCGCGAAGATCTCGCGCAGCAGGTGCTCCTTGCTCTCGAAGTAGTTGTAGAGCAGCCCCTGCGCGATCCCCGCCGACTCGGCGATCATCTTGACGGAGGTGCGGTCGTAGCCGTGCTCGGCGAAGAGGCGCAGCGCGTGCTCGACGATTTTGGCGCGACTCTCGCCGCGCATGCGCTGGTTGAGGACTTCGGATCTGGGGGCCACCGCGGATCAGGTAGAAAGGTTTATGAATGAATGTACGTTCAAAAACGAGAGAACGCAAGCCCCGGCGGACCCTCATCCCGCTCGCTGAGGCTCGCACCCCTCTCCCAACTTTGGGAGAGGGGTTGATGCCGAATCTGGCACCGTACTGTGGCGCTGCACTTCGTGCACCGGACAACAGGGTGACGGGGTGAGGGTGCGGTCACGGTGCTCCGAACCGGGCGATTCGCCCGCGCGGCCCCACCGCCCAGCCGGCATCCGGAGCGGCGAAGCCGACGCTGTTGTAGGCGAGGGTGTCGATCGGCAGCCAGCTCCGGCCGCCATCGAGCGAGTAATCGGAGCCGGAGGTGCCCACGGCCACCAGCGTCGGGCCGGCAGTGCCGGGGATGAAGGCGATGCCGGAGCGGTAGCCGCGCGGAGGGTCACCTCCGGGGTGCGTCCAGGTGAGTCCGCCGTCCCTGGTGATGGCGACGTTCTGCCTCGCCTCGGCTGGCTCGGTATAGTCGCCGCCGACGGCCACGCCGTTGCGCGCATCCCAGAAGGTGAGGGAGAAGATTCCGGAGGAGGCCGCGCCGGCGCGCAGCGGCGTCTCAGCGACCGTCCAGCTGCGCCCGCGATCCGTGCTGCGGAAGACACGCGCGACCGCTCCGCCCCCGGTGGCGAACCAGACATGATCACCCTGCACCACGATTCCCGTGCCACTCGCGGCGAATCCGGCCTCGCCGGGAAGGGCAGGGGGAAGGCTCTCACGCGGGATCTCGCGCCAGCTCGCGCCCCCGTCGTTGGTGGTGATCAGCAGGAAGCGGCCCTCTACCGGATCGCTGTAGGCGATACCATTCTCCGCGTCCCGGAAGGCGAAGCCGTCGAAGAAGCCCTCCGCGTGCGGGTTGGTGTGCTGCAGCGTCCAGCTCCGTCCCCCGTCCGTCGTCTTGTAGATGCGGGATAGCTCTCCCTCGCCCGCGCTGAGGAGATAGGCGGTGCGGTCGTCCACAGCATAGACGTCGCGGAAGTCCAGCGCTGAGGCGCCGGGGACGGTGTCCGCCTGCCAGGTCGCTCCGCCGTCTGCGGTGCGCGCGAAGGTGCCGCCGCTCCCGCTCGCCCACGCAACCTCGCGGCTCACCACACTGAGTCCCCGGAAAGAGGCGGTCGTGCCGCTCTGCTGCGTGTACCACGCCGGCGCGACGCTCTCCGCGGTGGCACGGGTGGCGGGATGATCCGCAGGCGCAGGTGAGCGTACGCAGCCGGGCGTGAGCAAGGTGGCGAAGAGTAGACCCGTGATCTGCCGAACTCTCTGGTGACGCATCGTGCGATCCATGGCGTGAAAGGGTGAAGGCCTCCCCGCCGGTAATCTACACGGGTGCCGCGCCCGCGTCTCCCTGCCTCGGTGCTTGCTCGGAAGGCGACGATCAGATACTCTGTGGCGCCGGGGGGCCTCCCCCCCCTACCCCCCCTCCCACATGCGGGGGAGGGGGGGGTGTCTGGTGCACGAAGTGCAGCGCCACAGTACGGTGCCGGTGTCAGCATCAACCCCTCTCCCAAAGTTGGGAGGGGGGTGCGAGCCTCAGCGAGCGGGGTGAGGGCCCGCAGCTCCTCCAAGAGGTCCTCTCATGCCAGCTACCAT
>JBPCIT010000321.1:0-4505 GCA_051006015.1 Longimicrobiaceae bacterium
TCGCCGGGGGATACGGCGAAGGTGACCTCGCGCAGCACCGCCCGCCCGCGGTAGGCCTTGCCGAGCTCTTCGACGGCGAGGGGGAGCGTCACCGGCCGGCGGCGGAGACCGAGGCGAGAGCGGCCACCGCGGCAGTGGCGCCGCCGGCGAGGAGCCACAACCACCCTGAGCCGACAGGCGCCCAGAGACCCCAGAAGATGCCCAGCGGGATGACCAGCCAGAGCACGAGTCCGAAGCCGAAGGCCCACCGCCCGCTCCACCGCACTCCGGCGCTGATCCCCGCCGAGCGGTCGATCCAGCGCGGTCCGCGGCGCTCGAGCCGCCCGAGCCCGATCACCGCGCCTGCCTGTGCCAGCAGCGCCAGCACCCCGGCGGCGAGCACCCAGCCGCGCACCATCGGGTCGTCGCCCCAGCGGCCGAGCGCCACGAAGGAGGCCAGCGCTACCGGCCAGATGAGCGTCGATGCCCAGCGGAAGCGCCGCTCCGCCACCGCCAGATCGCGCGCGCGCACCAGCGCGACCCTCCACGGCAGCAGCCGAGCCAGCCCGCGCCGTGGCGCCAGCCCCGCCTCTCCTGCCGCTGGAGGCGGCGAGTAGGTCATCTCCAGCGCCTGCGGGGCGAAGCGGGGGAGGGCGCGGGCGAAGGGGCGAGCCGCCAGCGCGGCGACGCCTACCGAGGCGAGGGAGAGGATCAGCGCCCGCACTGCCTCCGCTCCGGGCGCCGCGGCGACCACTCCCGCAGCCACCATCCCGCCGAAGAGCGGGACCAGCGGCGCGTAGGCGAGCGGCGCAACCGCGGCCAGCTCGCGATCCCACTTCACGAAGCGCGAGGAGATTCCCGGTCGGTGACCCTCCCGGGTGCGCGCGATCGAGCGGGCGGCGGCGGCGAGGGTGAGCAGCGCCAGCCCCCAGGCGGGCAGGAGCGCGCCAAGGGTGATGGCGAGCGGCCGACGCAGGGGCGCTCCCACCGCCAGCGCGGGAATGACCGCCACCAGCGCAACCAGCAGCGCGAGCCCCAGCAGCCGCAGCGCGCGCACCACGAAGAGAGCACGCGCGGAGACACCGAGCCGCCGCAGAAAGGGATCGTCCACCGGGCGAAAGAGGATGCCGTAAGCGAAGAATGACAGCGGCACCGAGAGCAGGAAACCCCACATCACCGCACCCGCGACATCCTCCAGCGCGGGAAGCGCCCGCTCCCCCGCTGCCCAGAGCCCTCCGGCCACCAGCACCGCAGGGAGCCCGATCCCCAGCCACACGCCAACCTCCGGGCGGCGCACCCGCGCTGCCAGGCGTCGAGTCTCATGCAGCAGGAGGAGGGCGATCGCGCCCCTGGCCGAGACGGCACGTACATCAGCGTCGCGCGAAATGTTGCTCATGCCGCGGGAGCCCTCACCCCCTCCCACTACGTGGATCCCTCCCCCTCCGCGGATCCCTCCCCCTCTCCTGCAGGCAGGAGAGGGGGCCGGGGGGTGAGGGCCCGCTCCCGCTCCGCGATCCGCCGGGCGACTTCCCTCTCGAAGCCGCGGTCGGTCGGCTGGTAGAAGCTGCGATCCTGCAGCACGTCGGGCAGGGTCTGCATCTCGGTGAACGCGCCCTCGAAGTCGTGGGCGTACTTGTATCCCTCGCCGTAGCTCCACTCCCGCATCAGCGCGGTGGTCGGGTTGCGCAGATGGAGGGGAACGGGGGCATCGGGCGTCTCCTCCGCCGCCTCCAGCGCGGCGTGCAGCGCACGGTAGGCGTGGTTCGACTTGGGCGCCGTCGCGACGTAGACGATGGCGTTCGCCAGCGGCAGATGCCCCTCGGGGGCGCCCAGGCGCTCGAAAGCCTGCATCGCCTGGACGGCGACGATGCCGGCCTGCGGATCGGCGAGGCCGACGTCCTCGTAGGCGGCCGCGACGAGGCGGCGGAAGACCACCAGCGGGTCCTCTCCCGCACGGATCATCCGCATCGCCCAGTAGAGCGCACCGGATTCGGAGCTCGCCCGCAGCGACTTGTGGAAGGCGGAGAGCATCTCGTAGCGCAGCGTCGCGTCGTAGCCGGCGACGCGCTGCTGCAGCGCCTCACGTGCGATCTCCGGGGTAACGGTGGCATCAGGGCCGGCGAGACGCGCCGCGATGTCGAGCGCATCGAGCAGCCGCCGGGCGTCTCCCCCGGCGGCGTGCACCAGCGCAGCTTCCGCCTCCGGCTCGACCGTGAGCCGGAGATTGCCCAGCCCCCGCTCCTCGTCTGTCAGTGCGCGTTGCAGCAGGGCACGCAGCTCGGCCTCCGCCAGCGGCTGCAGCACGAGCACGCGGGCGCGCGAGAGCAGCGCGGGGTTCACCTCGAAGCCCGGGTGCTCGGTGGTGGCGCCGACCAGCGTCAGCAGCCCGGACTCGACGAAGGGGAGGAGGAAGTCCTGCTGACCCTTGTTGAGGCGGTGGATCTCGTCCACGAAGACGAGCGTACGGCGCCCGGCGCGGCGACGCTCCTCCGCCTCGCGCACCACCTCGCGCAGCCGCGGCACCCCCTCGCTCACCGCGCTGAAGGGGACGAAGGAGGCCTGCACCAGGCGGGCGATGAGGCGGCCGAGCGTGGTCTTCCCGCTCCCCGGCGGGCCGTGCAGGATGAAGCTGGGGAGGTGCCGCGCCTCGAGCAGCCGGCGCAGCAGCCCCTCCTCTCCTACCAGGTGCGCCTGCCCGACCATTTCCTCGAGGGCGCGCGGACGCATCCGTTCCGGGAGCGGCGCATCGCCCTCGGGAGACGCGTACATCTCCGGAGCCGGCGGCGGCTCGGAGTCGCCGAAGAGCGGCAGCGAGCTGTCGGTGCTCATGTGTGCATTCCCGCCAGAAGCTGGTTCGCCAGGAAGAAGAGGAAGACGCCCAGGAAGACGGAGGCCGCCACACCCCAGCCCTGCTCGCGCTGCACCTCGGGCACCAGATTCGAGGCGGCGACGTAGATCGTCACTCCCGCGCTCAGCTCCAGGCCGTACTCCCGCAGCGGGCCCAGGTAGGTGGTCAGCAGCACTCCCAGCACCGTAGAGAAGCCCAGCAGGAGCACGCCCGAGATGGCGCTCCGGCGGCTGTTTCCGCTGGCGAGCATGATCGAGGCGACCGTCACCCCCTCCGGCACCTTGTGCAGCACGATGGCGGTGAAGACGAGCAGGCCGAGAGAGGCGCTCACCCCGAAGCCGCTGGCGATGGCGACGCCATCGAAGAAGGTGTGCAGCAGCAGCCCGAGCAGCGCGGTGATCCCCACCCAGCGATCGACCATCGCCTCCGGGTGGCGCTCCTCGCCGAAGTGGAAGTGCGGCGTGAGCACGTGCTGCGTCAGGTGGACGAGCAGATAGCCGATCAGGACGAAGATCATGCTGCCGCCGCCCTCCAGCGCGTGCGGGATCATCGCCAGAAAGGCGGCGGCGAGCATGAAGCCCGCCCCGAAGGCGATGAGCAGCCGCTGCGCCCGCGCGCCCGCGGGAGCTGCCGTGGTGATGAGAAGTCCGCCCGCCAGATTCGCCCCGGCCGCCGCCAGCGCATACAAGAGAGCTTCGATCACCGGCCTCGGTGCGTTGGGGAGAAGAAGGGTCGGCGTGGGCGGACGGAAAGTGACAGCTACAGCTGGGACTGTCAATGGAAAGTGCCGCAAGGCTCGAAATGGCCGGAAGATACGCTCGGATTGCCTCCTCTTCAACAGCTGACCGGCACACTCTTCGCTATACCGGCGCGCCATCGGCGTCAATGCGCACAGGGGTCTCGGTCGTCCGGGGAGGAGCGGAGAGACAAGGTGGCGCGATCCAGGTCAAAGGAGTGGTGGTGGCTGTGGGTCGCCGCGCTGGCGGGTGTGGCGGCCGGCCTGGCGGTCGGCTGGACGATCGTGCAGCTCCTGCTCGTTCGTAGCTAGCCGGGGAACCTCCGCGCCGTATCGTCGTGTAGCAGTGTAGAGCGGCGTCGATCGCGGCGCGCATTCCGTCCTTTTCCCTCCATCGAACCGCTCGAAGATGCGCTCGTTCCATCATCTCGTCGTCCTTCTGGCCGCCGCCGGGATCATCGGCGGCGCGCAGGTCGCTCGCTCCGCGCAGGCCCCCGCGGCGCAGGCCCCGGTCGCGCAGATGCCCGCGGACGCCCCTTCGGCTCCGGCCGGAGACTCCGCTCCGTCGGCCCCCGTCGCGAGCGAGGTCGAAGCCGCCGCACTCACCGGGCTGCGCAACGACCTGCTCTCCTCCATCCGTGAGCCAGGATGGCGGGAGGTGCGCTACGGGGTGATGGTGGTCTCGCTGGATCGCGGCGACACTCTCTTCGCGCTGAACCCGGATCTGCCGCTCGCGCCCGCGAGCAACATGAAGCTCTTCTCCACCGCGGCCGCCTACTACTATCTCGGACCGAACTTCCGCTACTCGACCTATGCTCTCGCCGACGGCGAGCTGCAGAACGGAGCCATCGAGGGCGACCTCATCCTCTTCGGCACCGGCGACCCGGCGATCTCCGGGCGGCTCGCATCGGGCTCCGTCGCGGTGCTGCGGGCGCTGGCGGA
>JBPCIT010000322.1:0-3314 GCA_051006015.1 Longimicrobiaceae bacterium
GCGAAGTACCACCTCTGGCGATTCATGATCGACCAACGCTTCCAACGGCTTGGCCTTGGCGCGCGAGCCATGGAGTTGGTGCTGGCTCATGTCCGAACTCGGCCGGCCGCGACGGAGTTCTCGCTGAGCTGTGTGCCGGGGGAGGGAGGTCCCGGGCCGTTCTATGAGAAGCTCGGCTTCGTGTATACGGGGGAAGTCGATGAGGATGAACTCGTCATGCGCCGCACGCTCTGAGCACTGCGTTCTTGGGGTGGAGATGCTGTCGAACTTCTACGGTGCGCCATCTGCGCGGCGGCTTCGCGGGGGGCCGGTTTGCGGCAGCGCCGAACGCGGCTGAATTCGTGGCGCCAGGCGCGTCCACTGCTCACCTGCTCATCCGGGTTTCCGATGAGACGCCCTCAAGACCTGCGGTGCGATCCCGCATTGAGTGCGGGTAGGACGCGATGATGCCAGTCGGCTGGCGAGGGGCGGTTGGGGTGTAAGCTCGGTGCCGCTTGCTGAGCGATGCCGCAGGACGGGTCCATCACCGCCGCGCAGCGGGGAGCATCCGAGAACGGTGGGTTCGTCCCTCCGCAGTTGCAGCGATCGGATGCACACCCATGATTGTCGCTTCCTTGCGGTGCCGTGCATCTCACCGCCGTTCCAGTGCCCCTCTCTGCCCGTGACGGTATGCTCCCGTTCCAGCGCTTTGCTTCCCCGGTCATCATCCTGGTGAGCGTCGCGTCCCTCGCCGCCTGCGAGGATCCGATCGTGCCTCCCGGCGGCGCCTCCGCACCGCAGGATCCAGCCGCCGCCCAGTTCGTGACCAGCGACATCGAGAACTTCTGGCGAGCGTACGACGCTGGTGCCTCCGCGGCGGCATTCCAGACCGGGTACCTTGATGCGGGCTCCGCCGGGTTGAAGGGCTTCGCGCGGGCCAAGGGCCTTACGGCCGCGAACCTGGCTGCGACAGTGCAGCGCTACCCTCGTTACTACGCCAGCATTCGGCCGAATACACTCCGGCTTTCCGGCGACGAGGCACTCCTGGACCGCATTCGTGAGAACTACGGCCGGATCGAGGCACTCTACCCGGAGTCGGTGTTCCCACCCCTGACCTTCATTCTCGGTCGCTTCACCAATGGAGGCACTGTCGCCGCGGAGGGTATGATGATCGGCGCCGAGTTCTACGGCGTAGGTCCGGGAACGCCGCTGGATGAGCTCCCGCGCTTCCCGCGCGAGGTGGTCCAGCCGCTCGATGCGATTCCCGTGATTGTCGCCCACGAGCACGTCCATGTACTGCAGCTCCGGGCCGGGGGCGTGTGGACCGGGTCGAAGCAGACGCTGCTCGAGCTGGCGCTCATGGAGGGCAGCGCGGACTTCGTCAGCGGCCTCGTGGCCGGTACTCACTCCAACGCCGACCTCTGGGCGTATGCGATCCTGCATGAAGGGGAGATCTGGGAGGAGTTCCGGCATGCCATGTATGGCACGGATAGCAGTCAGTGGCTCTACAACCGGGCCTCGGCAACAGGGGAGCGCCCCGGGGATCTCGGCTACTTCATCGGGTACCGCATTGCCGAGGCGTACTACGCCCGCGCATCGGACAAGCGATCCGCGCTCCGCGACATCATCGAGATGAAGAATGCCGCTGCTTTTCTGGCGGCGAGCGGCTACACTGGAGGAGGTTGACAATTCGTTGGACGCGGAGCCGGCAATCCCCCGCTTCGGCAGCAGCGCCCGCATCCCGGGCGTTGCAGTGCGCCTAACCGAGGGCTGCAGCGATCATCGATGCCGGGCAAGCTTCCGGCATTCCCCCGAAGCATCGGTGTGCCGCACGCGTCGGGGTTGCAGCCCGGTGCGGCTGATCGTGCTGGGGTAGACGCCCACGAGGATTTCGATTGCAGGCAGATGAAACCTGTTTACGATCTGCCGGCGTAGAGGAAGCGGTGATCCTCTGCCTCCTCGACTCCTCGTGCAACGTGATAGCGGTAGGTTTGTGATGAAGCTAACTGGTGCAGTCGCCCTGGGCATCCTTGCCCTGTTCATGCTCGTCGGGTTCCTCAACTCCGACGTCCCGCTCGGCGCGCCCGCAACACTGGCCGCACTCGCCCTCACGATCGAGCTGCCAGCGCTGGGTGCCGGTCTGCTCCTGCGCAGCCACTACACCGAACGCACCCGGCTGAAGGGTCGAAAGGCGCTGCTGCGCCAGCAGACGCTCGAGGCAGAGATTCTGCGGCTCGCCCGCGAGCGCGAGGGCCGACTCACCGTGGTGGAGGTCGCGATGCATCTGGCGATGACGCCCGAGGCCGCGAAGGAGGCTCTCGATGCGCTCGTGGCGCGGGGCCTGGCGGATCTCGAGATCACGGATGCCGGCCTGCTGGTCTACAGCTTCTATGACATCCGCCACCTCGGCGGGAAGTCCTCCGCGAAGGGGGTGCTCGATGCCTGATCTCTCTCCGCACCTGCCCTGTCCGGTCTGCCTCGGCACGACGATGGAGAAGGTGACGGTCGAAGCCAGCGAAAAGCTGGAGGTGGACCATTGCGGGCGCTGTGGCGGAATCTGGCTCGAGTACGGAGAGGTCCAGCGTCTGCGCGCCGCTCCCAGGAGTGAGCTGTGGAAGCAGATCGAGCCGCGTCCTGTTGCCTTTCGCATACGCTGCCACGACTGTCATGCGCCGCTGGAGCGCGCGGCGGAGAAGTGTCCGGCGTGTGGCTGGATCAACCTGCTGGATTGCCCGTGCTGCGAGCGCCCGATGCACGTCCATTCGCACGTGGGGCTTCGCCTGGATCTGTGCCGCGACTGCAAGGGAGTCTGGTTCGACCACCACGAGCTGAAGGCGATCTGGAGCGCGAGCTTCGATCGGGCACTTCAGAAACGCGGTATCTCGCGCCGCGACGCCCTCACCGGCGCGGGGGACGGGGTCGGCGAGCTGTTGCTCGACACCCTCTTCTACGCCCCGGATCTTATCTACTACGGCGCCCGCGCCGCTGGACAGGTGGTCTCAGCGTCGGCGGAGGCGATCTCGCAGCTGCCCGGCGCGCTCGCCTCCGCTCCCGAGACCGCAGCTACCGTCTACGAGGCCGTTGGAGAGAGTGCCGGCAGCGTCTTCGAGACCATCGTCGAAATCATCGGCGGAGTATTCGATGGCCTGTGAGGTTGAGCCGGAATCCCGAACCATCTACAACACCCGTGCGCTGCACAGAAGAAGTACGTATATTGTACCCGCCGCTGCTGCCGTGCCCGGATACCCCGCCGTGATACGTTAGCAGAGGAGAGCCGCGCCCGCGGCAACCGCACTTCTTCGCCCCTGGTGGCGGACTTTCCCGCCGCCGCGCTA
>JBPCIT010000323.1:0-5569 GCA_051006015.1 Longimicrobiaceae bacterium
ACAAAGACCCGCTTTGGATCCTCGGCCGCCAGCAGCTCCAGGGACTCGGCGACCGACCGCCTGCGGAAGCGCTCACGTAGCGCCATGCATCCTCCGTCCGGGATGAAAAACCCCACGAAAAACCGGCTGTAACATAACTGCAGCACTTTGTGACGTCAAACGGGAGAACCGGGCTCCGGGCAGCCGCGGGCCCCCTCCCCCGGCCCCTCCCCCGAGTTCGGGGGAGGGGAGAATAGCAGAACCTGCCGTCGCAGGGGAGCCGAGGTTTGGCAGGATCGTATTCCCCCTCTCCAAGAATTGGGAGGGGGGGCTAGCGGGTGAGGGCCTCCCGAGGAGGACGCCCTCGGCATTGATCGGGCAAGGCTCTGCGGAAGTTCGTCAACCTATAACCAGGAGGTGTGCAATGCACCCATTTTTTGAGACACAGAAGGAATATCTGCGCGACGATCACCCGCGCTTCCGGCCGGGCGACACGCTGCGCGTGAACGTGCGCGTCCGCGAGGGCGAGAAGGAGCGGGTCCAGGCGTTCGAGGGCGTCTGCATCGGCCGCAAGCATGGCGGCGTGCAGGAGACCTTCACCGTGCGCAAGATCTCCGGCGGCGTCGGCGTCGAGCGCATCTTCCCGCTGCACTCGCCGATGATAGCGTCGATCGACGTGGTGCGGCAGGGGCGCGTGCGCCGCGCGAAGCTGTACTACCTGCGCGAGCTGCGCGGCAAGGCCGCCCGCATCCGGGAGCGCCGTACCCGATAGGTTGCGGCCGGCGATGGGTGTCGCTGCGGATGGCAGGGGCGAGCGCGAGCTGCTCTCGCTCGAGCGCACGCTCGGCGAGCAGGGGCTGCACCTGCTGGCGGGTGTGGACGAGGTGGGACGCGGGCCGCTCGCGGGGCCGGTGGTCGCGGCGGCGGTGATCATGCCGCCGGGGCTGCAGATCGAGGGGGTGGACGACTCGAAGCGCCTGACTCCGCGCCGCCGGGAGGAGCTGGCCGAGCGCATCCTGCACGCCGCGGTCGCGGTGGGCGCGGGAGCGGCCTCCTGCCGAGAGATCGACCGGCTCAACATCCGCCGTGCCACCGCGCTCGCCATGGGGCGCGCGGTGGCGCGTCTGCGTCCGGCGCCGCAGCATCTGCTGGTGGATGGCCTGCCGGTGCCCGAGCTGGGCAGCGGCACCCACACCGCGGTGGTCGGCGGGGACGGGAAGGTGCACGCCATCGCCTGCGCCTCGATCGTCGCCAAGGTGCTGCGCGACCGGCTGATGGACCGCCTCGCCCGCCGCTATCCGGCGTACGGCTGGGAGCGCAACAAGGGCTACGGCACCCCCGAGCATCTGGCGGCGCTGCACCGCTTCGGACTCACGCCGCATCACCGCCGGTCGTTCCAGCCGGTGGGCGACCTCTTCTCCACCCTCTGAGCCGCATCTGCCTGCATGGACTCCGAACGCTTCGCGCACCTGCGCCCCTCCTGGGTCGCCTTCGGCTGGTTCATCGCGGCTGCCATGAGCGCGCTCGTCCTGCTGGGGCTGATCGCGCTGGGTGTCCTGGGCGCCTCCTCCGGCGCGCCCGAGGGCGACGTCTGGGTGGCCGTCGCGCTGCTGATCGGCTTCATCACCGGCGGCTTCTTCGCCGGTGCGAGGGTCGGCCGCGCGCCGGTGCTGCACGGCCTGGGAATCGGCCTCTTCTCGCTGCTCGTCTGGCTGCTCGCCAACCTGCTGCTCCCCGACCCCGGCGACCCGGGTGCCTGGCACGCGCTTCCGCTGACTGTCGCGGCCGGCCTGCTGCTGCTCCAGACGGTCGCCGCCATCGTCGGCGCGCGCATGGGCCGCCGCTGGACCCGCGGCGCCGAGCAGGTCGGCTGAGTCCCGAAATGCTTGAGTGGCTTCGCGGATAGGGTTATCTTTAGAGGCGCATGAGCCGGTAGCTCAGCTGGTAGAGCATCGGACTTTTAATCCGCAGGTCGTGGGTTCGAGCCCCACCCGGCTCATTGGAAGCTCACAGGGACCCAAACACGCAAGGCTGTCCGCGAGGGCAGCCTTGTCGCGTTGTGTCTGCCGCGTGCTCCGGCGCGGCCTGCGACTGGCCGTCCTCCGCTCGATGTATTACACTCCCTGCGAAAGCCGGCCGGCAGCGGTGGACGCGCTGCGCGCCGACTCGGTAGCTCCCGCGCGGGAGCGTGCAGGAGTAGGGATAAAGCCACACCAGGCCACAGGAGGGATGATGAGGAAGCCGATCAGCAAGCACGCACTGCGGCGCGCGCTCGAGCGCGTTCACGCGGAAGGCCATCTTCAGTGGGACGAGCCCGTCGGCACTGTCGTCGACCGGATCTGGCGCGAGATCGAGAAGAAGTCCTACAACGGGGCTCGGAAGAAGCCGGTCTCCCGCGCGACCGTCCGCACGGGCGCTCTGCCGGAGATGATCGACGGCGGCCCCGCCGCCCCCAGCGAGGAGGTCACCGAGGTCTGATCCCCTCCGGACGCCACCGGCACCCGCCGAGCGTCCCCTGAAAGCAGAGGCGAACCCTACCGCGACGGTGGGGTTCGCCTCGTTGCTGTGTCTCCCTGCACCGTGCAACCGCGCCAGTGTAAGGTCCGACCCTCATCCGCATCAGGGCAACCCCCTCCGCGATAAGCGGAGCAAAGGTAACATAGGGGCATTGCCGTCCCAACGTGACGCGCGCCTGCCACAATTTCGTAGCTCATTGCTTCTTACAACTTCCTCTAAGTCCTTGCTCTGAAATTGGTTACGGAAGAACGGAGCTACGGCATGTTTGCTGCATATCCGCTCGCTTCGAATGGGAGTGGCATCTCTGCCGCCTAGAGCTGCCGGTTCCCCACATCAAGTCGTCCGGCCGAGCCCGAGCTCGGAACACCTATATCAACTGGTACAGGATCAACTCGCGTTTTCGGCCGGCGCCAGCTTCAACCCGGGTGATGGTAATCCGATGCACGCGGTGGCACGCCACGTCGCCCGGGTACGTCCGAAGGGTCCCTGATGTTTCTTGCAGGGTTGTTGATCGGCCCGGCAGCGCGGCGTAGCCGCTCCCGGTGCAGCGTTCGCAGGCGGCACATTGACGAACCTCGTGCCGAACGTCTCAGTTGACTGTGTACAAGGAGAGCCAATTCGCGCCTCCGCCCCAGGTACCTTGTGATATTCGTCCTCGATAGGTTGGTGCTGGCGGACGTGAATCCTTCAACAAGGAGAATGCCTACCCAGAGAACCCTCACCGGCTGAGTGACCGGTTGTGGTTCTGGGCTCCCGGTCCATCATGCTCGCTCCGAGCCCGATTCCCTGTTCAACATCTTCCGAAAAGGCACCCCGGTCGCGAGGCCGGTCCGCAACGCTACGGGTCTCCGTTCGAGACAGCCGGGCTACCGAAGAAGACCGCCGCCGACGCGTACGTCGGTAATCGCTCTACACAAGGAGATACACCATGCGTTGGAAGCGAGTCGCCGCGAGGACGGTGGTTCTGTCCACCCTGATCGCGGCTGCAAGTTGCGAACAGTTCGACCAGCGGGGACTGCCTCTGGAGAGCGATCTCCGCACTCCCGCGAAGGCAATCGTCGCAGCATCAACTAGCGCTACGTACACGACCGACGAGGATTTCGCCCAGGGCACACTTGTCAACGTCAACACGGGTACGCCCAACCAGCTCCAGCTCAACACGACGAGCGGTACCTTCCCTTTCATCTGGGTGGCGCTCTCGCAGCGCTGCACGATCGGCAAGATCAACACCGCCACCGGTGAGATCCTGGGTGAGTACCGCACGGTCGCCGATGGCGTGGGATGTGCCGAGTCATCGCGAACCACGGTTGGCATCGACGGCAGCGTCTGGGTAGGGCACCGCGGCGGTGGCGGCGTCGCGCACATCGGCCTCGTGGAGCTGAACCAGTGCGTCGACCGCAACGGCAACGGCGTCATCGACACCTCGACCGGCTACGGCGATGTCAAGGCCTGGCCGGGCGGATCACCGTCGAATGTCGCCAACGCGCAGGACGAGTGCATCCTCCACCACGTTGGTACGGACGCGCTTGGCTTCGGGGACACGCGCCACCTCAGCATCGACGCGGACAACAACCTGTGGATCGGCTCCTATGTCAGCCGGCGTTTCGTCCGCGTTGACGCCACAACGGGTAGCACCGGGCCGGTGAGGACAGGTTTCGCCTGTGGCGGCTACGGCGGTCTGATCGACCAGAATGGTGTGATCTGGTCAGCCAACGGTGGCGGCAATGGGCTACTGCGCTGGGATCCAAACGCGCCGGATGTTGCCGGTGAGAACCCGCGCTGCATTCCGATCCCGAACTATGGCCTGGCAGTTGACCAGGATGGCTGGATCTGGGCCAACGAATTCGGGGTGAACGTCCGCAAGGTGAGCCCAGACGGCAACACGATTCTCGGGCCGTTCCTCAACGGCGCGCACCTTTCGAGCCGCATCTCGCAGGGCCTCGCGGTAGACGCGAACGGAGACGTGTGGATCAGCTCAGGGCTCTTCTGCAACAGCAACTGCACGATCGGTCACCTGAAGAACGACGGCACCTTCGTCGGCAACGTTCCCAACCCGAACGGCGCCGGAAGTACCGGTGTCTCGGTCGACGCCGACGGCAACATCTGGAGCGCCAACCGCAACTCGCACACTGCTACACGCATCGACCCGAACGCCGGGCCCATCGGCGCCGACGGGGTTACGAGGGTCGGTGCTGTCGACCTGGTCGTCAACTTCCCCGCTACTGCGGGACGGCCGCTCCCGTTCCCGTACAACTACAGCGACATGACGGGTGCGCAGCTGTTCGGCAGCACGGCGCCGCAGGGCACCTGGACCGTGGTGCAGGACGGCGGTGAGGCGGGCATGGAGTGGGGCACCATCAGCTGGAACAATGAGCCGCAGGGCTTCGTGCCGCCGGGCGGCAGCATCACGGTCGAGGCGAAGGCGGCGGACACCCAGGCCGCCCTGGGCTCGCAGCCGTACGTAACGGTATCGAACGGCACCTCGTTCGACCTGACCGGACGGTTCATCCAGGTGCGGGTCACCCTGCGTGCGGCTCCGGACGGTACCAGCCCGGTCCTCTCCGACATCACCATCCAGGCTGAGACCGTCGGGCCGACCTGCTCGGAGAACGTGGTCGCGATCGCGGGGATCTGGAGCAACAGCACGGAACCGGGAACGGTGAGCCTGCAGGACGCTCGTGTCTTTGTCTCCGTCCACAGCGTGGAGGCGTACATCCCGCGGCCGGCACGGGCAAGTGACCTGCGGTTGGGCGCGAGCTGGACCACTGGCACGCCGGCGCGCAACCTGAACGTTACGGACCTGAATGGCGACGGAGAGCGCGACGTGCTCATGCAATTCCGCAGGGCCGACCTGGTCGCCGCCGGCAACCTCTCCGCGGCTACGACAGAGGTTACGATCTGGGGAACTGATCGCAGTACGGGAGACGTGTACTGCGGCGCCACGGCAGTGAATGTAATGCCGTAGCCTGACAACGTGCAGGCGGTTTCCGGCTTCCTCCTGCGCGTTCGCTGAACGTTCCTCGATACACAGAGGCGGAACTCACCACCACCGTGGGGTTCCCCTCCCGCCCTT
>JBPCIT010000324.1:0-13282 GCA_051006015.1 Longimicrobiaceae bacterium
TGCAGGGGCTCGAGCTCGCCCGCCGCGTTCTGCCGGACCTGGTGCTGTCGGACGTCATGATGCCGGGGCTGGACGGCTATGCCCTCTGCCGGGCCCTCAAGGAAGACCCCGAGACCGACTTCATCCCGGTGATCCTGCTGACCGCCCGTGCCGCCACCGAGGACCGTCTGGCCGGACTCCGGGGAGAGGCAGATGCCTACCTGACCAAGCCGTTCCAGGTGGAGGAACTCACCATTCAGATCGACAACCTCATCGCCCTCCGCCGCCGGCTCCGGGAGCGCTTCGCCCGGAAGGTGATCCGGATGCACCCGGCGCCGGTCGACGTCGCCTCGTCCGACGCGAAGTTCCTGGATCAGGTGCGGAGCGTGATCGAGCTCCATCTCGCCGACGAGGATTTCGGCGTCGAGGAGCTCGCCCGCCTCGTGGCCCACAGCCGCGGGCACCTCCACCGGCGGCTGAAGGAGATCGCAGACGAGAGCCCCTCGGACCTGCTCCGCCGCATGCGCCTGGAGCGGGCCGCGCAGCTGCTCGAGGTCGGCGCGGGGTCCGTCTCCGAGATCGCCTACGGCGTGGGCTTCAGGAGCGTCGCCCACTTTTCCAACCGGTTCCAGGATCACTTCGGCGTGCGGCCCTCCGCATACCGTCTCCACCCGGTGCGGTGACGGACATGGTCTGACCCCGGCAGTTTCCCCTCCCTCGCGCGCTCCTCCGCGCCTCGCATGCTTCCCCGGGCGCAAACTCGCGACATCCACGCAAATATCCGCGACATGGCGGCTAACGCGCACCGCGCTCGGCCTGGTAAGGTTGGATCAACGCGCGGACCGTCCGCGCGCTGAACCCAAACACCAAAGGAGTCCCCATGCTCGCGACAGACACGACGACCGAAGCCACCCTGGCCCTGGTCACCCGTTTCGAGAACGGGTTCAACACTCGTGACGTGGATGCCCTCATGGCCGACATGACGGAAGACTGCGTCTTCGAGCATGTCGCCCCGGCGGCCGTCAGCTTCGGGCGACACCAGGGCCAGGACGCGGTGCGGGCGGTCTGGGAATCGATGGACACCCACTTCCCGGGTTACACGCAGGAGATCGTGGACATCTTCGCTGCGGGCGACCGCTGCACCTGCCGATGGATCATACGCTGGCAGGAGGCCGACGGTACCGCCGCCTCGCTGAAGGGCGTCGACGTCATCAGGGTTCGGGACGGCAGGATCGCCGAGAAGCTGACCTACGGCACGTTGTGACGACCTGCGGCTCGGGGCACGAAGAGGCCAGCAGGGGTGCGTCGGACCCGCGATTCGAGCGGGACGGCAACGCGCGCGACCTCAGCGCGACTCTCCGGCCGGTGATCCAGGTGAGACCGACCGGAGTGCGGTGGCGTGTACTCTGGCTGATGGTGATCGGATCGATGGTGGCGTACGTGCTGCGCCTCAACGTGTCGATTGCCGGCGAGGCCATGATCCGGGACCTGCTGCTGACGCCGGTCCAGTTCGGCCTGATCCTGTCGGCGTTCGCGTGGGGGTACGGGATCTTCCAGGTGCCGGGCGGCCTGTTCGGAGAGTGGCTGGGGCCGCGCCGCGCGCTGACCCTGGCGATCACTGCATGGGGCCTGGTCACGCTGGGGACGGCGCTGCTGCCGCCGGCGGCCGCAGGCGCGTCGCTGATCGTCGGTGTGGCCATGGTGCTCCGCTTCCTGATGGGTGCGGCGCAAGCGCCCATCTTCCCGGTGACGGCCGGTTGCTCGGTGCGCGCGTGGTTCCCCGTGAGCGGGTGGGCGATGCCGAACGCGTGGTTGGCGGTGGGCGCGACCATCGGCGGGGTCGTTGCCGGGCCGTTCGTGGCGTGGCTCGTGATCCAGGTCGGGTGGCGCGGCTCGTTCCTCGTCGTCTCGCCGCTGGCGTTCGTCGGCGCCGCGCTCTGGTGGTGGTACACGCGGGACGACCCGGCAATGCACCCGCACGTGAACGAGGCCGAGCTCGAGTTCATCCGGGCGGACCCGCCGCCGTCTCTGGATGCGCCCGGCGTTTGGACGGCAGTGCTGGTGCAGCGCGATGTGCTGCCGCTGACGGCGAGCTATTTCTGCACGAACTACGTCTTCTATCTCTTCTTCAACTGGTTCTTCTTCTACCTTACCGACGTGCGTCAGTTCTCGGCGCAGGTGAGCGGCTGGTTCACGGGGCTGCAGTGGGGGATCGGTGCCGTTGCGGCGCTGGCGGGCGGCATGATCTGCGAACGGCTGATCCGGCGCTGGGGCGTGCTCGCCGGCACGCGCGCGACTGCGGTCGGCGGTCTGACGTGCTGTGCAGGGCTGCTCGTGGCCGGCGCTGCCGCAGGCAATGTCGTGCTCGCGGTGCTGCTGCTGTGCCTGAGCTTCGGCTGCGTGATGCTCGTGGATACCGCGTACTGGGTCGCGGCGATGGTGGCGGGAGGTCGGCACGCGCCGGCAGCGACCGGGCTGATGAACACCGGCGGCAACGTCGTCGGCGCACTCGGCGCCGTGGCGGTGCCGCTCATCGCGGGCGCATTCGGCTGGTTCGCGGCGGTGGCGAGCGGCGCGGTGTTCGCGCTGGTCGCGGCGGCCATCTGGTTCGCCGTGCGGCTGCCGGCGCCGGTACCGGAGCGCGCAGAGGAGCTCGTCGCCGTCGAGGCGGGAGTCACATGACCGGCGGGTCCGCCCGGGCGCGCCTCAGCGCATCGCCTGCGCCTGGCTCGCCCAAGCACTCGGCGATCGCCGGGCGCGGTGTCAGAGGCGCCGCCGCACCGCCCGGATCGCGCTCCGCGCCGGAAGGCATGATGACCTCGTAAGCGAAGCGCAATCTGCTCCACTACATCTACCGGGAGATTTCGCAATGCCTTCTCGTCTCGTGATCACGCTGGTGTGGCTGATCTTCCCGACCCTCGCGGCGTGCAGCGCACCGCCCGCGCCCGCCACGGCGGGCGCGGAGTTCCTCTACGTCTGGACGGGCGACGAAGACGGTGCCGACCCGGACTTCCTCGCCGTCTTCGACGTGCGCCCCGGCTCGGCGCGCTATGGAGAGCTGATCCGCACGGTACCCGTCGAAGGCCGCGCGAACTGGCCGCACCACACCGAGCACGAACTGGCGACGGGTCGCACCCTCTTTGCGAACGGCTGGAACACCGGCCGCACCTTCGTCTTCGACCTCTCCCGGCCGGACGCGCCGCGCGTGGTGCATAGCTTCACGGCCGTCGGCGGCTATGCGTACCCGCACAGCTACGCGCGGCTGCCGAACGGCAACGTGCTCGCCACCTTCCAGTCGCTCGCCGGCGACTACACGCCGCCTGGCGGACTGGTGGAGTTGGACGAGAGCGGCGCGCTGGTGCGTGCCGTGAGCGGCGCCTCGCCGGAGATCGCGACCGAGGATACCTGGCCCTACAGCCTGCTCGTGCTGCCCGACCTCGACCGTGTCGTCACGACGAACACGCGCATGGGCACCGTCGCCGAGTGGTTCGCCGGAAAGGACGCCGTGGCGGACGTGCACGCGCACGCCGTGGGGCGAGACACGCGCCCGACGCACGTGCAGGTCTGGCGTCTCTCGAGCCTGGAGCTGCTCGCCACGCTGCGGCTGCCGGCGCAGGCGGGTGGTCACCACGAGCATCCGGCTGAGCCGCGGAGGCTGGCGAACGGCGAGGTCCTGGTGAACACCTTCACCTGCGGGCTCTACCGCATCGTCGGCCTCGAGACAGAGCACGCCGCGATCGAGCCGGTGCTGCACTCGCCATTCGAGTCGCCCAAGTGGTGCTCCGTCCCTGTGGTGCTCGGCAACTACTGGATCCAGCCCTCGGCCACGGAGGATGCCATCGTCGCCTACGACCTCAGTGACCCGGCCGGGCCGGGCGGGGCCGCGCGCGTCAGCGTGGGGGGGCGGTTCCTCGCGCCTCACTGGCTCGCCCTGGATCCGTCGGGAAACCGCATCGTCGTCACCGCGGATGACCCGGCGTTCTGGGTCATGCTGCTCCACGTCGACCCGGCAACGGGGCGGCTCAGCGTCGATGAGCGTTTCCGCGACGCCGGTTCCGACCGGCCGGGCGTGAGCTTCGACCGCACGCACTGGCCACACGGCGCGACCGGCAAAGCGATGCCACACGGCGCGGTGTTCAGCGCGAGGCGGGGAAGCTTCGACTGATACGCATCTCCCGCGACCTCCTGCTTACCCGCGCGATCGGGCCAGCTACCTGAACAGGTCGCTCGGCGGCAAGGGTTGCAGGTCGAAGCGAAACCGTGGGGCCACCGCAGGAGGTGGAGCGGCTGACGGAGCAGGGGCGCCGTAACTCGCGACATCCGCGCAAATATCCGCGACATGGCGGCTAACGCGCCCGGTGTTCGGCCGGGTACGTTTCCTCGAGCGCTTGGACGGGCCACGCGCCGAACCCCGACATCCGAGGAGCCCCCATGATCGCGACTGACGCGGCAACGCCCATGATCCGGACGGTCCGTGTACACATTGCTCGTTCTCGCTGCCGTCGCGGCGCTGGCGGGCTGCACGAGCTGGAGGCGGACGTGCGACGCACGCTGCTGACCTTCCTCTACTCGGCCTCGGGAAGCGCTCTTCGCGATCTCGACCGGCCGGATCAGCGAGACGGTGAACGGCGGACAGCCCAGGTTGTGGGACTTCGAGCCGGCACAGTTCCGCTGGTTCGACCATGCCGAGACGGTTTCCCTGAGGAACGAGAGCCCGGTGGCCGTGGAACTGGTGGAGATCGAGATCTTTTCGCGACTGACGTGTCGCCCTGCGAGCCGGTGACATCGGACCGGCTGCAGTGGCTGCGGGAGGCGGAGGCACCCGCATTGGCCCCGTCGGAACCGTTTTCCCGTAAGGGGAAATGGTACGGTCGGTGGGCGAGGGGCTCGCCCGCTGACCTGCTTGCAGGTCCCTCTTCGAGGCGAGGTACCATCGGGTGCCCTGCCTCACCACCCGTCACACTCTCGTATCGGAGATTACCATGCGTGTACTCACCGCTGTACTCTGTTCCCTGATCCTCGTTGCGTGTGGAACGCGGGATGAAGAGCCGGCAGCCGGAGCAGAAGCCGTCGCAGCAACGCCGTCCATCGCCGATTTCGCGGGCACCTGGTCGAACGTGGTTACGCTGGAGGGCGTCGACGAGCCGGTGCCGTCCACGATGAGCGGCAGCGCCGCAGGCGACGACTGGACGATGTCGTTGCGCGATCGGGAGAACATCCCCGTCCAGGTTCACATGAAGGGTGATAGCCTGATCGGACAGTCGGCGGAGTACGAGAGCATCCTGCGGCCCGGCGTCATGGTCGACGTGCGGACCGCCAGCGTCCTGCGCGACGGCGAACTGGTCGGCAACGTGGTGGCGACCTACAGGACGGCAAACGGCGAGGAACAGGTTCGCGGAACGATCCGCGGCACCCGGGTTCAGTAGCACGGCCGCGTCTCGCGCCGGTACGCCGGGCACGGGATGGCAAGTGAAGACCGGCAACGACCGCGACTCGGCCTTCCTCGGCTCCGGCATCACCCGGCGGGATTTCCTGAACGGTGTCCTCCTGGGCATCGACGGCGCCTTGCTCGGCTGCCGGCCCGGCGATCGCGCCCCGGCCGCCTACGAAGCCTTGAGTCCGGACTGGTACGGCTACGGCGGGGTCGGCGACTTCCGCCTGTCCCACGGCAATAGCCCGGAAGTGGTGGAAGCGGCGCATCGCTTGCGCGACGGCGGCTTCAGAGCCAGAAAACCGGCTGAGCGACCAGACGATCGCCCTCGAGATTCTCGGTCCGGACAACCTCGAGTTCGATCCGCCCGCTCGCCTGTGGATCGCCGAGGCGTTGCGCAGCGAGATCGTCGTGCTGGACCTCGACTCGGGCGTCGCACAGTCGGTGTTCCGCGTCGCGACCCCCCGCAGCGAGGAAGTGATTCGCGAGGTCGGGCGCCGCATGCAGACGGGCGAGCGGATCGCCGACCTCTACGGACCGGACTGGTGGGAGCCGGCGCCCGGATTGTTTACCGGGATGATCCTTTCGCCCGGCGGAGGCCCCGTCTACGTCACGAACCTCGGCAACGCGCTCATCCGCCTGGAGCGGTGAGATCCGCCCGCGGGGCGGTCTTCAGCCGACCGTAGACCGCTCGGGTTCCTCCGGCGCTACGGTCGGCCGTTGGCCAGGCTCCGGCGCAAGACCACACGTGGCGCTGCGCCATCCCGGGCGGCGTGAGTTTGCTCGTCGAGCATCCGCGATTACACGAAGACACACGGAGATCAACCATGGCGAAGCCGCAGAACATGAGCAGGCGCTCAATGCTCCAGCTCGGGGTTGTGGGAGGCGTCGGAGCCCTCGGCGGGAAGCTGATGGCGGCCACGCCGGCCGACCCGAAATGCGCAACGCCACCACAGATCGAGGGCCCCTTCTACCCGAAGCGAGCACAGCTCGACACGGACACCGACCTCACCGTCATCCAGGGCCGCAGCGAGCGGGCCGAGGGCGATGTCATCACGATCCGCGGGCAGGTGGTCGATGATCTGCTCCACCCCGTTGACGGCGCCCTTGTCGAGATCTGGCAGGCGAACGCACACGGCCGGTATCACCATGACGACGACCCGAACCCGGCGCCCGAGGACCCCGCCTTCCAGGGCTGGGGCCAGGTCCGCACGGATGCAGAGGGACGCTACGGCTTCACGACGATCGTCCCAGGCCCGTACCCCGTGGACGCTGAGTGGTGGCGGCCGCCGCACATCCACTTCAAGGTGGCGAAGCGCGGCTACCACGAGCTCATCACCCAGATGTACTTCGCCGGCCACGAGCTGAACGCGAAGGACGCGCTGCTGCTGGCTGTGCCCGAGGAGGACCGCGACAGGCTCGTTGTCGCACTCAGGGAGGCAAGCGCGGAGGAAGAGCCGGGCACGCGGCACGGCACCTTCAACATTGTGCTCCAGCGCGTCGCCCGCGGGTGAGGACTGTCGGGCGCATGAATCGGAAGCCCTGTTGAAAACGCTCGCCGGGTTGCTGGAGAGCGTCCACGAACGCGAGCTCGTCCAGTGGGCGCTCGCCCATCTGACGGGTGCCTGGCTCCTGCTGCAGGTGTTCGGCGAAGTGCGCGACAACTTCGGCTGGTCGCCGCCGTAGGACGGGTGCTCAGCGTGCTCGTGGTGGTGGGCTTCCTTGCCGCGCCAACGGCCGGCATCGCGGGTCAACAAAGGTACTCGAGGACCGCGGCGTGAGCCCCGATATAGAAATCGGGTAAAGGCGATCGTCGCGCGCCGCCCGCCTGTCGGCATCGCAGGAATACCTTGCCCGCCAGAAACGCCGCTTCCCAGGGCAGCGCCTCCTGACGGAAATACTCAACCGGCAAGGCGTCGTCCAGATCCTCGATCCTGTCGAAACCTGCCGGCACCTCAGCATAGATCAGCGGATTGATGACGAGCACGCTGGACTCAACGTAGCGCGCGAGCGCGTCAGCACTCCACTCCATCCACTGGTTCCAACGGCTGGCGGAGCGGCTGGAGGAACGCAAGCGCCCGGAGTCAGTGCCTGCGTACGTGAGACATCGCCTGTGGCGTGCCCCGACGGAATGGAAGGCCGTCTGACGAGCAGACGCAGCTACCCGGAACTCCGGAAGTCGTGCCGGTCTCCACCGAGGTGAGCTGGGGTCGAACGAAAAACCCACTCCCCCGGAACCGCTACCCACCCGCCAGGGTCCTGCCTGGAGCGGTTTGCTCAAGTTGCATAGCCGCAGTGCCGGAAGTAGCCCTGGGCATCGCGGGCGCTGGCCAGGCCGATGGCGTCCGCCCGCACCCGACGCAACGCCTCGACGCCGTCCGACTGACCCCGGCAGGTTCTCCTCCCTCGTGCGTTTCTCCGCGCCTCCCACCGTTATCCCGGCGCAACTCGAGACATCCGCGCAAATATCCGCGACATGGCGGCTAACGCACCCGGTGTTCGGCCGGGTACGTTTCCTTGAGCGCATTGACGGGCCACGCGCTGAACCCCGACATCCGAGGAGCCCCATGATCCCGACGGACGCGGCAATGCCCTCAACCAACCGAACGAGGAAGATCAAATGACTACACTCATCGCTTTTCACGAAGTCGAGGACGGAGATCACTGGGCCAGCGCCTGGCACGGAGGGGCCGGAAGTCGGCAGGAGATGTTCGGCCAGATTGGGGTCACCGCCCGCACGTTTCGGGACCCGGAACGTCCCAACGTGACGGGACTCATCTTCGAGGTGCCGGACATGGACCGGTTCCAGTCATTCATGGCCTCCGACGAGGTGGCGCGCGCCATGGAGGAGGACAGGCTGAAGGTCGAGACCGTGCGCGTGCTGAGCGAGATCACGCCGTAGCGGCTGTAAGTCCGGCTCGCCTCCTTCTTTACGATCCATACCAAGGCCCTGAACCATGAACCAGACCATCGTCATCACCGGCTGCAGCTCCGGCTTCGGATACGACCTCGCCCTCACGCTCGCCCGCCGCGGCGACCGCGTCTACGCCACCATGCGCGCCCCCGGCAGCAGGAACGCCGAGGCGGCCCGCGCGCTGCGCGACCTCGCCGAGGCCGAGTCGCTGGATCTCCGCGAGCTCGACCCCCTTCGTCGGCGTTTACCACGTCAGCAAGTGGGGGCTCGAGGGATACACGCAGGCACTCCGAGGCGAGCTCGCCTCTTCGGGTCTGGACGTCGTGATCGTTGAGCCGGGGCCGTTCACCACGTCACTCTTCCCCAGCAGTCCACAGCCGGAGGGTGCTGAAGGCCGGAGCACGTCGTATCCCGCGGCCGTGCACGAGGCATACGCCGGCATGGGCGCAGCCTTCGAAGGCCTCTTCGCCGACCCCGAGGCGCCGACCGATCCCGCGATCGCCGTGGACGCCATCGCCGAGATCGTCGCCATGGCGCCGGGGACGCGGCCGTTCCGCACGTGCCTCGGTGTCGACTTCGGCGTGCGCGACCGGAACGCGGCGCTCGAACCCCTGGATGCGGGCCTCCTGGAGGCTCTGGGTATGACGTCGTTCGCCACGCTGGCACCCGCGATCGACGGCTCGGACGGCGCCGTCACGTTCGTGTTCGACCAGACCGCGACCAGCTCGACCACGTTCGCGGGCACGTTCGCGGCCTCCGGTGCCGTCTCCGACTCGGGCACGACGGAGGACGCGCTCACGATTACCAGCGACGAAGGTGCCAGCCCCCTCGTCGGCACGTTCCGCCGGACGGTCACGGGCGAGAAGGGGACGTTCGTACTCACCGGCGATGTGACCGTGGACCTCTCGGACCTGGCCGCGGCCAACGTGAACGGGTCGTGGCGCGTCGAGCTGGCGACGGGCGCCTACGCGGGCCACACCGGCGAGTGCGCCGTCTCGGGTGCCGCCGATCTCACCCTGCCCCGCCCGCGCGGGAGCGTTCGCTACGCAGGCCAACTCCGGGGCATTCAGGAAACCACGCGCTGAACCCACGGACGATGTGAATGCCCCGACCATCCTGATCGTCGATGACGACCCCGACATGCGGCTCTACCTCCGCGGATGCCTGCGCGGCCTCGGGGAGGCCGCCGGTCCGGTGATCGACGCGGCCGACGGCGTCGAGGCGCTGCGGCGGGTGCGGGCGGACGGCGTCGGGCTGGTCATCAGCGACGTGGTTCTCCCCCGGATGGACGGGCTGGGGCTGCGCCAGGCGATTCGCGGGGACTCCGTGCATGCACGTCTCCCGGTCCTCCTGATCAGTGGCGAACCCGAAGCTGGGCTCCCGTCCGGGCCTGACGATGCCTTTCTGGCAAAGCCCTTCAACGCCCGCGAGCTCCTGGCCGCGGTGAGACGCCTGATGAACATGGACGGAAACGGACACCCATGAGCATCGTATCCCGATTCCGGTGCGGTCCCTCCGCCGACAGCGCTCCTGCGCGCAGGATCCCGGCGGGCGCGGCTGCAGCGGCCCTCCTGGTCGCCATCATTGCCGGAGCCACTGCCGGTCCCCTCGCCGCGCAGGCCGACACACCTGCAGACTCGTCTCTGCAGGTGGGCACCCGTTCCGGGGCGTCGGCGCCGCTCGTGGCGACGCGCCTCTCGAGCCCGATCCGGCTGGACGGCCGGGTGGACGAGGCCGCCTGGATGGCCATTGAGCCAATTCGCGCCGTCATGAGCTCGCCTACCTTCGGGGTGGAGCCCTCCGAGCGAACGGAGTTCCGGATCGCCTACGACGAGAGCTACCTCTACATCTCGGGAGTGCTCCACGACCGCGAGCCCGACGGCATTCGGGCCACCACGCTCCGGCGTGACGACACAAGCCTTTCCAACGACTGGTTCGCGGTGACCATCGACGGGTACCGGGACCGCGAGAATGCACTGGTCTTCGGGGTGACACCCGCGGGTGTGCGGACGGATCTGGAGGCGCCGAACGATGCGGAAGGGTCGTTAAACTTCGCGTGGAATGCCTTCTGGGATGCCGAGGTGACACGAACGGAGACCGGCTGGTCGGCGGAGATCCGCATCCCCTTCACCTCGCTCCCGTACCAGCCAGACGAGGCCGGGCGGGTGGTGATGGGGATAACGATCTGGCGCAACATTGCCCGGAAGAACGAGCTCATCTCCTGGCCTGCGATCGAGCCGCTCTGGTCGTCCTCGATGTTGAAGGCCTCCCAGACGGGCGACGTGGTGCTCCAGGGGCTCTCCCGGCGAAGGGTGGTCTATACGACTCCCTATCTGCTGGCCGGCGCGAGCCGCACCCCGAGCCTCCCGGCCGGGGGGGCGCGCTGGAGCGCCGCGTCGCAGGGCGTGAGCGAGGCGGGCCTCGACGTGAAGGTCGGGATCACCGCGAATCTGACGCTGGACCTTACGGTAAACACCGATTTCGCCCAGGTCGAGGCGGACGACCAGGCGGTGAACCTCACGCGTTTCTCGCTCTTCTTCCCCGAACGCCGCCTCTTCTTCCAGGAGCGGGCCGGGATCTTCGCCTTCGATACGGGTGATTCGGACCGCCTCTTCTACAGCCGCCGCATCGGCCTCGTGAACGGCCAGCCCGCGCGCATCTACGGAGGCGCCCGCACCGTGGGGCGCGTCGGCGAGTGGGACGTGGGCCTGCTGAACATGCAGACGGCCGCTGCCGGCGACGCGACCCAGAACGTGGGGACGCTGCGGCTGAGGCGCCGGCTCCACAACGCCAGCTCCTACGCGGGCGGGATGCTCACCACTCTGATCGGTGAGGACGGTCGCCACAATGTCGCCGCGGGAGTGGACCTGGCCCTGAACCTGAGCGGGCAGAACTTCCTGAGCGTCAACCTGGCCCAGACCTGGTCGGACGAGGACCCGTCGGGTGTGGAGCTGGCCGACCGCGGACTGGGCCGGGTCCGACTCGAGCGGCGGGGGCTGGACGGGTTCGGGATGGACCTGGCCGCTTCTCGCGTAGGAGGCCGGTACGACCCGGCGCTGGGCTTCCTCCAACGGCGAGACTTCACCCGGTTCGGCGATGCCGTGGGCTGGGGTTGGCGCGCGGGCAAGGACTCGCCGGTGCTCCGGCACCGGCTGGCGCTCAGGGGCCGCTCCTACTTCCGGAACGACGGTTTCGCGCTCGAGTCTCTCGAGGCGGGCCCGGAGTGGACGCTGGACATGAAGAGCGGCCGCAGGTGGGTTGCCTCCACGAGCCTGCGGGAGGAACGAGTTGCCCAGCCCTTCGGGTTCGCAGGGGCCTCTGTTCCCGTGGGTGACTACCGGTGGGTGGAGGGACGCCTCGCCCACACCCAGCCCGGCGGCGCCCTCCTCAGAGGCACGCTCGCCGTGGAGGGGGGGCGCTTCTACGACGGCTACCGCCTGGGTTTCTCTGCGGGTCCCACCTGGAGCGCGTCGCGGCACCTGGAGCTGAACGGTCTCTACCAGGCCAGCCGCATCACCTTCGCCGAGCGACCCTCCGGAGAGGAGCAGGTGCTGATCCAGGTGGCCCGCATCCGGGCGCGGGTGATGCTCAGCGGTGCGCTCTCCACCGCCTTCTTCGTCCAGTACACGAGCGCCGCAGACCTGGTAACCCTGAACGCGCGGCTCCGCTACAACCGCCGGGAGGGCCAGGACTTCTACCTGGTCTTCAACGACGGCCTGAACACCGAGCGCGCCGCCTTCGAGCCGGGGCTCCCGCTGAGCGCCGGCCGGACGCTCCTGCTCAAGTACTCGCACGCGGTGCCGTTCGGATGGTGACTCCGCCCGCGCCGTCGCGCCCTGTCTCCCGGCGACCGTTACGGCGGCCGGGGCACACACTCCCCACTCCGGAGGTTCACGTGAAACGTCTCCCGATCCTGGCCGCACTGACGATCGTACTGCTTCTCCAACCCTGGCAGGCATCCGCGCAGACCTGGTCCCCGCAGCAGCAGGAGGTGTGGGGCGCGGTGCAGGCCCAGTGGCAGGCTTCCATGGCGAAGGACACCGGCTGGATGGAGCGCTTCCTCCACCGGGACTTCCGCGGCTGGACGGCCGGCGAGCCGGCACCGCGCGACAAGGAATCGGCCGGCCGGTGGGCTCGCTACGAGATGGAGAGCGGCTCCACCGTGGTCCAGGACCTCGTTCCCATGGCGATCGTCATTCACGGCAATACCGCCGTGGTTCACTACCACTACTCTCAGGCGCAGACGGACCGGGAGGGAAAGCACCGGACCGTCCACGGGCGCTACACCGACACTCTCGTGAAGGAGAACAACCAGTGGCGGTTCCTCGCCTGGAGCGGGGGAGCACCCGACGCTGCCCAGTGAGGGCGTACCCGCGACTCTGCGGGCGGGCCGCGGATCGCGTTTCTGCTGAGCGTTCCCGGGGGCGATGCTCGAAGTCTCGCCCTCTCCTCCACCCATTCGAAACGGAGACCGTGAAATGACCATGCCTTCACCCGCCGCGCTGCACCACACCTGCTTCCTCGTTCGGGACCTCGAGAGGACCGCGCAGGCCCTCAGCGACTCCCTGGCGATCGGCCCCTGGAACGTCTGGACCATCGAGCCCGCCGAATGCCGGGTGCACGGCCAGGAGAGTCCCTTCTCCTTCCGCGTCGCCTTCGCCGAAGTGGGCGGCGGCACCTTCGAGCTGATCACGCCCCACTCGGGCAACAGCGTCTACGACGAGCATCTGGCGGAGCACGGGGAGGGGTTCCACCACACCTGCCTCGTCTACCCCACCCTCGAGGCCGTGCGCGAGGCGAAGGCCGAGCTCCTCCGGCAGGGGCGGGAGATGATCCAGGAGGCCAGCGCGGGAGACGTGTTCGATTTGGGATTCTTCACCTTCCCGGAGATCGGTTCGGCGGTCGAGCTCCTGTACCTGGACGCGGCGCAGCTGCCTCCACCGGAGGTGGTGATCGGG
>JBPCIT010000325.1:0-2739 GCA_051006015.1 Longimicrobiaceae bacterium
GCGAGCTCACCAGCGACATCCAGGCGGCCGAGCAGCAGCGCGAGGCGGCGCGGCGCGATATGGCGCGCACCGCAGCCGAGATCGAGCGGGTCACGCAGGCAGAGAACGAGCTGGCGGCGCTGCTCGAGCAGCTCACTCCCCTGCCCGCCGTCGCGGAGGAGGTCCAGCGGCTGAGCGAGCTGGCGCGCAAGCACGAGCGTCGCGTGGCGCTGCTCGAGCAGCTACAGGCGACGGACGCCGACCTGGCGCGTACCGACGAGCGGATCGCCCGCATCGCGCAGGCTCCCGAACTCGCCCGCCGCTACGCCGCCGAGCTGGAGACGTTGCGCGCCGAGCAGCACGGGGCCAGTGCGGAGCTGGAGGAGCGCAAGACCACCTGGCTGCGCGACCGGCAGGACGCAGAGACGAAGCTGCAGAGCTTCCGCGACCGCGGCATGGAGCTCAAGGAGCAGATACGCGGCATCCGCGACGCTGGCCCGGAGGGGAAGTGCCCCACCTGCGAGCGGGCGCTGGGCGCCGACTTCCCGCGGGTGCTGAAGGAGCTCCAGGATCAGTGGTCGGAGGTGGTGCAGGACGGCAAGTGGTGGAACCAACGCTTCCAGCAGCTCAAGGAGAAGCCCGAGGAGGTCACCGAGGCCGAGATGCGCCTCGCCGAGCTGAACCGGGCGGTGGATGAGAAGCTGAACAAGCAGGCCCGCTGCGAGGCCGCGCTGCAGGAGCTGCAATCGCTGCAGGAGCAGCGCGCCCAGCGGGCGGCGCGCCGCGAGGAGCTACGCCGCGAGCTGGAGGCGGTCCCCGCCGGCTACGACCGCGCCGTGCACGCCGCCGCCGAGGCACAGCTCGAGATGCTGCGCAGCCTGGAAAAACGCGCTGTCCGGCTGGAGGAGACCACCGGCCGCCGCGCCCACTGGGAGCGTGAGCGGGCGGAGGCGACGCAGCGTGAGTCCACCGCCGCGGAGCGCACCGCTGCCGCAGCAGCAGAGCGTCAGGCGCTCCGCTTTTCGGAGGAGGGATTTGCCGCCGTGCGGGATGAGAATGCCCGCGCGGACGCTCGCCTGCGCGCCGCCGAGCTGCGCGCCACCGAGCTGGTGGGGCAGCTTCGCGCCGCCGAGCAGAGCCGCGCCGCCGCCGTGCAGGCGGAGGCCGAGTTCCGGGAGCGGGTGCGGGAGGTCGAGTCGCGCAAGGACGAGATGCGTCACCACCAGGAGCTGGACGATGCCTTCAGCGCCCTCCGCACCGAGCTGAACTCGCAGGTGCGTCCCGAGCTCTCCGAGATCGCCTCTGCGCTGCTCGCCCAGCTCACCGACGGCCGCTACACCGCGCTCGAGATCGACGCGAACTACAACGTCATGGTGCTGGACGAGGGGGAGGAGAAGCCGGTGATCTCCGGCGGAGAGGAGGACGTCGCCAACCTGGTGCTGCGTCTCTCCCTCTCGCAGATGATCGCCGAGCGCGCGGGCCACCCCCTCTCGTTGCTGATCCTGGACGAGGTCTTCGGCTCACTCGACATCGCGCGGCGCGACAACGTGGTGCGGCTGCTGCGCGGCCTGGAGGACCGCTTCGAGCAGGTGATCCTGATCACCCATATCGAGGGCATCCGCGAGACCCTCGACCAGGTGCTGCGGGTCGAGTTCGACGAGCGCACCGGCTCCTCCATCGTCCGCGCCGAATCGCTCATCGGCCCGGATACTCCCCCCGAGGTGGACCTGGCGGCGGACTGAATCCCGCCGCCAGTCCAGCGCGCCCTATCTCTCGGAGAGCCTCATCCACGCCTCCGCCTCGGCCATGTTGCGCTCGACGGCCTCCTCGTTACCCAGGATCTGCTCCGCCTGCGCCAGCGAGACGTGTGCGTAGCCATAATAGGTAGGGATGCCACGCGTCGCGTCGTCCACCCAGTGCGGCTGGCGGATCAGGTCGCGGTAGATGAACTCGTTCCAGAGCAGCTGCCGGGTCCGCTCCACGTCGAGATACGCGCCGAACACCGTCGAGTAGGGCGTGTTCTGCGGCATTTCGAGCAGCCCCTCCCGCTCCTCCGGGGTGATCAGCTTGAAGGCCACGCCCTGCCGCGCGACGTGCGGGCCAAGGCCCAGCTTGCGGTGGGCGTTGGTGGTCGCGGCGAAGTAGATCGGCCGGTCGCCCCACGCCTCGCGGATGATCGCCAGGATGAGCTGGTCCGCGGCGGCGAGCATGGTGTTCGCGGGAAGCACGGCCTCGATCCCGCGCGTCGTGAACACCATGTCCTGCGGCAGGATGGCAGGCGGCGAGAGCGTCACCGCGTCGACCTGGGCGTCCTGCAGCGGCAGGATGCCGCGGGTGGGCGCCGCTGGGTTGCCGTAGAGCGCGGGCGCCAGCTCGGGGCGGAATCCGCGCTGGCAGATGATCCGTGTCGGGTCCTCCGCCCACTGCCCCGGCCGCTCGCAGGGGGTGGTGAGGCCGCGGATCTGCCGCGCATACCAGGGGGTGTTCAGGTACGACCAGACGATCACCGTCACGTCCTGCCGCATCCCCTCCACCTCCTGCAGATACCAGAGCGGGAAGGTGTCGTTGTCGCCGTTGGTGAAGAGCACCCCGTAGGGCTCGACCGACTGCAGGAGATTGTACGCCCAGTCGCGGGCGGAGTAGTCGCCCATGCGCGAGGCGTACGGCCAGGTGAGCACCAGCGGCAGGAGCGCCAGCGCGAGTACTGGCGAGGCGCGCAGCGCCGCCTGCGCCCGGCCGCGCATCGACTCGATCCAGCGC
>JBPCIT010000326.1:0-14360 GCA_051006015.1 Longimicrobiaceae bacterium
TTCTCGACGACTTCGGCGGCCATCCCAACACCGTGACCGCGGTCTTCGAGGTGATCAGCGCGCTCCCCTGGCGGCGCCTGCACGTGGTGAGCGGCTACCGTGGCACACGCGGCGTGCCGATCAACCGCGGCATGGCCCGGGCGCTCGCCATCTGGGCGAAGCGCTCCGGGTGCGAGAGCTTTTTCCTCACCGCGGCGGAGGAGACCTCGGATGAGCGGAACTGGGCGCAGCCGGAGGAGCGCAGTGCGTTCCAGGAGGAGCTGCGGCGCGAGGGAGTGTCCTTTGTCGCGGAGGATCGAATGGACCGGGCGATCCAGCAGGCGGTCGAGCGGGTCGGTGAGGGAGACCTGCTGCTGATCCTCGGAACCCAGGGGATGGACGGAGCGGCAGCCGCAGCGCAGCTATACTGGGCGGAGGCCCCCCCCCCCCAGTGCACGACCAAGCGGCTTTTTCGGTAGGCGCCGACATCAGCCGGGCCGATAAACGACCCGGCAATCAACAGCAGGCGTCCTCCGGACGCGCACGGTTGCAGGGGCGCTGCACTGCGTGTCCCGGACGATTCCGTCCGGAGGACGGCCGTAGTTCCAGACGGGTCTTTCGTAGGCCCGGCGGAGCGGCGCAGCCGCTCCTGGCAGAAGCGCAGCGTGTGCGTGCCATCAGCCGAGCACTCATGCGCCGAAGCCTTCTGTTGAACCTGCACTAGCCCCCTCCCCCGCAAGCGGGGGAGGGGCTACGCCCTTACGGGCTCGCCCGTGGGAAGGCGCGCCGCTGCATCTCGGTCTGCATGTATCGGTCGCGGAGCTGCGTCTGACGGCTGACCAGCGGGATCTCGCGACCACGGATCACCACGGCCGAGACCGGCGTCATGATCTCCAGCGGATCGCCATCCCAGACGACGACGTTCGCGACCTTCCCCACCGCCAGCGAGCCGTAGTCCTGCAGCCCCCAGAGCTGGGCGGGATAGAGGGTGATGGCGCGCAGCGCCTCGTCATACGGGAGTCCGTAGGCGACAGCGTTGCCGGCCTCCTGGCGGAGGTTGCGCGCGTTGTGCGTGTCACCACTGGTGAGGATCACCTGCACCCCCGCTTGCCGCAGCAGCGCGGCATTCTCATAGCGCGCCCCCAGCCGCTCGAAGCTGCCAGGGAGGTTCTCCAGCACCCGCACGACCACAGGCACCCGCGCACGGGCGAGCTCCTCGGCGACCATCCAGCCCTCGGTGGCGCCCTCGATGATCAGCCGCAGGTTGTACTCCTGCGCGAGGCGGATGGCGCCCTGGATGTCGCTGGCGCGGTGCGCCTCGAGGATGAGCGGGATACGGCGTTCGAGAACCGGCTGCAGCGCCTCGAGATCCAGCCGGCTGGCGGCGTACTCGCGGGTGGCGCCGCGCTCGAACTCGGCGCGGCGGCGCGGATAGAGACGGGCGTCCTCGAGCACCTCGCGCAGCCGCATGGTGGTCGCGGCGCGGGTGCCGCCCAGGACGCCGGGCGCCCCTTCCCCGAGGCGGCCCCACATCCCGATCGGGGAGCGGATCAGCATCGCCTGCAACGTCTGCCCATCCAGATCCATCACCACGCCCTGGCCGGAGATGAGGCCTCCGCTGGGCCGGCTCACCGCGGTGGTGATTCCGCCGATCCGCGTCACCGGGATCACCGTAGACTGCGGGTTGATCCCGTCGGCGATGTTGAAGCCGGCGCGGATCTGCTCGCGGACAGTGGCTGTCTGGGTGATGGTGTGGTCCACGCTCCCCGCCACCGCGCCGACCTCGACCAGCCCGATCTGCGTGCCCGACTCGATGAAGCCCGGGGTGACCTGCTTGCCGCGCGCGTCGATGCGCTGCGCACCCGCGGGAACGCTGACGTTGGCGCCTACGGCGACGATCCGCCCGTCGCGGATCAGCACCGTGCCATTCTCGATGGGCGCGCCCGTCATGGTGTGCACCCGTCCTCCCTCGATCGCGATCACCCCCTGCGCGGCGACCTGGGGAGCACCGAGGGCTGCCGCCAGCAGAGCGGCCAGAAGAGTCCTTTTCATCGCGGCGCCTGCCTTCCCGAGAAGATGCCAAGCTCGAAATCCGTCTCGTACTGACGGGAGGGATCGTTGCGGTCGTAGAGGAGCGCGCCGTCGAGGAAGACCTGCTCCGCGCGCGAGTAGACGCTGAAGGGGTGGCCGGACCAGACCACCACGTCTGCCCGCTTGCCCTCCTCGAGGGTGCCCACCTCGTCCTGCACGCCGATGGACCAGGCGGCGTTCGCGGTGATCCAGCGCAGCGCCTCGTCGTCGGAGATCTCGATGCCGGCCTCCCGCCCGGCGGCGAGCGCCTTGGCCGCCTCCTGGTTGAGCCGCTGGATGCCCATCGCATCGTCCGAGTGGATGACGGCACGGGCGCCGGCGCGGTGCACGATGGCGGCGTTGGCGTTGGTGGCGTCCAGCGCCTCCAGCTTGAAGCCCCACCAGTCCGCCCAGATCGAGGCCGAGACCTCCTCGCGCGCCAGGATGTCGGCGATCTTGTAGGCCTCGACGGCGTGGTGGAAGGAACGCGGCTTGATGCCAAACTCGCGGTACACGTCGAGCATCATCACCATCTCGTCCGCGCGGTAACAGTGATTCTGGATCAGAATGTCACCGCTCAGCACCCCGGCGAGCGTCTCGAGCTGCAGGTCGCGCGTGGGGGCATCACCCTGCCGGTTGCCGTTGTTCCAGCGGTCCCAGCGACGGCGATATTCATCTCCGCGGATGAAGGCGGTGCGGTAACCCGCGACGTTGCCCATCCGGGTCGCGGGTGAGCGCCCTCGATTGCCGTACACCCGCTTGGGATTCTCACCGCAGGCGACCTTCATCCCGTGCGGCGCGCCGGGAAACTTCATCTCCTGCACCGTGCGCGCGGGGATGTTGCGCACCGTCACGCTGCGCCCGCCGATCAGGTTGGCGGAGCCGGGGAGGACGTGCAGGGTGGTGACGCCGCCGGCCATCGCGCGCGGGAAACCGGGATCCTGCGGCCAGATCGAGTGCTCCGCCCAGACCTGGGCAGTCACCGGGTCGGTCGCCTCGTTGCCGTCGGAGTGCGCATCCACCCCCGGGCTGGCGTAGACGCCGAGGTGCGAGTGGGTGTCGATCAGCCCCGGAGTGACGTACTTGCCGGTGGCGTCGATGACCACCGCGTCCGCCGGGGCCTGGACGCTGGCGCCCACCGCCGCGATGCGCCCGTCCACCAGCAGCACCTGCCCGTTGGGGATCACCTCCCCCGCGGCGGTCATCACCGTGCCGCCGCGAATCAGCGTCGTACGCGCGGAGAAGGGGACATAGGTGGAGGCGTAGGCCTCCCGCGCCGTATCGGCCTGCTGCGCGGCGCCAGGGGCCGTGGCTGGTGCGGCCCTTCCCGACGCACACCCCACGGCGCCTGCCAGGACGAGCGCTGATAGCGCACGCTTCATGGGCGAACTCCTGAGAAAAGTTGCAGAGCGGCGGCCGGTGGACCGCCGCTTCCGGCACGTGCCGGAGACTCTGAGAGGGTTGGACAGTGGCATCTTACCGGCCCTGCGGGAGAGCGGCAAGAGCACGCCGACGGTAGCATGGTGTTGCGGGCGTGTGGCGTGCACGTATATTCCTGCGGATGAGAATCATTCCCAACTGCAACCGGATTGCGATCCTATGCACCGCTTCGCCCTACAGATCTCGCCCATGACCCCCCTGCTCATGGCAGCGCTGCTGCTCCTCACAGGATGCGGCGACCAGCGCGCAAACACGAACGCTGACGCCGATACTGGCGGGCGGGCCGCACCCGCAGAAGATCCCTCCACACCCTTCCGGCTGGGCTTCCTCCCCTCCGAGCGCGCCGCCGACTTCGCCGCGAAGGCCGACACGCTCAAGGAGTACCTCGCTCGGGAGATGGGGGTACCGGTCGAGGTCCAGATCCCCACCGCGTACGAGCCGCTGATCGAGGCACTGCGCTTCGGCAACCTGGACGCCTCCTTCATGGACTCCGCGCCCGCCTGGATCGCGCACCAACGCGCGGGGGCGGAGGTGGTGCTGGCGGAGCGGCGCGAGGACGGCAGCACCTACTACTGGGGCACCGGCTTCACCCGCGCCGACAGCGACATCGACTCGCTGGACGATCTGGTGGGCAAGCGCGTCGCCCACACGAGCTGGACGGGAAGCTCGGGCTTCGTCCTGCCCATCGGCACCATGGTGAACCAGGGGCTGATCCGCCCCGAGGGGAACGAGTTCCCGGACCTGCAGCGCGCAATGGAGCGCACCTTCGCCAGCTACACCATGGCTGGCGGCTACAAGGCCGCGATGGAGCTGCTCGCGCGCGGGCAGGTGGACGCCGCCTTCGGCGCGGACGACGCCGCCGAGCGCTTCCTGGAGCCGGCGCAGCGCGCACGGGTGAAGGAGTTCGTGCGGCTGGGACGGGTTCCCTCCCATCCGATCGTGGTGCGCCGGGATCTCTCCCCCGCCCGGCGCGAGGCGTTCGTCAACGCGATGCTGAAGCTCACCCGGGAGCGCCCTGACATCTACCGTGAGCTGTACGGGGTGGAGGGCGTCGTGCCCACGACCACCGAGGAGCACCTCGGCGACTTCGGCCAGGCGGTGAGCAACCTGCCGGGTCTGCACGCGCAGTTCCTGGGGAATCGGGGCTGAGGGTGGACGCTGCTCCGGAGCGCCCTCACCCCGGCTCGCTTAGGCTCGCCACCCCTCTCCCACAAGAGGAGAGGGGGTTGAGGAATGGTCCTGAAGCCGATGTCCGGTACGAAACAGTTCCCCCTCTCCCTTCATGGGAGAGGGGGCTAGGGGGTGAGGGCGCAGTTCGTCCCGCGTCCCCCGCCGTCGAGCTCCGCCAGGTCTGGGCCGCTTATGGCTCCCAGGCGCCGGCGCTACGTGAGGTATCGCTGCGGGTGGCGGAGGGCGAGCGGCGCGGGATCGTGGGGCCGAGCGGCTCGGGGAAGAGCACGCTGCTCAAGCTGCTTGGCGGCATCGTTCCGCCGATGCGCGGCGAGGTGACGACGCTCGGGGTACGAGTGACGGAGCGGCGGGCGGGGCGGCGGCTGCGGGCGCGCATCGGCTACATCCCGCAGAACCTGGGGCTGGTGAGCAGCGCATCGGTGCTGCAGAACGCGCTGCTCGGCGCGCTGCACCGCGTCGGGGAGCTGCGCTCCTGGCTGGGGATCTTTCCCGCCGCGGAGTACCAGTCGGCGTGGGAGGCGCTGGAGGCGGTGGGGATCGCGCACCTCGCCGAGCGCCGTGCGCACCAGCTCTCCGGCGGGGAGCGGCGGCGGCTGGCGGTGGCGCGCACACTGGTGCAGCGTCCCGAGCTGCTGCTCGCCGACGAGTTCCTCTCCGAGCTGGACGACGCGACGGCGGAGCAGGTGCTCGGCGCGCTGGAGACGGCGCACCGTGAGCTGGGGATGACGGTGATCATCGTCGAGCACGACCTGCGGGTGGCCTGCTCCTTCTGCGACGTGGTCACCGTGCTGCGTGATGGGGCGAAGGTGGCGGAAGCTGCGGGGGCGGAGCTGGACGAGCAGGCGCTGCGCTGCCTGCTGCAGCCGGCACGACTGCCATGAGCGAGGGTGTACTCACCGCTCCATCCCCACCGCGACGCCTGACGCCGCGGCGGCGGCTGGTCCCTCTCGTGGTCGCAGCGGGGCTGCTGGTGCTGGCCGGCTGGGCAACTGTGGCGCTGGAGATCCGGCCCGCGCGACTCTCCGGGATCGCCAACCTGCTGGAGCTGGCGCGCGAGGCGCTACCTCCCGACACCGCGCTGACCGCCCTCGCCTTCCGCGCGATCCTCGAGACCCTGCAGATCGCCTTCCTGGGGACGCTCCTCGGCTCGGTGCTCGCGCTGCCACTGGGGGTGCTCGGCTCCCGCAACCTCTTCGGGCGCGCGGTCACCGTGCCGGCTCGGGTGGTGCTGGCCGGGATCCGCACGCTCCCGGCGCTGCTCTGGGCGGTGGTCTTCGTGGTGGCGGTGGGACTCGGTCCACTGGCGGGGGTGCTCGCCTCGGCGGTCTACACCGTGGGCTACCTCGGCAAGCTACAGTACGAGGCGATCGAGGGGATCGACCCGGCACCCCTGCAGGCGATCGGCGCCGCCGGCGCCTCGCGCGGGCAGCTCGTGCGCTACGTGGTGCTCCCCGAAGCGGCGAACCACCTGCTCAGCCAGATCCTCTTCATGTTCGAGTACAACGTGCGCGCCTCCTCGATCTTCGGCTTCGTGGGCGCGGGCGGGATCGGCTTCTACATCGCCGGCTACCTGACGGTCTTCCGCTACCAGAGCGTGCTCACCCTGCTGATCGCGGTCTTCCTCACCGTGCTGCTCATCGACTACCTGAGCGTCCGCATCCGCGATCGGTTTCTGGTGCCCATGCACGTGCGGCGGCCGCGGCCCACCCGGGGTACCTCAACGACTCCGTCGGCAGCTACTGAGTAAGGTAGCAACTCCGACGGACGCGGCACGCCTCAGGTTCATCCAAACCGGAACTTGCTCGCTTCCAGGTACTCGTCGATATTTTCCGCCGCAATCCACCGCCGCTGCAGCCTCTCTGCGATCGCGCCCATAGTGTTCGATCCAGCGAAGGGGTCGAGCACGAGATCGCCCTCCTCCGTTACAAGCTTAAGGAAAAATTCTGGCAGCGCTGCCGGGAATCGCGCAGGATGAATTTTGATGCCCGCAGCTTTACATCGTTCGGTGTAGCTGTCATTGGCAGCGTTGTTCCCGAACTTCAGCATGTCCGTCGGTAACTCCTCCTCCAGCATGTTCGGCGGGATCGAACCTCCTGGCTTGACCTTGCTGAAGCTCGGTTTGATGTTGTGTCCGGAAGGCCGGGTCGTCCGGTTCACCCCCTTCCGATTCAACCGTTCCATGTCTTTACTGTAGGGCTTGAGCACCGTCCTGTTATTTGCCTTGGGCCAGGGAGTCTTGGAGAGCCACCAGACGTACTCGACGGAATCCTTGACCCGAATGCGGCGCACGGTAACCCATTCTGCGGGCATCGGCATCTTGGCTGGATTGAACCAGAAGAGCTCCTGCGCCAGGTGGAAGCCGATCTGCTCGACCAACTCGATCAGCAGCTTAAAGTGGTACAAAGAACGGGTAGGGAGACCCTTGTTGTAGCTCCCGCCAATGTTCAGGATGAGGCTGCCGTCGTCAGGGAGCACTCGGAAGATCTCCGCGGCGAATGGAAGAAACCATTGCACGTAGTCCTGCTTGTCGGCGTTCCCGTACTCCTTCTTGAAATGGAGGGCATACGGCGGCGATGTCACAACGGCGTTGATCGCTTCGTCGGGGATCGCCTTGAGAAGCTCGAGCGAATCCGCTAGATAAGCATCGCCGAAATCCGTGCTGTAGTACGGAGCGAACCCGGGGATCATCAGCCTAGCCGTGCACTTCGCATTGAAGAGCAGGGCGGTCTGTTCAGTGATCAAGTGTTCAGGTTTGGCCAAGCTTCCACTCCTGTTGGGCAGCTGGGGCAGCGGATGACGGAGAGAGGTTCCTCGTGCCAGGCAGAATACTACGCGGAAGTTTAAGAGAATAGGTTTACTTTGTCAACTAATTTCGATCAAGCAGCCATCTCGCCCCCTGACTGGATCTCGCAGGCTCAGGCGGCCCGCCTCCGGGGTGTCTCCCGCCAGGCGATCTCGAAGCTGGTGCGGCAAGGCCGTCTACAGAGCCTTGTAATCGGTGGGCATACGCTGGTAAGCCGTGCCGAAGTGCTGTCCTTTCGGCCCCGCACGCCGGGAAGGCCGAAGTCGGAGGAAAGATGAGCAAGGTACAGGAAATCAAGCGTCTGCTAAGCCTCTGCACACCGAAGCAGCGGCGGGAAATCGCTCGTCATTTGCGCCAGGAGTTCCCGGTTCATCCGCTTGAGGCACAACTGAACACTGAAGCAGAGATCATCCTGGAGGCGATTCATCGTTCGGGCGGTCTGACGCTTCGCATGATCAGGGGGGTCATTGCCGAGGCAGCCTTCGAGATCGAGGTGGTGGATCGGCTCAAGAATTGGCGAAACGTCACGCCCCCGGGAGACCTTCCCTACGACTTTCTCCTCGATGACGGCAAGGGACCTGTGCGGGTGCAGGTGAAGCTGCAGCGCAGCCTCGCACATCGGCCCATGTGGGCAAGCGAGGCGTATCGCTTCCTGCCAGGCGATGCGTATGTCGTGGAAACGCAGCGTACACGAAGAGGAAGCGATCGTACTACCGACGGTTCGACGCGTCCGTATCGCTTTGGGGAGTTCGATATCCTCGCTGTGGCCATGCACCCGTCCACGAATCGATGGAACACGTTCATGTACACCGTCGCGGACTGGCTCTTGCCAGGACGGTCAGATCCCTCCGAGCTTCTGAAGTTCCAGCCGGTGGCCACGGTCGGCAACAACGACTGGACGGACAGCTTCAATACGGCCGTAGAGTGGCTCCGATCAGGTGTGAAGAAAATGATTCGTGTAGAAGGCTGAGCAAAGCAGGCCAGGCTGCCACGCCCTGCAGTGCTCCCCCTCTCCCGCGTGCGGGAGAGGGGGCCGGGGGGTGAGGGCTCCTACTGCATCGACTGCAGCTCGAG
This sequence comes from Longimicrobiaceae bacterium, assembly GCA_051006015.1. GTDB lineage: Bacteria > Gemmatimonadota > Gemmatimonadetes > Longimicrobiales > Longimicrobiaceae > JBPCIT01. The sequence continues at coordinate 8,558 of JBPCIT010000326.1, forward strand.
GCTGATGGGGGCGCCGGCGAACTCCTGCCGCAGCAGGATGTGCGGGGCCTCGCGGCGCACGTACAGCGTCATAGGCTGCTGGCCGCCGCTGACCTCCACGCGGTAGGCGGGGAAGGTGCCGGCGGGGACGGTGACCTCCTCCGCAGCTGTCACACGATAGGTGACGTTCGTCACGTTGCCGGACATCACGCTGAAGACCGGCACGGTGATCGACCTTCCCTCGCCCAGCTCCGCCGCGGCGAGCACGTACTCGTCCATTCCCGGCAGCAGCGTACCCGCGACCACCTCGCTATCGACGTTGCGCTCCCCGCCCATCTGCTCCGGAAGCTGCGCGCGCCCGGTGATGCGGCCATTGGCGAGCTGCAGGTCGATTTCAACCTGCATCGGGCCCTGCGCCTGGCGCTGGCGGGTCGAGATTGGGGTGAGGTCGGCGGCGCCGAAGCGCACCTCGCTCTCCTGGCTCATCATCGCCGACTGCATCGATCCCGTCGCAACCCAGGCGTCGCCCTCACGCGCGAGCGTCGAGGTGTAGCTGCCCATCGGGTTGCCCTGCACCACGAACTGGTAGGTGCGGCTGCCGGCCTGCAGCCGGGAGCCCTGGAAGCGCTCGCTGGAGGTGCGTACCTCGAGGTCGGCGCCCTGCTGGGGACGGCCATCCACGTCGAAGATGGCGACGGGTGCGATCGACTCGAGCTGACTCGCGACCCGGGTGGCGTCGCCCACCACGATGATCGCCGCCTGCTCGGGGCGGATGTACTCGCGGGCGACGCGCTGCACGTCCTCCACGGTCACCGCGCTGATGCGCTCGCGGTACTGCAGCAGGTCCTCCACCGGCAGACCGAGCAGCCGGGTCTGCGCCACCTGCGACGCGATCTGCCCGGCCGTCTCGATGCGCAGCGGGAAGGAGCCGACCAGGAAGCTCTTCGCCGCCTCGAGCTCGGTGGTCGAGACGCGTTCGTCGCGGATGCGCCGGAGCTGGTGCATCATCTCGGTGAGCGCGCTGTCGGTGACCTCCGTGCGCACCTCGGCGCTGGCGAGATAGAAGCCCACGTCCCGCGGGCGACTGAGGCGCGAGTAGGCGCCGTACGTCCACCCCTTCTCCTCGCGTAAGATCGTGAAGAGGCGCGCATCGGTACCGCCCCCGACGATCTTGTTGAGCACCTGGAGCGGGAAGTAGTCCGGATTGTCGGGCTTGATGCCGACGTGGCCGATGAGGATGTTGGACTGCACCGAGCCAGGCCGGTGCACCATGTAGATCTGCGCGCGGTCGCGAGCGGGCGGCTCGGCCAGCGCGCCTGCGCCGCCGAAGCCGCCACGCCAGTCGCCGAAGTGCCGGCGGGCGAGCGCCTCTACCTGCGCGGCGTCCACGTCGCCGGAGACGACGAGGAGGGCATTGTCCGCCCGGAAGTTCTCCTGATGGAAGCGCACCACGTCAGCGCGCTGGATGGCGCTCAGCGTCGGCTGCAGCGGGGAGAGCCCGTAGGGGTGCTCGGCACCGTAGATCTCGCGGATGAAGCGGCGCTGCGCGATCTCGCCCGGCTGGCTCATCGCCACCTGCAGCGCGGAGAGCGCGCGCCGCCGGGCGATCTCCAGCTCCTCGTTCGGGAAGTTGGGGCGGATTGCCACGTCGCTCACCAGGTCGAAGGCGAGCGGCAGCTGGTCCGCCAGCGTGGTGGCGGTGACGGTGGTGAAGTCCAGCCCCGAGGAGGCGCTCAGGTCGCCGCCCACCCCCTCGATCGTCTCCGAGATCTGCCGCGCATTGCGGGTCGGGGTTCCCTTGGTGAGCAGCTCGGCGGTCATCCCGGCCAGTCCGATCTTCTCGACCGGATCGGCGGCGGTGCCGGAGCGCACGTAGAGGTTCACGTTGGCGACGGGCAGATCGCGCTTCTCGACGACGATCATCCGCAGCCCGTTGGGAAGCGTGGTCTCGCGGAAATCCGGGAAGTCCAGCTCCCGCGCCGGCAGCGGCGGGGGCGGCGCCGCGCGCACCCGTGCCTCGGCGGTGGGGGCCGGTCCCACCGTACTCGGCGCCGGAGCCGCGGAACCGCACGCCATCAGGGCGCCGGCAAGGCTGAACGCGGCGAGGTGCCGCAGCTGTGCTCTCACGATCATGGCTCTCACTCCTGGGTGCCGGTGGCGGCGGGCTGCGCGATCACCACCGCCCGGTTCTGTGGGGTCAGGTACTGGTTGGCCACCCGCTGGATGTCTGCCTGCGTGACGGCCTGATAACGCTCGAGATCGGTGCGGATCGCCGCGGGATCATCGTGGAAGTGGGCGAAGTACTGCAGCGCCTCGGCTCTCCCGAGCGCCGTCTGCCGCGCGCGGATGGTGCGGGCGCGGTACTGGTTCTTCGCCTTGTCGAGTTCCGGCTGGGTGACGCCGCTGCGGCGGATCTTCTCGATCTCCTCGCCGATGAGGCGCTCCAGCCGGTCCACCTCGACACCCTGGTTGGAGATCCCCAGCGCCAGGAAGACGCCGGGGCCGCGGCGCACGTTCGCCGAGGCCTGCGCCTGCAGCGCCGCCTGCTCCTCCTTCACCAGGCGCTGGTTCAGCCGCGAGCTCTCGCCGCTCCCCAGGATCTGGCCCAGCAGGGTGAGCGCGTAGCTGTCGGGGTGCCCCGCCTCCGGTATCCCGTAGCTGCTGATGAAGGCGGGAAGGTTGGCCCGCGGATCCGGCACCGTCTCGCTCACCGGAAGGTGGACGAAGGGATTGCCGCACTCGACCGGCGCAGGTGCCTGGCCCGAGGGGATGTCGGCGAAATACTCCTGGATCAGCCGGCGCGCCTCGGCGGGGTCGAAGTCGCCGACCACGGTGAGGGTGGCGTTGTTGGGCGCGTAGTAGGTGTCGAAGAACTCCTGCACGTCGCGCAGTTCGGCGGCGTTCAGGTCGTCCATCGAGCCGATCACGTCGTGTCCGTACGCGAAGCAGCTCTCGGCGTTGTAGGAGGCCTGATAGAGCGCCCGCAGAAAGGAACCGGTGTACGGCTGGTTGTCCACCCGGAGCCGCCGCTCCTCCTTCACCACCTCGCGCTGGTTCTCGAAGTTCTCCGCCGTGATGTCCAGCGACCGCATCCGGTCGGCCTCCAGCCAGAGACCCAGGTTGAGACGGTTGGCGGGGAGTGTCTGGAAGTAGTTGGTGCGGTCCTCGCTGGTGGTGCCGTTCATGCTGCCGCCCGCACGCTCGATCAGCGTCATGTGTGCGCCCTTCTCCACATTCTGCGAGCCCTGGAACATCATGTGCTCGAAGAGGTGGGCGAAGCCGGTGCGCCCCTGCCGCTCGTTGCGGCTGCCCACGTCGTACCAGACGTTCACCGCCACCACCGGGGTGGAGCGGTCGGGCGAGAGGATCACGCGCAGCCCGTTCTCCAGCCGGTAGGTCTCGAAGGGGATCTCGCCTGCCTGCGGTGCCTGCTGGGCCGCGGCGGAGCCTGCCACCGCCAGCAGCGCCGCCAATGCTCCTCCAGTGCGACGAAGTCTCGACATGCTATCTCCAGGAAACAGGTGATTACCTACACCGGAAGCGGTCCGCCACGCCTCTCCTGGCCGCGCGGACCGCTCCCTGATCTCAAAATACTACCGCCTCACGCGGTGCGCAGCCAGCGCCCCAGCTCCCTCAGGGTGGGCCGCTTGCCGGTCGAGAGGATGCCGACCCGGTAGACCTTGCCCACCATCCAGGTCACCAGCAGCACCGTCAGCGCCAGCAGCGCCAGGGAGCCGAGGATCTGCGCCGCGGGGATCGCGGTGGCGCCCATCCGCATCGGCATCACCATCGGCGCGGTGAAGGGGATCATCCCGAGCGTGGTGGCGGTGGTCCCCATCGGATCGGTGAGCACCGGGAACATGAAGAGCAGCGGGATGAAGAGCGGCACGAGCACCACCGCGACCATCTGCTGCGCCTCCTGCTCGCTGCTCACCGCCGCGCCCACTGCGGCGAAGAGCGCACCGAAGAGCAGGAAGCCCAGCAGGAAGAAGCCGATCAGCGCCAGCCCCACCAGTGGCTCGATGCTCACCGCCCGCAGCGCGTCGACCGGGATGCCGAGGCGCCGCTCGAGCAGATTCGACTGGGTGACGACACCCACCATGAAGAGCATCCAGATCGCCACCTGCAGCACCGCCACCGCGCAGACACCCAGGAGCTTGCCGGCTACCAGGTGGCTCGCCTTCATCGAGCTGATGATCACCTCCACGATGCGGTTCGTCTTCTCCTCGAGCACGCTGCGCATCACGTTCTGCCCGTAGAGGATGATCATCATGTAGATGAGGAAGCCGACGATGTAGGAGAAGCCGAGGGTCGCCATTTCGCCCGCCCCCTCCTCGCCACGCCGGGTGATGCGGGCGGTCTCCAGCTCGACCGGCTGCACCAGGGCGGCGATCTGCGCGGGCGCGATCCCTGACTCGCGCAGGCGTACGGCGCGGACGGCATCGGTGGCGGCGCGCTGCACCTCGCGGTTGACGCCGATGCTCCCGACGTCGCGGGCGCGGTACACGACGGTGCCGCGCTCCACCACGTCCGCGGGAAGCCAGACGTAGCCATCGATCTCCTCGGCGAGCACCCGCGCGTTGAGCTGCTCCCGCACGCCCTCGACCGGACCGGCGACACGTTCGACGGTGAAGGTGGTCTCGTCCGCAGACGCACGCGGCGTGCTTAGCACCTCGATCATGCGGTCCGCGACGCCGGCCGGGGCTTCGTCCACCACCACCAGCGTCCGCTCGCCGCCGCTGGGGCGCAGCATCGCGGGGAGGATCACCACCCCCGCGACGAAGAGCGGCAGCAGGATGGTGCCGAGCACGAAGCTCTTGGTCCGTACCCGCTCGAGAAACTCGCGCTGGATAACGATCCAGATCTCAGACATGGGCCGGCTCCGGACGGCGGTGAGGCGTGGCGGCCTGCCCGACATGGGCGACGAAGATCTCGTGCAGCGAGGGCTGCACACGCTCGAAACGGCTGAGCGGCACGTCGAGGGTGCTCAGGGCGGCGAGCAGCTCGCGCGGGTCCACCCCCTCGCCGAGCTCGACCGCCCAGCCTTCGCCATCCGGCGCGACGTGGTCGAGCCACTGCGAGCCGCGCAGCATCGCCTCCGCCTGCGCAGAGGGAGCCTCGAACTCGATCGCGTAGTTGCGCCCGAGGTTCTGCCGCTTGATCTCACGCAGCCGCCCGTCGAGCACCTTGCGACCTTCGGCGATGATGCAGACGTGCTCGCACAGCGCCTCCGCCTGCGCCATGTTATGGGTGCTGAAGATCACCGTCCGCCCCTGCCGCTGCGCATCGAGGATGGTGTCGCGCAGCACCTCCTGGTTCACCGGGTCCAGCCCCGAGGCGGGCTCATCGAGGATGAGCAGCTCCGGCTGGTGGATCACCGTGGTGATGAACTGCACCTTCTGCTGCATCCCCTTCGAGAGCGTCTCGACCCTGCCACCCTTCCACTCCCCGAGTCCCATCCGCTCCAGCCAGCGCTCCCCCTCGCGGCGCGCGCTGGCGGCGTCCACCCCCTTGAGGCGGGCGAAGAAGACGATCACATCGATCACCTTCATCTTCCGGTAGAGCCCCCGCTCCTCGGGCAGGTAGCCCACGCGCCGCAGCACGCCTCGGTCCTCCTCGGGGTCCACGCCGAGCAGCGAGATGCTGCCGCCATCCCGCCCGATGATGTTCATCACCATGCGGATCGTGCTCGACTTACCGGCGCCGTTCGGCCCCAGGATGCCGTAGATGGTGCCCGCCGGTACGGCCAGGCTGAGGTCGTCCACCGCCGTGTGCCCCGAGAAGCGTTTCGAGACGTTCTGCAGCACGAGTGCGTGATTCACGG
>JBPCIT010000327.1:0-18933 GCA_051006015.1 Longimicrobiaceae bacterium
AGTGCTCACTTTGGGAAAACGCCGAAAACAGAAATGCGAAGACCCGGCAGCTAAGTGCTTGCCGGGTCTTCGCTTACGTAGTCGGGACGGCCGGATTTGAACCGGCGACCCCCTGAACCCCATTCAGGTGCGCTACCGGGCTGCGCCACGTCCCGTACCGGCTCCTACCGGTATGCTGTGGAGCCGCTCCCGCCACCGCACCCGAAAAACAGCTGTGTGGTGAAGGGCACCAAATATATCAGGTGTGGTACAGGTCCGCAACCCGCGACGGCAGCTCCCGAGCTGTGGCTACCCGGCGATCCGCAGCCAGTCGCGGTAGATCGCCTCCTGCAGGTTGGTGGGATCGGTAACGCGGGTGAGGCGCACGCGCGGGGTCGAGGGTGGCTCCAGCTCTACGGCGAGCGTCAGCAGCTCGTCACGCCGGAAGAGCGTCAGGGTCGCACGCTCCCCGGGCTGCCGCTCCGCAAGGCGGGCGGCGAGGCCCTTGGAGTTCACCCGTAGACCGTCGAGCGCCAGGATCTCGTCGTTAGCATTGAGGCCGGCGCGGTAGGCGGGGGTGTCCGCCAGCACGTGCGTGACCAGCGTGCGATTCCCTTCCTCTTTCAAGCGCACACCCAGCTCGACCTGGCTTCCGCTATCGGCAGCTGCGGGTTCGGCAGCGTTGGTCGAGGTCGCTGCAGATTCTCCGGACGGGCGCTCCGAAGTGTCGGCAGGGGTAAGCTCGATACCCGCGGCGGCGAGGTGCCGGCCGTACTCCAGCTCCGCGGTGCTGCGCAGGTAGCGGTCGAAGAAGTCGCCGAGTGGCTCGCCGCACACCTCCTGCGCGATCCGCTCGATCACACTCTCCTCACCAGCCTCGGGGAAGCCCCGGTCGGGCGCGCCGTAGCGCTCCCAGAGCAGGCCCATGACGTCGTCCAGCGAGCGGGTGCCCTCTGTGGCGGAGCGGATGCGCAGGTCGAGGAGCAGCCCCACCAGCGCACCCTTCTGGTAGTAGGAGATCTGCGAGTTGGGCGTGTGCTCGTCGGGGCGGTAGAACTTGATCCAGGCGTCGAAGGAGGACTCCTCCAGCGTCTGCACCTGGCGGCCGGGCTGCGACTGCAGCCGGTTGATCGCCTCCTCCAGCTTCACGAGGTAGCGCTCGGGGGTGATGAGGCCCGCACGGCGCAGGATCAGATCCGTATAGTAGGTGGTCAGCCCCTCCACCACCCACAGATTGCGGGTATAGTTCTCGCGCGTGTAGTCGAAGGGACCGAGCGGCGCGGGACGGATGCGCTTGCCGTTCCAGGCGTGGAAGAGCTCGTGCGCCACAAGGCCGAGGAAGCGCTCGTACTCCTCCCCGCGAAAGGACCAGCGGTCGATCAGCAGGGAGGTCGAGCTGCGATGCTCCAGCCCTCCGTAGCCGCCGGGGACCAGGTGGAGAATGAAGGTGAACTCCTCGTACGGAAGAACGCCGAAGAGTTCCTGCTCCGCGAGCACGATCTTGCGGGTGTCGGCGATTAGCCGCTGGGGATCGTAGTTGCCGTGCCCCCAGATGGCGTAGCGGTGCGGGCGGCCCGCGACCTCGAACTCGAGCAGCTCGTGGGTGCCGATCTCGATGGGGGAGTCGACCAGCTCATCGTAGTCTCGCGCGTGGAAGCGGTGGGATCCGGCGTCCCTGAGCGCCGTGGTGGCGCGCCAGCCGGCGGGCGCGTCGATCTCGACCGTCGCTTCCTCCGCCTCGCGGCCCGCTACGTACATGAAGACGCCGGCGCCGTTCACGTAGCCGTGGGAGGCATCGAGGTGGCTGGTGCGTACCGTCAGCTCGTTGGCGTAGACGGCGTAGCGGACGCCGAGCGCTCCATCCGCCGGCTCCTCGATGCGCCAGCGGTTCTTGTCGGTCTTCTGCCAGCCGAGCGTGCGACCGGCGCCGTCCTCGGCGTGGAATTCCTGCACGTTCCGCGGGAACTCACGAAGCAGGTACGAGCCCGGGGTCCAGGAGGGCATCGCCAGCTCCTGCGGCTCCTGGACTCCTTTGATGGCGATCTCCACCCGGAAGAGGTGCGTGTGCGGCTCCGCCAGCGAGAGGCGGTAGAGGATCCCCGGCAAGCTCAGCGGGATTCGCGGTGGGCGCGCCAGAGGACGGCGGCGACGCTGCCGGCGACGATCCCGGTGCCGATCGCGATCGGATTGATGCTCGGGCTGAAGGAGGCTTCCCTGGCGACGCTGCTGGCCATGAAGAGGATGTTCGCGGGGCGTTCGGCGAGGCGGCGCATCAGATACGGATACCACGATTCGCCGAAGGGGATGTAGATGCGGACGTTGTAGCCCTCCTCGCGCAGCCGCTTCTGCAGGTCCCGCCGCACGCCGTACAGCATCTGGAACTCGAAGGACTCCTTGGCGATGCCCTTCTCGAAGGCCCAGTGGCGGGTCGCGTCGATCATCGCCTCGTCGTGCGTCGCGATGGCGGGGTAGACGCCCTCCTCCAGCAGCGCCTGCATCTCCTCGACGAACTTCCGGTCGACCTCCGCTTTGTCCGGAAACGCCACCTCGGGGGGCTCGTTGTAGGCGCCCTTGACGAGGCGCACCCGCGATCCCAGTGCGATCAGCCGGCGCAGATCCGCAGGGGTGCGGCGCAGATACGACTGCAGCACGGTGCCGACGTTGCGGTACCCCTCCGCCCAGAGGTCCTCCACCAGCGCGACGGTGCGCTCGGTGTAGTCGCTCGACTCCATGTCCAGGCGGACGAAGATCTCGCCTTCGCCGTCTCCCAGCTCCCGCGCCCGGTCGAGCACGCGCCGGACGTTCTGGCGGCAGAACTCCTCGTCGATCTCCAGGCCGAGCTGGGTGGGCTTGACCGAGACGTTGCCGTCGATCCCTTCGCTCTCGAGCTGCTCCAGAATGCGGACGATGGTCGCCGCGTCCGCCTCCGCCTGCTCCCGCCGGGAGACGGATTCGCCGAGGTAGTCGAGCGATACGGTGAATCCCTGCTCGTTCAGGACGCGAGCGGCCTGGATCGCCTCCGCGATGGACTCGCCGGCGACGAATCGTTCCGCCAGATGGCGCGAGACTGCGGTGCCGGTGACCAGCCGCTGGGCCGCAGGACTCTCGCTAAGGTAGAGCAGGCTCTGTCTGAGCATGGATGTGTGTCGGTGCCGAAAATGAGGGTTCGCGCGGCCGGGAAAGGGCTCTCATGCCTCCGGCTCGCTTCGCTGCTTGTGGCGAATCGTCTCGTCCAGAATCGTCTTGACCTCGGAGAGGGGAAGGCTCTCGAGGATCCGGCGGGCCTCCACCTCCGAGCGGCCCTCGGCGAGGTCGCCGGTCTCCATGTGGCCCATGACCGCCGTGCCGTTCTCCGCCCAGCGCAGGAATACCAGGTAGGCCGCCCAGCGAGCTTCCGCCCCCGCCCCCTCCGCTGGCTCGGTTTCGATTCCCACCGTGAAGGGCGCACCATCGATCCCATCGAAGGAGGGCGCGCGCCCGTGCACCGCCACGTACCCTCCCAGGGTCGTGTCGTCCACCCCCTCCGGGGCGATGGGATTCAGGCGGTCTTCGGCGTTCCGGTACCACATGGCGAGCAAGGTAACGCAGCGCTGAAGCAGCCGACAACCCCATCAGGGACAGGGGTGCTCTGCGAATGTCTCTCCTGCGGGCGAGCATCTTGCTCTCTCCCCTCGCCACTCGAGATCAACCGTTCAACCCTGCCGTCGAAGCCATGCGAGCAGCGATCTTTCACGAGCACGGCGGGCCGGAGCAGCTCCGCATCGAGGAGGTCCCTCGCCCGGAGCCCGGACCCGGCGAGGTACTGGTCGAGGTGCGCGCCGCGGCGATGAACCACCTCGACCTCTGGGTGCGCCGCGGCCTTCCCATCGAGATCACCATGCCGCACATCGGCGGCTCGGACGTCGCGGGCGTCATCGCGGAGGTCGGATCCGGCGTCACCGGGGTGACGGTGGGGGAGCGGGTGGTGGTGAATCCCTCGCTCTGGTGCGGCCGCTGCCGCTGGTGCATCCGCGGCGAGGAGTCGCTCTGCGTCCACTACCGCATCCTGGGTGAGCACACCAACGGCGGATTCGCCGAATTCGTCGCCGTTCCCGCCACCAACGTCTACCCTCTCCCCGAGAGAATCTCCTTCGAGGCGGCGGCTGCGCTGCCGGTCTCCTACCAGACGGCCTGGCGCGCGCTGATCACGCGGGCCGCGCTGCGAGCCGGGGAGGACGTGCTGGTGCTCGGCGCCTCCGGCGGCACGGCGATCGCCACCATCCAGATCGCCAAGCTCGCCGGGGCGCGGGTCTTCGCAGTCACCAGCGGCGCGGAGAGCGTCGCGCGGGTGCGCGAGCTCGGCGCGGACCTGGTCTACGACCGCACCGAGGTCGACTTCTCGCGCGAGGTCTACCGCAAAACCGGCAAGCAGGGGGTGGATGTGGTGGTCGAGGGGATCGGCGAGGCGACCTGGACGCCCAGCCTGCGCGCGCTCGCCCCGAATGGCAGGCTGGTGAACTACGGAGCCACCACGGGCTCGAAGGTGGTGTCGGATCTGCGGCTGATCTTCTGGAAGCAGCTCCAGATCATCGGCACCACCATGGCCTCGCGCTCCGAGTTCGAGGCGATGCTGCGCGTCGCGCTGCGGGGGGAGATCCGCCCGGTGATCGACATCGTGCTGCCGCTCGATCAGGTGCGCGAGGCACACGAGCGCCTGGAAGCGGGCGACCAGTTCGGGAAGATCGTTCTGGTCCCGTAGCCACCCGCGGGGGAGGAAAACAGCGCGTCCGAACAAAATCGGCGCCGGCTCCAGGGAGCCGGCGCCGTTCGCACCTGGCTGTAGCGCCGAGATCAAGCCATCCGCACGTCAGAGGCGCGCGGCCCCTTCGGATCGTCGACGATCTCGAACTCCACTCGGTCGCCCTTCTTCAAGGACCGGAATCCCTCCATCTGGATCGAGGAGTGATGGACGAACACATCCTTTCCTCCATCGTCCGGCCGGATGAATCCGAAGCCCTTGTCCTCCTTGAAGAACTCCACAACGCCAGTCTGTCGAGCCATTGTGCCTCCCCGGTGACGGAACCATGACGGACCGCGGCATCGCCCCGTCCCACAACGCCACGGTGTGCCCCGGGTGCTCGCCTTGCAAAGAGTATTCCGCAGCTACCGGGTACGTGAGTACGAAAGTGAACAGCAGGTCGTTCATACTCACGTACCGGGGTGGAGCGGCCCAAGGGTGGAGCCGTACTCGCACACTGGGGTGGAAGTGCGGAAAGGTGGGGCTACCGCGGCGGACGGGGCGTGCCGGTCAGCTCCAGGATCGCCACCTCGGGCCGGCAGAGGAAGCGCACCGGCAGGCTCACCGTTCCCACCCCGCGGGAGGTGTAGACCTGCGTCCAGGGGCGGCGGCGCAGCCCCTCCTCGTAAAGATCGTCGCGGTAGGCGGGGTTGCGCAGTGCGCCGACCCAGGGGAGCCGCACCTGGCCGCCGTGCGTGTGGCCGCTCACGATCAGGTCCACCTGGTCGTAGCCGCGGCGGCTGCGCTCGGCCTGATCCGGATCGTGCGCGAGCAGGATGGTGAGGTCGCGCTGCTCCGGCGGCGGCAGCATCTCCAGCCGCGGCGTTCCCTGGGAGAGATCGTCCACTCCCGCGATGCACACCCGAGCGCCATTCACCTCGCGCAGCAGCGCGGTGTTGGTAAGATCCTCGATCGCCGGATGCGCCGCGATCTCCCGGTGCCACTTCTCGATCCCCACGATGTAGTCGTGATTGCCCGGCACGGCGTAGACGCCCAGCGGCGCGTGCAGCCCCTCCAGCGCCTGCAGCACCTCCCGGAAGCCCGGCGCGTCGTCGGCGGCCAGGTCTCCGGTGATGGCGATCAGATCCGGCGCCTCCCGCATCGCCAGCTCGCACGCCCGGCGGATCAGCGCCGGCGAAGTGCCCTCGCCCAGGTGCAGATCGGTCAGCAGCGCGATGCGTAGCCCCTCGAGCTGTGGCGGCAGGGTGCGGATGTGGATGCGCGGCCGGGTGACCTCCAGCCAGTGGGGCTCGACCAGGAAGGCGTAGGCGCCCAGTGCGGCCGCCCCGAGAGCCGCCGTGCGCAGCAGCGAAGCTGTCGTTCTCCCACGCGTTTCCATGCCCCGCGCCGCCACGCAAGCGGCAGACCACCTTCCGGACCTCTGGCGCCCCGGCGGTACCTCACCGCTTCGGCGGTTGCCCTGCACCCGGTTGGCCTGCATCTTCCAGTGAAAATTCACTCCGGGTCCCTCACCCCGCAGCGGGTCGCGGGTCCGCGTAACCGTTCCCAGATCGACATGGAGCCATGGCCAAGATCCTCACCTCCACCGCCGAAGATCGCGAGATCCTCCAGCGTGATTCCGTCCGCACCCTGCTGAACTCCCTGCGCGATGTGGTGCAGGTCGATGAGGATGGCGGGGTGCGGATCACCGATGAGGACGCCGTGCGTACGCGCGGCATCGAGCGGCTGATCCACGCCGCCGTCTTCGGCGAGGACGCCGACGTGCGCGACACCGCCCGCTGGATGGTCGGCGAGGTCGGGCAGGAGCTGGGGGTGCGGCTCGCCTCGATCCACGACCTGTACATGGCGCGCGGGCGGGGCGAGGTCTCCGGCTTCACCGTGCCGGCGATGAACGTGCGCGCCGCCTCCTTCGACACCGCGCGCGCCCTCTTCGCCGCCGCCCGTGAGCTGGACGCCGGCGCCTTCATCTGCGAGATCGCGCGCTCCGAGATCGGCTACACCGACCAGCGTCCCGCCGAGTACGTGGCGGCGATGACCGCCGCCGCCATCCGCGAGGGGTGGAGCGGTCCGCTCTTCATCCAGGGCGACCACTTCCAGGTCAACGCCAAGAAGTACACCTCCGATCCCGAGGGCGAGACCCGCGCGGTGCTCGACCTGGTGCTCGAGGCGCTCAACGCCGGCTTCTACAACATCGACGTGGACACCTCCACGCTGGTGGATCTCTCGAAGGAGGGCCTCGACGCGCAGCAGCAGGTGAACTACCGCCTCTCCGCCGACATGACCGCCTACATCCGCCGCCACGAGCCGGAGGGCGTCACCGTCTCCATCGGCGGCGAGATCGGCGAGGTCGGCACCGAGAACTCGACGCCCGAGGAGCTGCGCGCCTACATGGATGGCTACAACCGCGAGCTCGAGCGCCAGTCGGCCAAGTACGGGCAGGAGATGGCGGGGCTCTCGAAGATCTCCGTCCAGTCCGGCACCACCCACGGCGGCGTGGTGCTCCCCGACGGCTCGATCGCGAGCGTGGCGATCGACTTCGATACGCTGCGGCGCCTCTCGACCATCGCACGCGAGGAGTACGGCCTCTCCGGTGCGGTGCAGCACGGCGCCTCGACGCTCCCGGCCGAGGCCTTCGGCACCTTCCCGGAGGTCGAGACCGCGGAGATCCACCTGGCGACCAACTTCCAGAACATCCTCTTCGAGCACGAGGCATTGCCGGGGGAGCTGCGCGAGCGGATGTACGAGCACTGCCGCACCGAGTTCGCCGCCGAGCGCAAGAACGATACGGAGGAGCAGTTCATCTACAAGACGCGCAAGAAGGCGCTGGGTGCCTTCAAGCGCAGCCTGTGGGAGCTGCCGGAGGAGAACCGGGAGCAGATCCGCGAGACGCTGCGCGAGCAGTTCGCCTTCCTCTTCCGCACTCTTCGCATCGAGGGCACTGCCGACATCGTGCGCCGCTTCGTGACCGCCCCGGATCTCCGGCGCTCCGGCCCTAGCGCCCTGCGCGTCAAGGCGGCGGCGGACGACTGGGATCTCTCCGACTGAGGCTCCTGCGGTATCTGCGCGGCGAGAGAGAACGAGCGCCGGGAGGCCGTGCCACTCAGGTACGCTCCCGGCGCTTCGTCTTGTGCGCATCCGCCGCCAGGCCGCATCGCGGCTCCTCAGGAAGAGCGGAACGGAATGTGCTCAGGACTCCCCTGAAGCGTTGGATCGTGCCGGCGGAGCAGCGACGCGGTGGCCACCAGCATCGCGAGGCATACAGTAGCTATTTTGTCGTTTTCACCAGCGGGCCCGGAGACGGATCCGGTGTCAGGAAATCTTGTGAGCACCCGACCTCAGGCCACAGGCCTGCAGATCGCCCGTACGAATAAACTCGATCTGCTCGAGCGTCTGGCGGACGACCTCGCGCATGAGATCAAGAACCCGCTCCACTCCATGGTGATCAACCTGGAGGTGCTGAAGCGGCGGGTGGCGCGCTACAGCGGGCCCGCGGAGTCCGACGAGATGATGCGTTACATCCGCGTGCTGGACGGCGAGCTCGAGCGGGTGAACAAGCGCATCGAACTCCTGCTGCGTCTGGCGCGGCCGGGGCGCGGCGCCGAGCTGACCACCCTCGATGAGCTGCTGGGCGAGCTGGTCGAGCTGATCGAGCTCGAAGCGGTCCACCAGGAGGTCTCCGTCCGCTTCGAGTCTCTCGGGCGGCCGTCGCAGGTGCGGGTGCCGGGCGACGCCGCTCGCCAGGTCATCCTGAACCTGGTGCTCGAGGTGCTGGACGTGCTCGCCGCCGGCGACACACTGGCGATCCGGATCGAGCAGCAGGAGGATGAGGCCGTGCTGGTCGTGCAGGGGATCACGGCGTCGGAGCGCTCGCCGCGTTCTCCCGAGCGGGAGGGTGGTGAGGGGGTAGGTCTGAGGGCCGCCCGGGTGCTGGCGGACTCCGTCGGCGGCACCCTCCGTATCGCCGAGCTGGCAAATGGCGACGCCGAGGGCGCCCCCGACGGAATCTCCTTCGCGCTCTCGCTTCCGATCGCCCGCGCCTGAGCCGGTAGCTCTGCGGTAACTTCCCGCCTGGCGCGGGCCGGAAAGTCTGTACCCCCTCCTCCGTTCGCTCCAGATCGCGCTCCAGCCTTCGGGAACCTCCTCTCCACGCGGGTTGACCGTTACCCGCGACGGTCGGTATCTTCCATCTGCCCTGTCGGGCACTACCTAACTCACGAGAGAGGGCGGGTATGGAAGCGAAGATCCTGATTGCGGATGACGAGCGCCACGTCGCCGAGGGGCTGCAGATGCTCCTCGCCGACGATGGCTATGAGGTGGATGTGGCACCCGACGGCCAGCAGGCCTGGGATATGGTGCAGGAGAGCGATTATGGTGTGGTGCTCGCCGACCTGCGCATGCCTCAGGTCGACGGCCTCGAGCTCTTCGCGCGCATGCGCGAGGCGGGTATTCCCAGCGAAGTGATCATCATCACCGGCGAGGCCTCCGTCGGCTCGGCAGTCGAGGCGATGCGCCAGGGCGCCTACGACTACCTCGAGAAGCCTCTCAAGATCGAGCGCCTCAAGGCGCTGATCCCGAAGGCCATGGAGAAGTACAGCGTGCAGCAGGCCTATCGCGCTCTCGAGGAGCGCATGGCCAACCTGACGCGCTTCGGCGGCCTGATCGGCCAGTCCGAGGAGATGCGGCAGATCTACGGCACCATCGAGGCCGTGGCCCCCACCGGCGCGAGCGTCCTCATCGTGGGCGAGAGCGGCACCGGCAAGGAGCTGGTGGCCCAGGCGATCCACGAGAAGTCGAACCGCAAGAAGGGACCCTTCATTGCCATCAACTGCGCTGCCTTCCCGCGCGAAATCCTCGAGAACGAGCTGTTCGGCCACGAAAAAGGTGCCTTCACCGGCGCGCTCAACGAGAAGGCCGGCTGCTTCGAGATGGCCGACAGCGGCACCCTCTTCCTGGACGAGATCGCCGAGATGGAGCCGGACATCCAGGTCAAGCTCCTGCGCGCCCTGGAGCAGCGCGCCTTTCGCAGGCTCGGCGGCAAGAAGGAGATCCATGTGGACATCCGTGTGGTCGCCGCGACCAATAAGGATGTCAACAAGGCGATCGAGAAGGGCGAGCTGCGGGAGGACCTCTACCACCGCCTGGCGGTGATCCCCATCTCTCTCCCGCCGCTGCGGGAGCGCCGGAGCGACGTCAAGATCCTGGCGGAGACGTTTCTGCGCCGCTTCGCGGAGGAGAACGGCAAAACGCTCACCGGCTTCGCGACGGATGCGTTCGAGTTCATCCACTCCTACCGCTGGCCCGGCAACGTGCGGCAGCTCAAGAACGCCATCGAGCGGGCGGTGATCCTGGCGCGCGGCGACCACGTCACCATGGCGGATCTGCGCGGTCACGAGCTGATCTCCAGCGAGGATCGTGAGGTGCGGATCCCCGTTGGTACCCCACTCGAGCAGGCCGAGCGCGCGCTGGTGCTCAAGACCTTCTCCTTCGCCGAGGGCGACCACCAGAAGGCAGCCACCCTGCTGGGGATCGAGGCGGAAGAGCTGCGCTCCAGGCTTTCACTCTTCCTCTCTCCCGACCCCGCGCCGACGCCATAGGAAGCGGAGGCGGAGAAAGGGGCAAGCTGCTCAAGTCGGCTTGCCCCTTTTTCTTTGCCCCTTACATGGCATACCGCTTGCTTCCCCTGACATGGGGGGAGGATGGGTTCGGGAGATGTCTCAGGCAGGTGGAGCAATGGCAGCGCAACGGATTCTCGTCATCGAAGACGAACCGGCCGCGCGGGACGCGCTCGGCAGCCTCCTCGCGGAGGAGGGCTACGAGGTGTGCACCGCCGAGACGGGCGCGCAGGGGCTGGAGTGCCTCCGCGACTTCCGGCCCGACACGGTCGTCTGTGACTTCCATCTCCCCGACATCAACGGGCTCCAGATCCTGCGGCAGGTGCGCTCGGCCTTCAAGGACGCGATCGTCTTCATCTTCATCACTGCCGCCTCCGGCGGAGACGAGGCGGAACGGGTGCTGCGGCGGGAAGCGGACTTCTTTTTCCGCAAGCCGCTCGACCTGTCCAGCTTCCGGCGCGCCCTGCAGGGTCCGCCCCCGCGGCTGGGAGCGGCGTAGCTCCCTGGCCTTTTCACACCGGCTCAATTGAAAGGAACATCCCATGGTAGATCACGAGGACCTGCCGTACATCGTCGTCGAGCGGCGCAGCGGCGCCGTAGCCCCCTTCCTCTGGGGCGCCCTGGTCGGCGCGGGAATCGCTCTGCTCTTTGCTCCGCGCTCCGGTGAGCAGACGCAGCAGGAGATCCGCGACAGCGCCCGCCGCCTGCGCACCGCCGCCGAGGATCGGGTCCACGATGCACGGGAGGCTGTCGTCGGGGCGGTCGAGCGCACGCGGGACGCGGTGCAGGATCGGGTGGACGCCGTCCGCGACGCCGTCGCGACCGGCGCCGAGCAGGCCCGCCAGGCGGTGGACGCGGGCCGCGATGCCGCGCGCGACACGCGTGAGGACCTCGAGCGCCGGGTCTCCGAGGCCAAGAGTGCCAGTGCCTTCGGGGCCGGCACCGACCTCGACCCTCTCGGCACCCCTCCTCTTGCCGACGCCGATGTGGTGATCATCGAGACGACGGTCATCGAGGAGGACATTCCGCGCCCCAACCTCGGGTAGCTCGCCCCGCCGCCGCGGTGCAACCCCGGCGGCTGTGGTTCGGGACGATGTCTTACCGCTCGCGGACGCTGAAAGCCTGGCAGATCACTGCCGCCGCCCGCGGTGCCCTCGCCCGGATGCTGCGCGGGGGCTTCGATTTCGTCGCCCGCGTCTACGACAAAGCCGGCCAGGACGACATCTTCTTTCTGGCGGGGGGGATCGCCTTCAACGTGCTGATCGCGGCGATCCCCTTTCTGCTCCTGCTCGTGGCGATCTTCGGCTATGTCCTGCAGGCGGTCGTCGAAGATCCCCAGCAGGCAGCCGTCGAGTACGTGATCTCCATCCTTCCCGCCTCCCGCCAGGTGGTCTCCTTCACCCGCACCATGGTGGACGACCTCATCACCGGCAGCACCACCGCCGGCATCTTCGGTCTCGCGCTCCTCATCTGGTTCTCCACCCGGCTGATCGGCTCCCTGCGCAGCGCGCTGCGGGATGTCTTCGACCTGCCGGATGAGCGCGGCATCGTGCAGGGGAAGATCTTCGACGCCTTCATGGTGCTGATCGCCGGCTCGCTCTTCCTGCTGAACACCGGCATCACGGTGGCGCTCGAGGCGATCAACACCTATGGCTTCGAGCTGCTGGGTGTCCGGGAGGGGGCGGAGGTTCGCGCCTTCCGCGCCATCTACGCGCAGCTCCTCGCCTTCGGGTTCATCTTCTTGATGTTCGTGCTGATGTACCGCTATCTTCCCGCTCGCCGCCTTCCCTGGCGGGCGGCTCTGGTCGCGGGGACCTTCACCGCCGTGGTCTGGGAGATCCTCAAGGCAGGCTTCGCCTGGTACGTTGCGAGCTTCGCGAACTACGCCTCCACTTACGGGTATCTGGCTACCCTGATCGTTCTCGTCTTCTGGATCTATTACTCCGCGTTCGTCTTCGTGCTGGGAGGCGAGGTGGGTCAGGTGTACGAGCTGTCTCGCGTCCGTCGTCAACAGAGGGAGCTGCTGGAATGATGCTGTATCGTGCGATGACCATCTGCGGGATGCTTCTGCTGGCGCTGGCTGTCACTCCCGCCGTGGCGCAGGGGCTGCCCGGCTCACCGCTCGCGGTCGCCTACGGGGGCGAGCGGGAGGGGAGCGCGCGCTACCGGGATCCCCCCGTCAACGTCGAGGGCCGCTATGTCGTCGTCTCCCTTCAGGAGCACCGCCTCTACCTGATGGAGGGGGATCGGGTGATCTGGTCGGCCCTGGTCGGCACGGGTCGCGGCACGCGCCTCGAGGGTGCGGGGCAGAAGTGGGATTTCTCCACCCCGCGCGGGATGTTCCGCATCCAGCGCAAGGAGAAGGATCCCGTCTGGAATGTCCCCGACTGGGCTTTCGTCCAGCGCGGCGAACCGATCCCGCCGGAGGACTCGCCGCGGCGCCGCGAGCCGGGGATGCTCGGCACCAGCGCGATGTTCATGGAGGAGCAGATCGCCATCCACGGCACCAACTTCCCTGAGCTGCTCGGGCAGCCGGTCTCCGCAGGCTGCATCCGCATGTCCAACGAGGATGCGCGCCGCCTCTACCACGAGGTCGAGGTGGGCACCCCGGTGATCATTTACTAGCGATCCGTCCCCCCCGGCTATGCCTCCCGCAGGGCGGGCGGGAGCGCGGGCGCGGACCACCCCACGCTGACCTTCACACCATGACGAAGTCTTCGGACGGCAACGGTGAACAGACCCAGATCGTGGTCCGGAACCGGAAGGCCCGCCACGAGTACCACGTCCTCGAGACCTGGGAAGCCGGGATCATGCTGCGGGGCACGGAGGTCAAATCGCTGCGGCAGGGGCGCGCCAACCTTCAGGACGCCTTCGCCCGTGTAGACGGCGCAGAGCTCTGGCTCCACAACCTGCACATCTCGCCGTACGAGGCCGGCAACCGCTTCAACCACGACCCGCTGCGGACGCGCAAGCTCCTCCTCCACCGTCAGCAGATCCGCCGCCTGACCGGCCAGGTCGAGCAGCAGGGACTCACCCTGGTTCCGCTGGAGATCTACTTCCGGCGCGGCATCGCCAAGGTGAGCCTCGCCCTGGTGAAGGGAAAGAAGCTGCACGACAAGCGCGAGGACCTGCGCCGCCGCGAGCACGAACGCGAGATGGAACGTGCCTGGAAAGCCTCCTAGCCAGCTGATGCTCCTCCCCCTGCTCCTCGCTCTGCTGCTGGGGAGTCCGTCGCTGGGGCTCGCGCAGCGGAACGGGAGCTCCCCCGCCGACGCACCCAGGCTGGTGATCATCGACGCGGGGCACGGCGGGGTGGACAAGGGCGCCACCGGCCTCGGCGGTACGCGCGAGAAGGATGTCGCGCTCGCCATCGCCCGCCAGCTCGCGGAGCTGCTGCGGGAGGCGGGGAGCTACGAGGTGCGGCTGACCCGCGAGCGTGACACGCTCGTCGCGCTGCGTGACCGCACGCGCATGGCCAACGCCTGGCGCGGCGATGGGGGGCGGGAGGCGCTCTTCATCTCCATCCACTGCAACGCCAGCGACCACCGCACGGCGCGCGGTGTCGAGACCTTCTTCCTCTCCGAGGCGCGCACCGCGGATGCGCGCCGTGTCGCAGACCGGGAGAACTCCGCGCAACGCTTCGAGAGCGACGCGCAGCAGATGGACCCCCTCAGCTTCATCCTGCGCGACCTCCAGCAGAACAAGTACCTCCGTGACTCCAGCGATGGCGCGGCGCTCATCCAGGCGCGGCTCGCCTCCACCCACGCGGGACCGAACCGCGGCGTGAAGCAGGCGGGTTTCGTGGTTCTCGATGGCGCCTTCATGCCGGCCGTGCTGGTGGAGATCGGCTTCCTCACCAACCCTACCGAGGAGCGGCTCCTGCGCGACCGGGAGCACCAGCGGCAGATCGCGCGCAGCCTGGCGCGCGGCATCGGCGACTATTTCGCGCGCCCCTCCGGCGCCCGGCTGGCGAACGACTCGTAGTCCGGTCTCCGCTGTCGATCGCCACGGTCCCGTGCGCCCGAACCGCCTATCACCGTATGGCGCATGAGGTTGCGCGGCGCGTAGCCCAGCCCGGTACTCTCCCTCCGTGGTCCATGCGAGTGGGATCTCCTGGGGCCTGCGCGGGTACCCTACAGCATGAATTTCCGCGCGCCGTCCGAGCGCTCCGCCGCGCCGAGCCGACCGATTCCGATCGTGGCTCTGGATGTTGCCGACGCGCGGCAGGCGCTCGCTCTGGCGGAGCGCCTGCCCACCGCGGAGTGGGTGAAGGTGGGGCTGCAGCTCTTCACCGCCGCCGGCCCCTCGGTCGTGCGGGAGCTGCGGGCGAGGGGCCGCCGGGTTTTTCTGGACCTCAAGCTGCACGACATCCCTAACACCGTGGCGGGCGCCGTCGCGGCTGCGGTCGCGCTGGAGGTGGAGCTGCTCACGGTGCACGCCTCCGGTGGCGCGGCGATGCTGCGGGCTGCCCACGCCGCCGCTGAGGCCGGGGGAGGCAGGCTGCAGCTGCTCGCCGTGACTCTGCTCACCTCCCTCTCCGGGGGAGAGGTGGCCGGCCTCTGGGGCCGATCCTCTGTCTCGATGGCGGAGGAGGTGGTGCGGCTGGCGGAGCTCGCCGCCGGGACAGGCATTCACGGCGTCGTAGCCTCGGTGGGCGAGGTGCGGCAGATCCGAACCCGCTGCGGTCCCGACCTGCGGGTGCTCACCCCCGGCATCCGCCTCCCGGGCGACGCTCCGGGGGATTAGGCGCGCGTCGCCACCCCTGCGGAGGCCGCGCAGGCGGGCGCCGACTATCTGGTCATCGGGCGCTCGGTGAGCACCGCCGCCAATCCGGCGGCCGCGTTCGACCGGGTGCTTGCATCTATTTCGGGCGGTGGCCCGCACGAGGACAGCTGTTCATGAAGCGTTTGCTCTTTATTCTTTTGATCCTTCCGCTGCTCGCGCTGTCGGATGCGCGGCCGCTGGTGGCGCAGGAGACGCAGCCTGCGCCGCTGGAGGCCTTCATCCTGCAGGTCGCCCGCCTCTGGGCGGCCGGGGATGCGGCCGCGCTCGCGGATCTCGCGCCGGGCGATGGCAGGATCCACCTGGATGTGGGGGAGACCTCGGGCGCGGTGCAGGGGCGCCACGCCGCCGCCGCGCTGCGCGCCCTCTTCGCCGAGCGGGAGAGCCTCTCCCTCCGTCCCGCCCGTGTCACGGTGGCGGGCGGGCGCCCGCTGCGCGGCTTCGGCGAGCTGACCTGGATGTCGCGCTCGCGCGGGGTGACCGTGCCGCACTCCTCGACCGTCTACGTAGGCACCGTCTGGGAAGGAAACGCCTGGCGAATCCGCGAGCTGCGCCTCCTGCCGTAGCGAGCCGGCCGCCCGAAGGGTTCTCCCTGCTCTCACACGACCGCCGCACCACCGTCCGCTCGACCCGCGGTGGTGCGGCGATTATTTTGGGGAGGAAACGATCCGCTCCCTGAACACCTTACCATGATTCACTTGACTCTCGACCATCCTTTCGCCTGGATCCAGCGGCGTCTCTTCCCCGAGGGTGAGGTGGCGGTGAACTGGGCTGCCTTCATCAACACGGGGCTGCGGCTGCTGCTCATCCTGCTGCTGGCGTGGGTCGCCTTCCGCGTCCTCAGGATGCTGATGCGCTGGATCGAGCAGGCGATCGCCAGCGGCGAGCCGGGCGCGGTGACGCTGCAGGAGCAGCGCGCCCGCACCCTGATCGGCCTCGTGCGGAGCATGGGGATCGTGCTCATCGTGGTGATGAGCCTCTTCATGGTGCTGCAGGCGCTCGGCGTCAACATCGGCCCGCTCCTTGCCGGCGCCGGTGTGGTGGGTCTGGCGATCTCATTCGGCGCGCAGTCGCTGGTTCGCGACATCATCAGCGGGCTCTTCATCCTCTTCGAGAACCAGTTCGCCGTCGGCGACGTGGTGCGGATCGGCGACGTGAGCGGAGCGGTCGAGCGGATGACCCTGCGGGTCGTGGTGCTGCGCGACGTCCACGGTACCGTGCACGTCATCCCCAACGGCGAGATCAAGCGGGTGAGCAACCTGACTCGCTCCTGGTCGCGCGCGGTACTCGACATCGGGGTGGGCTACAGGGAGGACGTCGATCGCGTCATGGAGGTGATGCGCGAGGTCGGCCGCGAGCTCGGCGAGGATCCCGAGTGGCAGCCCCTCCTTGTCGAGGAGGCGACCGTGCCGGGGATCGAGTCCTTCGGCGAGTCCGCGGTCAACATCCGCATCATGGTGAAGACGATTCCGCTCAAGCAGTGGGACGTGGCGCGCGAGCTGCGCCGCCGCATCAAGCGCCGCTTCGACGCCGAGGGCATCGAGATCCCCTATCCTCACCGCACCTTCTACTGGGGCGAAGGGCAGATGCCGCCCGCGCTCACGAACTCGGAGCGAGCCGGAATGCTCCCGGAAAGCGCGCAGTGAAATGCCTCTGAGATTCTACAACACGCTCACGCGCCGCGAAGAGGAGTTCGTCCCGCTCCGGGAGGGGAAGGTCGGGATGTACACCTGTGGTCCGACGGTGTACGCGCCGCCGCACATCGGCAACATGCGCACCTTCTTCTTCGCCGACATCCTCCACCGCTACCTCGAGTACCGGGGCTACGAGGTTCACTTCGTGATGAACCTCACCGACGTGGATGACAAGACCATCAAGGGGGCGCTGCGCCAGGGCGTCTCGCTCGAGGAGTACACGGCTCCCTACACGGAGCTCTTCTTTCGCGACCTCGACACCCTGGGCATTGTGCGCGCCGACGCCTACCCGCGCGCCACACACCACATTCCCGGCATGATCGAGCTGATCCGCCGCCTGGAGGAGCGCGGGCTCGCCTATGCGGCGGAGGGCTCCGTCTACTTCGACATCACCGCCTTCCCGGAGTACGGCAAGCTCTCCGGCGTCGACCTCAGCCAGGGGCGCCGGGGCGAGCGCGTCGCTGCCGACGAGTACGAGAAGGAGGACGTGCGCGACTTCGCTCTCTGGAAGGCCGGCAAGCCGGAGGATGAGCAGGTAGGTGCCGCATGGGATACCCCCTGGGGCAGGGGGCGGCCCGGCTGGCACATCGAGTGCTCGGTGATGAGCATGCAGGAGCTGGGGGAGAGCTTCGACATCCACGCGGGCGGCGTCGATCTGATCTTCCCGCACCACGAGGACGAGATCGCCCAGTCCGAGGGGGCGACTGGCAGGCCGTTCGTGCGTTACTGGCTGCACGGCGAGCACCTCCTGGTCGAGGGGGAGAAGATGGCCAAGTCGCTCGGCAACTTCTTCACCCTGCAGGATCTGATCGCGCGGGGCATCAAGCCCTCCGCCATCCGCTACGTCTTCCTGACCACCAAGTACCGCGCGAAGGTGAACTTCTCCTTCGAGGCGCTCGATGCGGCGGAGGAGGCGGTGCGGCGGGTGCGCACGACGCGCGACCGGCTGCGGGAGCACCCCGCCGTGCTCCATCCCGCCCACGACGACGTGCCCCGGCTCCATGACTCCGCCGCGGAGGCGCTCGGCGCCTTTGCCCGCGCCATGGACGACGACCTGAACACCAGCGTCGCGCTCGCCGCGGTGCACGGGCTGGTCAAGGAGGTGAACCTCCGGCTGGACGGGCTGGGGCGGCGGCCGATCACCGAGGCGGAGCAGGCGGCGGGGCTGGACGCCCTCACCCGGATGGACAGCGTGCTGCACTTCCTCGAGCTCGCTGATCGCGAGGATGTCGTGGATCCCGAGCTCGCCGCCTGGGTCGAGGAGCGCATCTCCGAGCGGCAGGCGGCACGGGGCGCTCGCGACTTCGCACGTGCCGATGCGCTGCGCGCCGAGTTGGCCGCGCGCGGCGTCACCGTGGAGGACACGCCCCAGGGTCCGCGGTGGACCCTCTCCACTTGACACAAATCCAGGGTACGTCTATTATAGGAGTCTTGCCCGGCGGATGACTGCGCTGGCGTAGCTCAATCGGTAGAGCAGCTGATTTGTAATCAGCAGGTTGGGGGTTCAAGTCCCTTCGCCAGCTTGCCGAAACCGGAGCAGGCGGCTCGTGGCCACGTGCCGCGGACCGCCTGCGGTTTGCTGTATCCGGAGGGGCGCCTCGGAAGGGGTGCCGTTCCCTGGCCGGGCAGAGAGTACATGGGCGGGCGTAGCTCAGTTGGTAGAGCATCAGCCTTCCAAGCTGAGGGTCGCGAGTTCGAGTCTCGTCGCCCGCTCCATCTTGTTGCCGATCTTGCGCGGCGGAAGGGCCGCGCAGGACGGTTCGGTCTTGTTGTTCGGGTCCGGGGGGTCCGGGCCGGGGACAGGGCTCACGTAGCTCAGTCGGCAGAGCACTTCCTTGGTAAGGAAGAGGTCACGGGTTCGAATCCCGTCGTGAGCTCCTTGCAATCTCCCCACTCCTTTTCACCTCGCTGAACCGGGGTTCTGGATCAATGGCGAAGGCCAAGTTTGAGCGCACCAAGCCGCACGTGAACGTAGGGACGATCGGGCACGTCGATCATGGCAAGACGACGCTGACCGCGGCGATCACGCGCATTCAGGCGGCCAAGGGGCTGGCCGACTTCGTGAGCTTCGACAACATCGACAAGGCGCCCGAGGAGCGTGCGCGCGGCATCACGATCGCCACCGCGC
>JBPCIT010000328.1:0-4070 GCA_051006015.1 Longimicrobiaceae bacterium
CCCCGCGCCTCCGAGGGGGGCGCAGCCCTCGTCAATAAAACCGTAAGCTACTTCGGAGATTCGAACATGGCACTGGCCGAACGCGTCCGCCTCTTGGGGCACGCGGTGCGTTACAAGGGACGCGAGGGGATGTGGACGTGGATCCTGCACCGCCTGACCGGGCTGGGCGTGCTGCTCTTCCTGATCATTCACGTTGTCGAGACGGCGACGGTCATCTACAGCCCCGCTACCTACGACAACTTCCTGGTGATGTACAAGAGCCCGTTCTTCCGCTTCGCCGAGCTGCTGATCTTCTTCTCGGTGCTCTTCCACGCGGTGAACGGTCTGCGGATCATCGTCCAGGACTTCTGGCCATACGTGATGCAGCGCCAGCGCGAGCTCTCCTGGGTCGCCGCGGTCATCGTGCTTCTCGCCATGATTCCGATAACCTGGATCATGGTCGCCCCGCTCCTGGGGCTCGCAAATGAGCCGGGAACGGGTCGCCACGAGCAGCGTTGCGCGGTGCAGCCGAATGCGCCGGCCTGCCTGGACACGCACGGCACGGGCGCGGAGGCGGCGCGATGAGCGCACCCCCGAAGGTGGTCGAGCGCGGCGCTCCGCGGAGCGGCGGCGGCTACAGCTGGCCCGGAGGCGGCAAGAGCAACTTCGAGGTCTACTCGTGGTTCTTCATGCGCATCACTGGCCTGGCGCTCATCTTTCTCGCCCTCTACCACCTCATCTGGTGGAACCTGGTGATCGGCGTCGAGCACCTCGATTCGGCGGTGGTCATCGAGCGCTGGCGTAACCCCTGGTGGCGCTTCTTCAACGTGGCTCTCGTCAGCTTCGCGATGCTGCACGGGTTGAATGGCGCCCGCTACTCGATCGAGGATTACGTTCGCCGGCCGGGGCCGCAGCTCGCCGTCAAGGCCGTGGTCTACACCATCGTGCTGGGTGCGCTCGCGGCAGCGATCTTCGCGCTGCTTACCTTCAATCCCGCGGCCTATTTCGCCAATCGATGATCTACACCCACACCTATGACGCGCTGGTGGTGGGCGGGGGTGGCGCCGGTTTGATGGCAGCGATCTACCTCTCCCGCCACCCGGAGCTGCGCACCGCGGTGATCTCGAAGCTCTATCCGCCCCGCTCTCACACCGGAGCGGCCCAGGGCGGCATCGGTGCGGCGCTGGGCAACCTCGAGGAGGATCACCCGGAGTGGCACGCCTTCGACACCGTAAAGGGTTCCGATTATCTGGGTGACCAGGACGCCATTCAGGTGATGTGCGAGGAGGCGGTGGGAGTGGTCGTCGAGCTCGAGCACATGGGGCTCCCCTTCTCCCGCACCCTTGACGGCAAGATTGCGCAGCGTCCCTTCGGCGGGCACTCGCACCACTTCGGCGAGGGTCCGGTTCGTCGCTCCTGCTATTCGGCGGACCGCACCGGGCACATGATCCTGCAGACCCTCTACCAGAACTGCATCAAGAACGGGGTGGACTTCTTCGATGAGTATCAGGTGGTGGACCTGATGCTCGAAGAGGGCCGCTGCGTCGGCGTCGTCGCCTACGCGGTGGATTCCGGCGACCTTCACATCTTCCACGCCAAGGCGGTATGCCTGGCGACCGGCGGCTTCGGCCGCGTCTGGTCCATCACCTCCAACGCGCACGCCTGCTCCGGCGACGGACCCGCGATCGCGCTGCGGCGTGGCATCCCGCTCGAGGACATGGAGTTCTACCAGTTCCACCCGACGGGGATCTACCGGCTCGGCATCCTGATCACGGAGGGGGTTCGCGGCGAGGGCGGGGTGCTGCGCAACGACCACGGGGAGCGCTTCATGGAGCGCTACGCGCCGACCATGAAGGATCTGGCCTCGCGCGACGTAGTGGCGCGCGCGATCTACCGGGAGATCCGCCAGGGGCGGGGGATCAACGGTAAGCGCTACGTCTACCTCGACGCCACCCACCTGGGCGCCGAGGTGATCGAGAAGAAGCTCCCCGACATCGCCGATTTCTGCCGCACCTACCTCGGCGTCGATCCGGTGAAGGAGCCGATGCCGATCCAGCCCACCGCGCACTATGCGATGGGCGGCATCCCGACCGACATTTACGGCCAGGTGGTGATCGACGATCAGAAGACCATCCTCCACGGCCTCTACGCCGCGGGCGAGACGGCGTGCGTCTCCGTACACGGCGCCAATCGCCTGGGGACCAACTCCCTGCTCGACCTGGTCGTCTTCGGCAAGCGCGCGGGCGAGGAGATGGCGCGCTACTGCAAGTTCGCCGACCTCGGACCGATGCCGGAGAATCCCACCGGCGCGATCCGCGAGGAGTTCGCGCGACTGCTGGAGACGCGCGACGGCGAGCCTGCGGCGAAGCTGCGCGAGGAGATGCAGGACACGATGATGGACCACGTGAGCGTCTTCCGCGAGGATGAGGGGATACGGGAGGCGGTCGACAAGATTCGCGAGCTGAAGCAGCGCTACCGCAACGTGCTGGTGATGGACAAGGGCAAGCGCTACAACATGGACGTGCTCGAGGCGTGGGAGCTGAGGAATCTGCTCGATCTCGCGGAGGTCACCGCCGTCTGCGCGCTCAACCGGACCGAGAGCCGGGGAGCCCACCTGCGCGAGGACTTCCTCGACCGTGACGATGAGAACTGGCTGAAGCACACCCTGGCGTATCGCGCGGAGGACGGGTCGATCGACCTGCGCTACAAGCCGGTGGTGATCACGCGCTTCCAGCCCAAGGAGAGGGTTTACTGATGCCGAAGGCAACGGTCAAGATTCTGCGCTACAACCCGGAGTTGGAGGAGGAGCCCGCGCTGCGGGAGTACGTCGTCGATGTCGATCCGACCGACCGGGTGCTCGACACGCTCAACGCGGTGAAGTGGTACCAGGACGGGACCCTCTCCTACCGCCGCTCCTGCGCGCACGGCGTCTGCGGCTCGGACGCGATGCGGATCAACGGCATCAACCGCCTCGCCTGCAAGGTGCTGATGCGCGACGTCGGCAGCACCGTCACTATCGAGCCGCTGCTCGGCTTCCGCGTCATCAAGGATCTGGTGGTGGACATGGAGCCCTTCTTCGCGCAGTACCGCTCCGTGCTCCCCTTCCTGATCAACGACACCCGTCCGCCGATCCGCGAGCGCCTCCAGAGCCCCGACGAGCGCGAGATCTTCGACGACACCACCAAGTGCATCCTCTGCGCGGCATGCACCACCTCCTGCCCCTCCTTCTGGGCGAACGAGCAGTTCGTCGGCCCCGCCGCCATCGTCAACGCGCACCGCTTCATCTTCGACACCCGCGACCAGGGCGCAGCGCAGCGCCTGGAGGTCCTCAACACCCGCGAGGGCGTCTGGCGCTGCCGTACCATCTTCAACTGCACCGAAGCCTGCCCCCGCGAGATCAAGATCACCAAGGCCATCGGCGAGGTGAAGAAGGCGATCCTCTACGACCGCGCGACGTGACGTTATCCTGGCGGGATCGTAACATTCGAGTGGACTGGCTGCCCGTCATGGAATCCGGTCCACCCTCAAGGTGTATGGCCCGGGTACCCCGGCGAAGAAGGTGGTGGCCCGGATCACGTAGATGCCCATCTCCTCAACGGTGACCTCGAGCAGCGAATTGGTTCCCTCGCCACCATCATCAGTCGCCGCGATCTCGACGAATTCGCTCCCCGCCAGTCGGCCGAGGGCAACATAAGTATCGAACGCTTCCGACTGCATGCTGATGCGGATGCGCTCGCCCGCTTGCGCAGAGAGAGACCAGAGGTGGTAATACTGGCCGTCATCCAGTTCTGGATCTCTTTCGCGCAGCTCCCCATTCACCGTCCGTCCACGCTCGATTGGCCGCGGAGTGGGGAGAACCGATGGAGGAAGTTGCTCAAGGGTGAGGGTGAACGCTCCTCTCATATCGCCGTCCATCGCCTCCGCACGGATGATGTACTCGCCGTCTTCGGGAAGCGTGATCCGAAGGCGCGAGTCGGTACCATGTTCGCCTCCGCCGCTGTCGTCGTCTCGCTGAAGCTCACGCATC
The DNA here is from genome assembly GCA_051006015.1 of Longimicrobiaceae bacterium. Lineage (GTDB taxonomy): Bacteria > Gemmatimonadota > Gemmatimonadetes > Longimicrobiales > Longimicrobiaceae > JBPCIT01. The sequence continues at coordinate 4,007 of JBPCIT010000328.1, forward strand.
TCCCCGTGCTGCATGACGCCAAGGACGAGGTATGTGTCGAATTCCTCGGAGCGCATAGTGATCT
>JBPCIT010000329.1:0-9257 GCA_051006015.1 Longimicrobiaceae bacterium
CTGATCCTCGGGGAGAGCGGCACCGGCAAGGAGCTGGTGGCGCGCGCGATCCACAAGAACAGCGACCGCGCCAGCGGTCCCTTCGTGGCGATCAACTGCGCGGCGATTCCGGAGAATCTGCTCGAGAGCGAGCTCTTCGGACACGAGAAGGGCGCCTTCACCGGCGCTATCACCCGGAAGATCGGACGCTTCGAGCGCGCCAGCGGCGGCACCCTGCTGCTCGACGAGATCGGCGACATGTCGCTGGCGCTGCAGTCGAAGATCCTGCGCGCCCTGCAGGAGCGGGAGATCGAGCGGGTCGGCGGCGAAGGGCGGATCGCGGTGGACGTGCGGGTGATCGCCGCGACCAACAAGGACCTGCGCAGCGCGATCGCCGACAGGACCTTCCGCGAGGACCTCTACTTTCGCCTGGCGGTGGTGACGCTGCAGCTTCCCCGGCTCGTCGAGCGGGGCGGGGATCTCGACCTGCTCTTCCGCCACTTCGTCGCCCGCACTGCCGCCTACTACGGGCGCAACATCGGCGGCATCGCCCGCTCGGTGCTCGACTGCCTGCACAACCACGCCTGGCCGGGCAACATCCGCGAGCTGAAGAACGTCAGCGAGCGGGCCGTCCTCCTCGCCGCCGGGCCGGTGCTGCTCCCCGAGCACCTCCCGCTGGAGCAGCTCCAGCCGTACACCCCGGCTGCCGATGATTCCTCCCCCCTCCCCGGCTACTCCCCCGAGCTGCCGCTCGCCGAGGTCGAGCGCCTCCACATCCGCCAGGTGCTGAAGCGGGTGAACGGCCACCTCGGACACGCCTCGGAGATGCTAGGCGTCCACCGCAATACCCTCACGCGCAAGGTCAAGGAGTACGGGCTGGAGGGGTAGCGTTCCCCATAATGGTGAACCATGCCCCATTTTTGTGCATGAGGGGCCAGCCCGAAAACGGCCAGCCTGCGTAACTCTTTGCTTTTCCTCAAGATAAAACCCCTCCAGAGATGGCACGATGCGTGCTAATGTTCAGCCGTGCGGACCTGATAATGAAAACGAGCCGAACCCGAAAAGGAGCTGCCTGAGATGCGCCGTATTCTTTCCTTCTTCGCTGCTGCCCTGCTGGTGCTCGCCGGTTGTTCCGACCGGGTGGGAAGCCCCCTGGCACCGGAGGGTGAGGCATCCAAGCTGCTGAGCGCGAGCGGCATCGACGTGAATGGGGTGCTGGAGTTCGTCGCACTGCCCGACCTGACGCAGGCGCGCCATGCGGAGAAGTTCGTTCGCGCCTCCGAGGGCGGCTTCGTCGAGCTGAACGGCTTCCGGGTGGACATCCCAGCCGGGGCGCTGCCGCACGATGCGCTGATCACCATCGATCTGCCGCAGGATGCGGTGCTCGGCAAGCGGCTGATCGCCGAGTTCGGGCCGCACGGCATCCAGTTCAACACACCGGTCACGCTGAGCTTCCCGCTCTCGGGCGTTTCTCTTTCGGGCGCGGCGATCGAGGTCGGCCGCTGGGAGAACGGCGCCTGGAGCTCGCTGGGCGGCTGGACGAGCGCCGACGGCAGCCGGCTGCAGGGAACGACGCCGCACTTCTCGAGCTACTCCGGCAAGTACGTGCTGGCCGGCGGCTGATAGCAGCGGACAGGCAGGGCCGCCCCAGTGCGGCCCTTCGCAGCACCCTCTTTCAATCTCTTCCGGACGGGTCTATGCCGCAGCACCTTAGGGTCGAGCGTGCGCTTGCGCTCGTCCCTGACTCCGAGGAATTCCTGCCGCTCACCGACGCGGTCATCGGGACCTCGCGCGCTGACCTCGACAAGGTGTGGGCGCGCTCCGGCTCGTACGCCACGCTCGGCAAGCGGCTCGTCGATCCCGCCAAGCTGAGCGAGCTGATCCCCGTCATCGCCGAGCGGGCGCAGCGGCGGCTGCAGGAGCTCTTCCAGCTGATCCTGACGGCGATCGCCGAGCAGCAGGCGGGCAACCTGGCGGCGGCGGCGAGCCGGCTCATCGAGGCCGGTGAGCTCGAGGAGGCCGAGCGCCGCATGGAGAAGGCGGAGAAGTTCTATGAGATGGCGCTCGAGATCGCGCGGGACCTGCGGGAGAAGGCGCCGCACATCCTGGCGCTGCGGCGCCTCGGCCGCATCTGCCGCGGGGTGGGGCGCCTCGACGACGGCTGGAGCTGGTACGAGCAGAGCTACCAGCTCAGCGTCGATCAGCTCGATGTGCCCGGCCAGGTGATCGCCTGCCAGGGGCTGGGCAACATCTGCGATGACCGCGGCCAGCGGGACCGGGCGCGGCAGTGGTACGAGCGCGGCCTGACGCTCGCCGAGGGGATCGAGGACCCCGACCTCTTCTGGCCCTTCTACATCAATCTCTCCCTCATGGCGCTGCTCGACGGCGAGTCGGAGCGCGCGCAGGCGCTGCTGGACCGGGCCCGCGACTACATCGACGCCGCGGGGAGCGAGGCCGCCCTCCTCTACTGGCACAACAACCGTGGGCTGCTTCTGCTCGAGATCAACGATCTGGCGGGAGCGGAGCAGGTGTACCGGGAGGGACTGCAGCGCTCGGACGACGCCTTCTGGGAGATGACGATGCGCGTCAACCTGGGGCAGGCGCTGGTGCGCCAGGGCCGGCTCTTCGAGGCGGAGGAGCAGGCGCGCAAGGCGGAGGAGATCGCGATCCTGAACCGCTTCATCCGCGATCTGGTCGACGTCTACGATCTGCTCGGCACCATCGCGCGCACCCGCTGCGACGAGGAAGGCTTCGTCTTTTACGAGCAGGCGCTCTGCGTCTGCCAGGAGCGCGAGATGCCGAGGAAGGTGGAGGCGTCCATCTACCACGGCTACGGCCGTCTGCACGTGGCGTGCGGCCGCAACGAGGAGGCCGCGGCCTACCTCGATCAGGCGCGCGAGATCTACGCCTCCCTGGGGCTCGCAACCGAGCTGGGCAAGGTGAACGCCGTCCGCGAGAGCCTCGGCTCCCCCGCCTCCGACTAACTCCGTTCGGCAGATGGGCGCTCATGGACGGGAGCGGACTACGGTTCGCTCCCGCAATTCTGTTGCAGGAGCAGGAAAGTGCCGGCTGCGACCCTCCGTTCCGGCATCCCGCTTGCGCGTTCCTCCCCACCACATCGTTGCTGCCCATCGACGCCAACCATCAGGAGAGCCATGGAGGAACGCAATCTGGATCTGGGGATTCCGCTGACGCGTGAGCAGTGGGAGCAGGTCGCCCGCCGGGCGGCTGACCTGGGCCGCGAGGAGAGAGGATTCGCATGGGACGAGGGCGAGTCCGAGCAGATCCGTCTGTACCTGCACGAGGAGGAGGCGCGGGGAATCTGGAGCGACTACGTCTCCGCGGAGGAGACCTACGGCGCCGCGGACCGCGAGGTGGCGCAGCTCGTCTTCAACGGCGGCAGCCCCTATGCGCGCATCGAGGCTCCTCCCTCCGCGCAGCCACCGGTGGTTACGCAGCAGGAGGCGCAGGGGATGCAGCTCGGGCTGGAACGCTGGGTGCGCGAGAAGTGGCAGAACCTGATGCGCGAGTCTGGCCTCCACTACGACCGCGGGCACGCTCCCTACGACTGATCCACTCTCCCGCCATTCCGGTAGCGCGCATAGAAAAACCCCCTCTCCCGCACGTGGGAGAGGGGGCAGGGGGTGAGGGTCACCTCCCGTAGGTCAGCCGCATGTACACGAAGCGGCCGTTCATCCCGAAGGGCGCCGTACCGCCCGGATAGCGGTAGATGCCGCTGGTGGTCAGCGCGCCCTGCACACCCCTATCCCAGTCCAGCCACTCGTCCGGATAGACGTCGAAGAGGTTGTTCGCACCCACTGCCACCCGCAGCCGCTCGAGCACCCGGTAGGAGACATCCAGGTCGGTGATCCACTTGGCGCTGAAGGTCTGGTCGAGCGCACCCGTCGGGTCCGCGGCGAGCTGCGAGACTTCGCCGAAGCGCTGGTTGTGCAGGTTCAGCCCCAGACCGCCCAGCGTGTAGTTGACCGTCAGGTTGATGTTGTTGCGGGGCTGGCCCTGCTCGATGCGCCCCCGCTCGATCCGATCGAAGAGCGTCGACTGGAACGCACTCAGCTCCGGCGGTGTCTCCGAGACGCGCGTTACCTTGCTCCGGCTCTGGTTGTACCCGCCGACCAGGCGCAGCAGCCCGGCATTCCCCAGCAGCACGCCGTAGTTGCCGACCACGTCGAAGCCGCGCGTTTCCGTGTCGATCGCATTGGTGAAGAAGCGGCCGCCGCCGACACCGACCAGCCCCTGCTGCTCGAAGAGCTGGCGGACGGCAGGCTGCGTGAAGTTGCCCGACAGGACGATGCGGTCCGTGATGTCGATGGCGTAGTAGTCCGCGGTCACCGTCAGGCCGCTGAGCGGCTCGAGCGAGACGCCGGCACTGAGGTTGACCGCCTGCTCGGGCTTCAGCTCCTGTGCGCCCAGGATCAGCGCTCCCTGCGTGTTGACCGGGAAGGTGCGGACATCGAATGGCGTGTTGACGCCATTGATCACGATGAAGTTGGTCGAGGTCGCGGAGAAGTAGGACTGAGCCAGCGAGGGCGCCCGGAAGCCGGTGCCCGCCGCGCCGCGGATCGCGAAGCCCTGCACCGGCTCGAAGCGCGCCGCGACCTTGCCGTCCGCGGTGGAGCCGAAGTCGCTGTAGCGCTCGGCGCGTCCCGCCACGTTGAGCAGGAGCTGCGGCGTCAGGTTGCTCTCGAGGTCGATGTAGGCCGCGACGTTGTTCCGGCTCACGTCCACCTCGTCGGTGGGGCGGAAGCCGGGGAAGACCTGGGAGCCGATGGCAGGCTGCCCACCCGCCGAGGGGCCATCGAGGATGCGCTGGCCACCGTCACCGTAGGAGTTCGGCTCGCCTGCCTCGATGCCGTAACCATCGAGGCGGAATTCCGCGCCGATGCCGATGTTGACCGGCGCGCCGAGGCCGAGGTCCAGCTCGCGCGCGAGGTCGAGGTTGTTCGTCCACTGATCGAACTTCAGCGTGCCGGCGTAGAAGCTCGTTGGGCTCCCGGTACCCATCGAGACATTATTGCTGTTCTCTACGCTGAAGCGGAAGGAGTTGCCGCCGTACACGGAGCTCAGGTCCCAGCGCCAGCCGCCGAGCATCCCCCGCACGCCTCCAGAGCCGGAGTAGTCCCAGATCTCGCTGCCGATCCAGGGGAGGAAGCCGTTCGGGTGGATCGTCCGAACGGTGCGCGCATCATTGGCGCGACGGAAGAAGCCAGCCGCACGACCTTCCCGCTGCGTGACGCCGCCGAAGGCGTAGATCTCCAACCCGTTGCCGAGAGGATGCGCAGCGTTCAGGAAGGCGCCGACATCGCGCGACTCGCCGTCTCCCTGCCAGCTCGAGATGATCGGCGCGTCGGTGTTGCGCGGATCGCCGGCCAGGTACTGCGGGCGCGCGTCCGGGTAGGCGCGGTTGGTGAGCTCGCGGTTGCGGAACTCACCGTTCAGTGTCACGAAGCCGCCGGCCGGGAACTGCACGCCAACGGTGCCGTTCACGTTGACGACCTGTCCGTCGCGGTGCTCGCGGCCGTCCTCATTGCTGTAGACCTGTCCGAAGGTGGTCGTCGCCTCCTGCCGCTCGCCGCTCTTGAGGATGATGTTGACCACGCCGGCGATCGCGTCCGAGCCGTACTGCGCCGCCGCGCCGTCGCGCAGCACCTCGATGCGCTCGATGGCATTCGCCGGGATCGCGTTCAGGTCCACGGAGCTCGAGCCGCGGCCCACCGTGCCGTTGACGTGTACCAGCGCCGTGTTGTGCCGCCGCTTGCCGTTGAGCAGCACCAGCACCTGGTCGGGCGCCAGCCCGCGCAGCGTCACCGGGCGCAGGTGGTCGGTGCCATCGGCGATGGAGGTGCGTGGGAAGTTGACCGAGGGCGCCAACCGCTGGATGATCTGGCTCGTCTCGGTCAGCCCCGTGTTCTGGATCACCTGCGCGGTGACCACATCGATCGGCACCGGCGAGGCGGTCACCGTGCGGTCCACACGGCGCGTGCCGGTGGCCACCACCGGGTCCAGAGCGATGGCGGAGGGAGTGAGCTGGAAGTTCTGGGTGGTCGTCTCATCGGCGCGCACCACTACCGTCGCCCGCTCGGGCGCGTAGCCGATCACGCTCACCCGCAGCTCATGCGTGCCGGCGGTGAGCTGCAGACGGTACGCCCCGTTCGCGCCCGTCAGCATTCCGAAAGAGGTACCAGCCACCGAGACGCCGACCCCGGCGATCGGCTGGCCCGTCTGCGCGTTGGTCACAGTACCCGAGACGATGCCCCGCACCTGGGCGGTGAGCTGCGTCGCCGTGCCGAGCACAGCCATTGCAGCGATCAGCAGGGCCGGAAGCATACGCGATGAGCCGCCGCCGGCCCGGTTGCAGCGCCACATACTCGTAGATCGGAACATTCACGCCTCCATCGACAGAAGGGATGGGAAAGACCCGGGCCAATTGCCCGGAACTCACAGGGGGGTCCACGCGGGATGTCGCCGCGGACGGTACCAAAGGGGTGCAGGTGTAACGGAGAACGCGGCAGCAAGTGCCTGCTCAAGAGATAATCAGCCACAGCAGGAAACGCAAGTCCTCCTTGCCTTTCAGGCGTTGTCCGGATCTACTTCCCACAGCCACGTCCGACGGCGCATTCACCGGGCCACAATCAGAACGAGGTGGAGCCATGCCGAACCATGACCACAATCTGCAGCAGCGCTTCTCGAGCATCCTGGAATCCGTCGAGGCCTTCGTCGCCGAGCACGGGCTGGCGGCGGAGTGGCGGGCTTGGCAGGAGACACATCCCCTGCAGCATCCCGAGCCGCCTGGCTCTGGGATCGACTTCGCCGCCGACATGCGCGATCAGGCGAAAGGCGACCGGAGCGCGGGGGAACGTCGGCGCGGGGAGCGCCGGCAGGGGGAGCGTCGCCGGGGCGGGAATGAGGAAGATGCCCCACGCACCACAGGCGAGGATGACGGCGCGAGGTAACTCTTCCCCCGCCGCTGCAGCCACAAGGCAGTCGATACAAACGCACAAGGCTCCGGCGGGGAGTCGGGGCCTTGCGCACCAGAGGGGACCCGAGTCGGGCCGGGAGCAGCGCCTCCGACGAGGAGATCACTCCTGTTGCACATGGAGCAGCGTCGAGCGAGAGGCACCACCTGTGATCGCTGCAGAGTCATGCTTACGCAGCACTCCAATCCGGCTCCTCGGCCTCGGCCGGTGCCCGGATCAGGCGGTTCTGGTGCTGCATCTGACGCGCCCGATGGCAGGCCGGGCGGGGCACGGCCCATCGAGCGACTACCAGATGCGCTGGACGGGGTAGGCGTCGAAGACGGGATCGGCGCTGACCACCGGCAGACCCGCCGTGGCGGCCTGCGCAATGAGGAGCCGATCGAAAGGGTCTTTGTGATGGAAGGGCAAGGAGAGTACCGCGAGGACGTGCTCCGTCGTGACGTTCAGTAGCTCGAAGTGGTTCTCCGCCAGGCTTTCCGGCCAGAGATCCTCGAGGGGGCGGTCGAGAGTGAGCTTGCCGGTGCCCAGCTTGATCACGATCTCCCACAGACTGACCAGGCTCACCAGCACGCGCGCACCCGGATCGCCGATGTGCTGCTGCGCCGTCGCGCTCAGCTGGGGATCGTCGTCGATGAACCAGAGGAACGTGTGGGTGTCGAGGAGCAAGTCCACGGCACTACAGGTAGTCGCGGAAGTCGTCCGGTGTGGCGTCAAAGTCCTCGGCCATGTGGACGAGGCCGCGCGCACTCCCTGGCTGCCGCCGTTTCCGCTGCGGCTCGACCGGCACGATCCTGGCCACGATCTGACCGCCGCGGGTCAGCACCACCTCACCCGCGCGGGTGGCTTGCTCGACCAGATCCCGCAGCTGGCGGGTGGCCTCGCTGAGATCGATCGCTGGGACGCTCACGTGCACCTCCAGGCGATGGCTGGGGATACCCACTGCCGCGAAAGGTAACACCCGATTACCCCGAACGCACGCCTCCTCGTCCTGCCCGGCGTCGCCGCTCGGCCACACCAACGCACAAGGCCCCGGCGGGGAGCCGGGGCCTTGCGCACGAGGGGGGACCCGAGTCGGGCCGGGAGAGGTGAGAAATGAGACAGCGCGGCGCTACGCAAGCATGAGCCGGCGCCCCTCGGGCTCGGGAACCGGGTCGCCGAATTCTTCGGCCGTTTCAATCCACAGCCGCATGGCCTCCTGCGCGCTCGCAAGCGCTGCGGCAGGCGAGTCCCCGTGCGCCATGCAGGCGGGCAGCTCCGGTACTTCGGCGATGAAGCGTTCGTCTTCGCTGCTCCAGTAGATGATGATCTCGGATCGGTACATCACAGCTCCTCTGCGAGACCGTACTTCAATCTCGTGCCGTCGCGGGTACTCGTTCGATCGCCTCGATCTCCTTCGCCTCGGGTGAGCGGAGCGCATGCCAGAGATCCCAGTCTGCTTGCAGGCCGAGCCAGAAGTCTGCGTCCATCCCGGTGGCCTGCTCCAGCCGCAAGGCAGTTTCGGGCGTGACGCCGCGATGGCCATTGATGATGGTGTTGAGCCGTACGTACGACACCCCGATTCTCCTCGCGAACTCCGTTTGCGGCATTTGAAGTGGTACGAGGAACTCCTCGAGAAGCATCTCGCCCGGGTGGGTCGGTGGGCGATTCGTGGGTAGGTTCTCCCGGATCATATCGGCCTCCTCGGCTTCGTTGGATCAGTGATAGTCCGTGATCTCGACGTCTGCAGGTCCCCGCTCCGTCCATACGAAGCAAATCCGGTACTGATCATTGATCCGGATGCTGTGCTGGCCGCTGCGCTCCCGCTTGAGCGCTTCCAACTGGTTGCCGGGGGGCACTGACAACTGCTCCAGCCGAGAGACTCTACGCAGCTGATCGAGCTTGCGCTGTGCGATCCGCCACAGCTCGGGTGGAAGACGCCGGCGCGCTGCCTTGGTGCTCTCGCTGTCGTAGATGGCCTTGGTTTCGGCATCCCGAAACGACACGATCATCGGTTCTCCCGGAGATTACCTCGGCATCCCGACATGCAACGTATTACGGAATCCGTTATAGCACAACCTGCCCTCCTGTCAGCACCGCCTCGCCCGGCGGCGGCGCTGCCGCGCTCAACGCACCTGGTATGCGCGCCAGACCTCCGAGGAGGCGGTGCCCCGCCGGGAGGTGTGCGGCGTGGGGCCCTGCGACACGCAAGGCCCCGGCACGGTGCCGGGGCCTTACACAGCCAGGGACTGCAGTCGGGCCGGGAGCGCCGCCCCCGACCCGAGCGAGAGGGTTACTGCGCAGGAT